>DCZG01000008.1 GCA_002331575.1 Atopobium sp. UBA2090 | reverse complement strand
CGGCGAGCTCACCAAGGCTCTGACCGTCAAGGTCGACAAGGTCTCCGCCTCTGCTAAGGTCAAGATCGAGGCGGCTGGTGGAAAGGTTGAGCAAGCGTGCTAAAGGGAATCGCCAACGCCTTTCGCGTACCTGAGCTCAGGAAAAAGCTGATCATCACGATTGCCATTCTCGTGCTGTATCGCTTCGGTGCCTACCTTCCCGTTCCGGGGGCGCCGTTCCAGGATATGCTGACTGCGTACCAGTCGGGCCTCTCCTCGAGCGGAGCCATGGCGGTTCTTAACCTGTTCTCGGGCGGTGCCCTCTCACGTATGTCGGTGTTCAGCCTCGGCATCATGCCGTACATCACCGCGCAGATCATCCTGCAGATGATGCAGGCCGTCATCCCCTCCCTTGGCGAACTCGCCAAGGAGGGTGAGGTCGGCCAGCGCAAGATCACGCAGTACACCCGCTACCTCACGATCGCCCTCGCGCTGCTCAACGCCATCGGCTACCTGTTCCTGTTCAAGAGCTATGGCGTGAGCTTCACCGACATGGGCATCCCTGAGGCGCTCGAGAATACCATCGTGGTGTTCTGCATGCTCATCGGCGCGATCATCATCATGTGGCTCGGCGAGGTCATCACCCAGCGGGGCGTCGGCAACGGCATGTCGCTCATCATCTTCGCGAACATCATGGCCGGCCTTCCCTCAGCGCTCATCTCCTCGGTCACCACGTCAGGCAACGTGCTCCTCACGGCGATCACCCTCATCGTGATCATCGCGATCGTGCCGCTCATCGTGTTCGTCGAGCGCGGCCAGAGGCGCATCCCGGTGCAGTACGCCAAGCGCGTCGTCGGCCGGAAGATGATGGGCGGCCAGTCCACCTACCTTCCCATCAAGGTCAACACCGCTGGCGTCGTGCCCATCATCTTCGCCTCAGCGATCCTGTACTTCCCCGCGCAGATCGCGGTGTTCTTCCCCAACGTCGGTTGGGTCAACGCCTGCGCCAACGCGCTCTCGTCCGGTTGGATCAACTGGGTCCTCTCCGTGGTGCTGATCGTCGTCTTCGCGTACTTCTACACGTCGATGGTCTTCAACCCCGAGGAGACCGCTGACCAGCTGCGCAAGCAGGGCGGCTTCATCCCCGGCGTTCGCCCCGGCTCGGCGACCGCCGCCTACATCAAGAGTGCCATCGACCACATCACGCTCCCCGGAGCCCTGTTCATGGCCGTGCTCGCCGTCGTCCCGACGATCATCTTCTGGTTCACGGGCGACCAGCTCATCCAGGCCTTCGGCGGGACCTCGGTCCTGATCATGGTCGGCGTTGCGATGGACACGCTCTCCTCCATCGAGAGCCAGCTCAAGATGCACAACTACGAGGGCTTCTTCAAGTAGTCCCCGCAGCGTTTCACCAGTGGAACTCAAGGCGGTCAAAGGGAAAGGCGGTCGCACCATGAACATCGTTCTGCTCGGCGCTCCCGGCGCAGGCAAGGGCACTCAGGCGCAGAAGCTCGTCGAGGAGTATGGCTTCGCGCACATCTCCACCGGCGACCTCCTCCGCGCGGCCGTGAAGGCTCAGTCGGAGCTCGGCAAGCAGGCGAAGTCCTTCATGGACGCCGGCAAGCTCGTCCCGGACGAGCTCGTCATCAATCTCGTCAAGGAGCGTCTCGAGGACGACGATGCCCAGAAGGGCTTCATCCTCGACGGGTTCCCTCGCAACACCGCCCAGGCCGTGACGCTCGACTCCGAGCTCGCCGCCATGGACCGCACGCTCGACGCGGCGCTTCTCGTCTCCGTGGAGCCCGACGTCATCGTCAAGCGCCTCTCCTCGCGTCGCACCTGCAGGTCGTGTGGGTACACGGCCCCGGCCGGCGTCGACGTCTGCCCGAGGTGCGGTGGTGAGATGTACCAGCGCGACGACGACAAGCCCGAGACGATCCAGCATCGCCTCGACGTCTACCAGAACCAGACGGCTCCGCTCGTCGAGTACTACAAGGGTCATTCAATTCTCAGGGAGGTCGATGGGGATAGGCCGGTCGACGAGGTCTTCGCCGATGTCAAGACCCTCCTCGAGCTTGCATGATTCATATCAAGAGTGAGTCACAGATAGAACAGATGAAGGCCGCCGGGGCTCTGTCCAAGGCGGCCCTTCGTCGCGCGGGAGCCATGGTCAAGCCCGGCGTCTCCACGCAGGAGATCGACAGCGTGGTCGAGGGGTTCATCCGCCTTCACGGCGCCGTTCCGACCTTCAAGGGGTACGGAGGCTTTCCGGCGAGCATCTGCTCGTCCGTGAACGAGCAGATCGTCCACGGCATCCCGTCTCCGGCGACCATCCTCCAGGAGGGCGACGTCATCTCGATCGACACCGGCGCCACCTACCAGGGCTGGGTCGGCGACAACGCATGGACCTTCTACGTCGGCGAGGTTTCCGACGAGCTCAAGGGCCTCTGCGAGTGCACCCGCGACTGTCTCAAGGCGGGCATCGCCGAGGCGGTGCCGGGCAATCACCTCGGTGACATCGGCGCTGCCGTCCAGGAGCTCGCCGAGTCGCACGGCTATGGCGTGGTGCGCGAGTACGTGGGCCACGGCGTCGGACACGTCATGCACGAGGACCCGAACGTCCCCAACTACGGGAAGCGCGGTCGTGGCGTCAGGCTCCAGGCAGGCATGGTCATCGCGATCGAGCCGATGATCACCCTCGGGAGCTACGGCACCGAGGTTCTCGCCAACGGCTGGACCGTCATCACCGACGACCACAAGGCCGCCGCCCACTACGAGAACACGATTGCCATCACCAAGGACGGACCCGTCATCCTCACGCAGGACGAGGTCGGTCCCTGGCTTCCCATGCAGGGCGGCGAGGAGTAGCTCTCCTCGCTTCCGTCAGGCCCATGTGTTCATATGATGCGACCTGGACGGGCGTGGTAATTTTCTGTATGATAAGTGGTCGCTGTCAAAGTGTCGAGAGGGAGCAAGTTGAGTAAGCAAGACGCAATCGAACTTGGGGGAAAGGTCATCGAGCCTCTTCCGAACGCCATGTTCAACGTTGAGCTCGAGAACGGCAAGACCATCCTCTGCACCATCTCGGGAAAGATCAGGATGAACTACATCCGCATCCTCCCCGGGGACAAGGTCGTCGTGGAGATCTCACCCTACGACCTGACGAGAGGGCGCATCACCTACCGCTACAAGTAGGGGGCGCTCGAGCACGGATATTCACGCCTGCGGCTGGGCGAGGACATAATGGCGAGCCAGCACCACCTGACACGCCGCTGCGTCACCAGTTCGTTCCAGAACTACCGGAAGGAAATGACGATGAAGGTACGTCCTTCGGTTAAGAAGATGTGCGACAAGTGCAAGATCATTCGTCGCCATGGCAAGGTTTACGTCATCTGCGAGAACCCACGCCACAAGCAGCGTCAGGGCTAAGAGAGGAGCACCAAGTTGGCCCGTATCAACGGCGTCGACCTGCCGCGCGACAAGCGCGTTGAGGTCGGACTTACATACCTTTACG
>DCZG01000147.1:5665-5902 GCA_002331575.1 Atopobium sp. UBA2090 | reverse complement strand
GCGATCGCCGCGGTCAGCATGGTCGCGCGGTGCGCCGGAGCCTGCGGGCGCCTCGGGCTTGTCGAGACGGTCGAGGCTGATCTTGCCCTTCTCGTCCACCTCGAGGACCTTGACGCGGACCTCGTCGCCGATGTTGAGCACGTCCTCGACCTTGTCGACGCGTCCCTGGGCGACGCGGGAGATGTGGAGCAGGCCGTCCTTGCCGGGAAGCAGCTCGACGAAGGCGCCGAAGGGCTG
>DCZG01000147.1:0-5532 GCA_002331575.1 Atopobium sp. UBA2090 | reverse complement strand
GCGGATGACCTTGCCGCCGGATCCGATGACGTCGCGGATCTTGTCCGTCGGGATCTGCAGGCTGATGATCTGCGGCGCGGAGCTCTTGGTGGACTCGCGCGGCGCGGGGATGGCCTCGAGCATCTTGCCGAGGATGAACATGCGGCCCTCGTGCGCCTGCATGAGCGCCGAGCGAAGGATCTCGGGCGTGAGGCCCGTGGCCTTGTTGTCCATCTGCATGGCGGTGATGCCCTCGGTCGTGCCGGTCACCTTGAAGTCCATGTCGCCGAGGAAGTCCTCGAGGCCCTGGATGTCGGTGAGGACGACCGTCTTGCCGTTCTCCTGGATGAGGCCCATGGCGACACCGGAGACGGGACGCTTGAGCGGAACGCCGGCGTCCATGAGGGCGAGCGTGGAGCCACAGGTGGAGGCCATCGAGCTCGAGCCGTTGGACTCCATCACCTCGGACACGACGCGAATCGTGTAGGGGAACTCCTCCTCGGAGGGGATGACGGGGAGCAGGGCGCGCTCGGCGAGGGCGCCGTGGCCGATCTCGCGACGCTTGGGGCTGCCCATGCGGCCGGTCTCGCCGGTGCAGAAGGGCGGGAAGTTGTAGTGGTGGATGTAGCGCTTGCCGTCGACGGGCTCGATGGTGTCAAGCCGCTGCCACTCGTTGAGCATGCCGAGGGTGCAGACGGAGAGCACCTGGGTCTGCCCGCGCTGGAAGAGGCCGGAGCCGTGGACGAGCGGCAGGTAGTCGGGCTTGACCATGATGGGACGGACCTCGTCGGCGGCACGACCGTCGACGCGCTCGCCCGTCTCGACGACCATCTGGCGCATGGCGTGCTTCTCGAGGCTCTTGAGCTCGACGGGGATGGCGCGCGACCACATGGCCTGCTCCTCCGCGGTGAACTCCGCCTTGATGGCGTCCTTGAGCGCCTCGACCTTGCCGATGCGCGAGAGCTTGTCGGGGTCCTTGAGGGCGGCGGCCATCTCGTCGTAGTGGGCGTTGATGCGGTCCTGGACCTCGGCGATGGGCTCGTCGAGGATGTAGCTCTTCTGCTCGATGGTGCCGTTGGCCTCCTCGTACTTGGCGAGGAACTTCTTCTCCTCCTCGCAGAAGGCCGCGATGGCCTCCTGGCCGAAGGCCATGGCAGCGAGCATGTCCTCCTCGGAGATCTCCTTGGCGCCAGCCTCGAGCATGGAGATGTACGTCGACGAACCGGCCAGCTCGAGGTCGAGGTCGGAGGCGTCGCGCTCTTCGTAGGTCGGGTTCACGAGGAACTCGCCCGTCTCGGTGTTGCGGCCGATGCGAACGCAGGCGAGGGGGCCCTCGAAGGGCACGCCGCCCACGGCGAGCGCGCAGGAGGCGCCCATGACGCAGAGGGTGTCGACCGAGTGGATCTGGTCGGCCACGAGCGAGGTGGCAACGACCTGGACCTCGTTGCGGAAGCCGTCGGGGAACGACGGACGCAGCGGACGGTCGATCATGCGCGCGGTGAGCGTGGCCTTCTCGGAGGGACGCGCCTCACGCTTGAGGTAGCCGCCGGGGATGCGACCCACGGCGTACATCTTCTCGATGAAGTCGACCGTCAGCGGGAAGAAGTCGTAGTCCTTGCGCTCCTTCGAGACGACCACGGTGAGAAGGACCGTGGAGTCGCCGCTCTTGACGAGACAGGCACCGGTGGCCTGCTTGGCGAGCTCGCCCGATTCGAGGGCGTAGTGCTTGCCGTAGAGGTCGAACTCATGTGTAACCTTTGCCATTTCTTTTCCCTTACCTCCGTCTACCCCATTGCAGACGGGCCGTCTTGCGAACCCTCCCGTGCTTGCCGGGAGACAGCGCTCGTGTGCGACGCATCGCACGGCCCGCAGCGCGCCCTCGCTCTTCTCGGGCGCACAACGAGAGGGCGCCCGCAGGCGCCCTCCGAATTACCTGGTGCTACTGGATGTTGTCGCGAATGCCGAGGCTCTTGATGAGCGTACGGTACTCCTCGATGTCGTTCTTCTTGATGTAGGAGAGAAGACGACGACGCTTGCCGACGAGCATGAGAAGGCCGCGACGGGTGTGGAAGTCCTTCTTGTGGGACTTCATGTGCTCGGTCAAGCCGCGGATGCGCTCGGTGAGGAGGGCGACCTGGACCGCTGCGGAGCCGGAGTCCTTCTCGTCCTTGCCGTACTGGGCGATGAGCTCGGCCTTGCGCTCCTTGGTAACTGCCATGTGGAACCACCTTTCACACAGATTCGCCCCGGACTGGGATGGTCGTCAGGCAGTGGCGAGCCTCCAGGTTCGGGGTATTGACGTGGTGAGCATAGCACAGCCAGGCAAAGGAGACGCGCGAGGTGCACCCATCCACAAGAAACTCGGCTGCCAGAACCCTACGAGGCGAGCATGAACTCGAACGCCCGAAGTCGCGCGTCGAGGTGGGTGGACGCCCACGAGTGAGCGACCCCCGCAAGGGCGAGGGCGGTGTCGGCGTCGATCTCCGCGGCCATGAGCTGGTCGAAGGTCGATTGCATGAGCGCGCGAAGCCATGACGTCAGGGAGGGCGAGACGCGCTCGGCCCCCTCGACCTCACGAGCGCAGCTCTCGCAGAGCATCCCGCCCGCACCGACGGAGAAGAAGGTCGGCGCAGCGTCGCCGCAGGCGATGCACTGGTCGAGCTCCGGTCGCCAGCCGCCGTGGGCGAGGACCTTGAAGACGTAGGCAGCGACGGCGAGGTCGAGGTGGGACCGGTCCGAGGCCTCCTCGCACGCGCGGAGCGCGCGGGAGAGGATCGGATAGAGGAAGGGGTCCCCGGTACCGTCGAAGCAGGTGAGACGGGCGACCTCGCAGGCGGCACAGGCGGCGCTCACTCGGTCGAGGTCGCCGCGTATGCCCACGTGGGCATTCACGAGCGAGGCCTCGGACACGACGTCGAGCGAGCGGCCGACGGCGATCAGCAGGTCGACCTCGGAGAAGAGGTCGGTCCGTGCGGCGAGACGACCACCGGGCTTGCGGGCGCCCTTGGCGACGGCACGCACCTCGGACCCGTCCGAGGCGAGAAGGGTGAGGATGAGGTCCTGCTCGCCGAGCTTCGTGCGGTCGAGCACGATGGCGTTCGTCCGATATGTGTGACGACCCGGCACTAGTCCTCCGAGCTGTAGCCCAGCCGCCGAATCTCGTTGGCGTCTCGGCGCCACTGGGGCTGGACCCGCACGCTGAGGTCGAGGTAGACCTTGCAGCCGAGCAGTCGCTCGATGTCCCTGCGGGCCTCGATGCCCACCTTCTTGACCATGGCGCCGCCGTGACCGACGACGATGCCCTTCTGGCCCTCGCGCTCGACGAGAATCGTCGCCGTGATGGAGGCGTGCCCGTCGTCGGCGTACTCGATGTCTTCGCACCTCACGCCGATGGAGTGCGGGACCTCCTGGCGCAGGTTGAGGAAGAGCTTCTCGCGAACGAACTCCGCGACGAGGTCCTCCGGGGTGGCGTCGGTGTCCATGTCCTCGGGAAACCACCGCGGGCCCTCGGGCAGGTGCGCGGAGACGATGTCGAGAAAGGCGTCGACGTTGAAGTTCTCGGTCGCGGAGAGCACGAGCTCGTCGTCGAAGGCGGCGAGGGCGCGAGCGGCCTCGAGCTGCGCCTCCACCTGACCGGGCTTGGCGATGTCCGCCTTCGTGATCACGAGGAGCTTGAAGTCGGCGTCCGCAGAGTCGACGTGCTTGGCCACCCAGGCGTCTCCCGTGCCCACGGGCATGGTGGCGTCGACGAGGAAGGCGACGACGTCGGCATCGGCGAGCTCTGAGAGGGCAGTCTGGTTGAGCTCCTTGCCGAGGGCGTCTTTGGGCTTGTGAAGGCCGGGGGTGTCGATGATCACGAGCTGCGAGTCGGGCGTGTTCACCACGGCGCGCATGCGACGACGCGTGGTCTGGGCGACGGGGCTCGTGATGGCGACCTTCTCGCCCATGCAGGCGTTGACGAGCGTGGACTTGCCGACGTTCGGCCTGCCCACGAGGGCGACGAACCCGCTCTTGAAGGGCTTCTCGCCCGAGGTTTCCGAAGGGTCTGACATGGGTTTTCCTCCCGAGGGATGACAGGTCTAGAAGAAGATGGCGCGGACGAAGACGATGATGCCCACGATTGCGACGATTGTCGCGAGCACCCAGACGGCCGCGGCGGCGATGTCCTTGGCGCGGCCCGCGAGCGGGTGGAACTCAGGCGACACGAGGTCGATGGTCGTCTCGATAGCGGTGTTCACGAGCTCGGCAGAGATGACGACCCCGCAGCAGAGGAGCACGATGGCCCAGCTCAGGGCATCGAGCTGCACGATAAGGCCCGCCACGATGGCACAGGCGCCGGCGGCGAGCATGACCTTGATGTTGCGCTCGCTCCGGACGGCCGTGCGGAAGCCCTGGATGGCAAAGAGGAAGCTCCGCCGGAAGCTCGGATGGTCGCTGTTCGAGCCGGGAATCATTCGTCCGCACCCGCCTCATGCCGCGTGACGCGCACGTGACCGACGCGTGCGTCGAGCGGGAGCAGCGAGACGAGCTCGTCCTCGCGGGCCTCCATCGCGAGGGCCTCGTCCTCCTCCACGTGGTCGTAGCCCAGGAGGTGGAGCATCCCGTGGACGAGCAGAAGCCGACACTCGTCGGCAGGCGTCGTGCCGAACCCCGCCGACTGCTCAGCGATGCGGGCGGGAGCGAGCACGATGTCGCCGAGCTCGCAGGGCTCGCCCGGGGCGAGGTCGGGGTCGTCGGGACGTTCGCACTCCAGGCTGATGACGTCGGTCACGGCGTCGCGCCCGCGCCATTCGGCGTTGAGCGAGCGAATCTCGTCGTTCCCCACCACCGAGACGGAGACCAGGCAGTCCCGGTCGACGCCCTCCTCGGCGAGGACCAGGTCGCAGTCGGAGCAGATCTCGTCCTCGGAGAGGAGCGAGGTCACGCCGTCGGCCACGACGATGTCGTACTCGTTAGCCATGCCTGACCTCCTCCCCACGCTTGGCGGCCGCGTCGCGCGCGCCCGAATCGTAGGCGTCCACGATCTTGGCCACGAGCGAGTGGCGGACGATGTCGTTGCGGTCGAGCTCGACGAAGGCGATGTCATCGACGCCCTCGAGCACCTCTCGGGCGGAGTCGAGGCCGTTCTCGCCGAGAAGGTCGCGCTGCGAGGCGTCGCCCGTGACCACGAACTTCGACGAGAAGCCCAGGCGCGTGAGGAACATCTTCATCTGCTCCGCCGTGGTGTTCTGGGCCTCGTCGAGAATAACGAAGGCGTCGTTGAAGGTGCGCCCGCGCATGAAGGCGAGCGGTGCGATCTCGATGATGCCCTGCTCGATGAGGGCGTTGCCCTTCTCCATGTCGGTCATGTCGAAGAGCGCGTCGTACAGCGGGCGCACGTAGGGGTCGAGCTTCTCCTGGAGGGTGCCCGGCAAGAAGCCGAGACTCTCCCCCGCCTCGACGACGGGTCGGGCGAGCACGATGCGGCCGACCTCGCGACGCTTGAGCGCCGCGACCGCCATGGCCATGGCGAGGTAGGTCTTGCCGGTGCCCGCCGGGCCGATGCCGAAGGTG
>DCZG01000134.1 GCA_002331575.1 Atopobium sp. UBA2090 | reverse complement strand
AATCAACCAGCCATTCGTGAAAGTCATGCATTCTGACAATGACGGTATGATATTTGGTGTGCAAACTGACAAATTTAGCCTAATAATTGGATTGCAAACTGACAATCACAGGTGGGGGATTACATGCTCAAACGAAAAGCATGGCAGGAAATGGAATCCTGGCGGAACGCCAAGACCAAGCAAGCCCTTCTTGTCACCGGTGCCCGGCAGATAGGGAAGACCTATCTCGTCCGCGAGTTCGCCCGTACACATTGGAAGCATCTGGTCGAGCTGAACCTCTTGGAGAATGCTGACGCCCGCGAGGCGATTGCCACGGCGCGCAGCTCGCGCGAGCTGTTCATGCGAATCTCGGCCTTCGCGGACGAGCCTCTCGTCCCCGGCGAGACGCTCATATTTATCGATGAGATTCAAGAGGCGAAGGAGGCTGTTACCGCCCTCAAGTTTCTTCTCGAGCGCGATGACTTCGACTACATCATCTCAGGTTCCATGCTCGGCGTCGAGCTCAGGTCAATCCGGTCGGCACCCGTCGGCTATCTGACGACACTTACCATGCATCCCCTCGACTTCGAAGAACACTGCTGGGCGAACGGACTGTCCGAAGACGTCATCTCGGAGGTGAGACGCTGCTTTGAGGTGCGCGAGCCGGTTGACGACTATGTGGACCGTCGCATGTCGGAGCTCTATCATCGCTATCTCATCTCCGGTGGCATGCCAGAGCCCGTGAAGGCATTCGTGGGAACCGACTCGGTCGAAGCCGTCCGCATCCAACAGAATGCCATCGTGGAGCAGTATCGCGCTGACATCTCCAAGTACGCCGGTGGCCGGTCTCGCATCGTACGACGAATTTTCGACCTCATGCCAAGCGAGATATCAAGTCAGGACAAGCGCTTCAAGGCAGTGGACATCGACGGTGACTCTCATGTCGACCGCTATGCTGACGACTTCATGTGGCTTGTCGATGCGAACGCGGCACTTGCCGTGTACAACGTGAATGAGCCGCGATACCCACTCGAGGTATCCGTCCAGTCCAAGAGGATGAAGCTGTTCTCCAGCGACGTCGGACTTCTCACGTACCAGTGCGGCATGGACGTCGTGCGAGACATTTCGCTCGACAGGACCGACATCAACTTTGGTGCCATCTACGAGAACGCTATCGCCCAGGAGTTGACCGCCCATGGGTTCAAACCCCGATACTACAAGAACCGGAGCATCGGCGAGCTCGATTTCGTGGTGCAATGGCCCTATGACCGCGTGTTGCCCATCGAGGTGAAATCAGGCAAGGGCTATAAGCGGCACAGTGCTCTCGATAACGCGTTCAAGCCTGAGAACAACTATGGGATAGAGCGTGCGATCGTCTTTCACGAGGGGAACGTGGAGACGGACGGTGGGGTCGTCTATCTGCCGGCGTACATGGCGTTCTGTCTGGAGGCGCAGGGTCAGGGCGACTATTGGCAGGTACCGACATCTGGATCTGAATAGGTAGGCTGCTTCCGACGGCTTCGTGGACGACCTGTGGAGATACTCTCTTCTCACACTAGAAGAAATTTGGTGCTACTATATCTCACAGTAAAAGAATCTCACATCGAAGAGAGGCGTGGTCATGGACGAGGAGATGCTCGCAAAGCGGCTGTTCAGGGCCTTCGGCACCATCAGCCATGGTGCGGGACGGGACATCCGTGGCGTCTCGGAGGGGGAGATGGCCATCCTCGGCATGCTCTCCGCTGCAGAAAAGCCTCTGGCGCCAGGTGACCTCGCCGAGCGTCTGCAGCTCTCCTCGTCGCGCGTGGCCAACGCTCTCAAGACCCTCGAGCGCAAGGGGTTCGTCACTCGCGAGATCAACCCTGCTGACAGGAGGGGAATCATCGTCTCCATCACGCCCGAGGGCAAGGAGTTCGGAAAGGCACGCTTCAACGAAGCCATAGCCAGCATGCGTGACCTCGTCGCCGATCTCGGCGAGGAGGACACGAAGGAGCTCGTCCGCATCCTCGAACGTATCCAGGACCTCATCGTCGAGCGCACTGGCATCGAGCCGCCCCCGCTGGGGTAGGGCTTGCCTCCCACCTGGAAAGTCCAACTGTGACAATCCGCATCCCCTATATCTTCTAATAGAAGAATCGATTAGTAAAAAAGAATGGAGACGACATGATCAAGGTACTGAGATATCTCGATCGGCGGCAGTGGGGGCAGGTGGTCCTCGCTCTCGTCCTCATCGTCGTGCAGGTGTGGCTCGACCTCACCCTGCCCGATTACATGAGCAACATCACCACGCTCGTCGAGACCGAGGGCTCTTCGATGTCCGAGATTCTCGTGCAGGGTGGCTGGATGCTCGCCTGCGCGCTCGGCTCGGCCGTCGCCTCGGTTGCGGTGGGCTACATCGCTGCCCGTATCGCGGCCGAACTCGGTCGAACGCTGCGCGGCAAGGTCTTTGACCGCACGCTCGAGCTCTCCAAGGGAGACGTCGAGACGTTCTCGACGGCGTCCCTCATCAACCGCACCACCAACGACATCACGCAGATTCAGACCCTCGTCTCCATGGGTCTCCAAGCCATCGTCAAGGCGCCGATCATGGCAATCTGGGCAGTCACGAAGATTGCCGGCAAGGGTTGGGAGTGGTCGGCGGCGACCGCCGTGGGGGCCTTCGTGGTCATCGTCATGCTCGGAGTCACCCTTGTCGTGGCCGTGCCGCGTTTCCGCTCCATCCAGGGCCTCACTGACAAGCTCAACCGCGTGACGCGCGAGCATCTCGATGGCATCCGTCCGGTGCATGCCTACAACGCTGAGGCCTACGAGCAGGCGCGCTTTACGTCCGCCAACGATGATGTCACCGAGAACAACCTCGTCGCGAACCGCGTCATGGCCATCATGAGCCCTGGCATGACGTTCGTGACCAGCGTCCTCACCATGGCGATCTACTGGATTGGCGCCTACCTCATCAACGCCGCCGGCATGGGCGATCGCCTCGCGATCTTCTCGAACATGGTGGTCTTCTCCAACTACGCTATGCAGGTCATCATGGCCTTCGTCCTGCTCAACATGGTCTTCATCCTGCTGCCGCGCGCCCAGGTCTCGGCGGGGAGAGTCTGCGAGGTCATCGACACCGAGAGCAGCATCGAGGACGGCTCCGGCGCTAATCCCGCGAAGACCGCACGTGGCTCCATCGAGTTCCGCGACGTCTCCTTCTCCTATCCCGACACGGGCGAGGAGGTCCTGCACGACGTGAGCTTCTCGGCCAAGGCGGGCGAGACGGTGGCGATCATCGGCTCGACCGGCTCGGGCAAGACGACCCTCGTCCAGCTTATCGACCGCCTCTACGACGCCACGGCTGGCACCGTCCTCATCGACGGAGTGGACGTGCGCGACTACGGTCTCGAAGACCTGCACGACCGCATCGGATACATCCCCCAGACCGCGAACCTGTTCTCGGGAACCGTCGCGACCAACGTCAGCTACGGGAAATGTGGTCATAGGGTTAGCGGCGAAGACGTCTCCAGAGCTCTCAGGATCTCCCAATCCGAGTCCTTCGTCGACGAGATGGACGGAAGGGAGAGCGCGACCATCGACCAGGGCGGTCGCAACGTCTCAGGAGGTCAGCGCCAGCGTCTCGCCATCGCCCGCGCCATCGCCCGTAAGCCCGAGACCCTCGTCTTCGACGACTCGTTCTCCGCGCTCGACTTCGCGACCGACAAGGCCC
Organism: Atopobium sp. UBA2090; assembly: GCA_002331575.1. Lineage (GTDB taxonomy): Bacteria > Actinomycetota > Coriobacteriia > Coriobacteriales > Atopobiaceae > Olsenella_D. The sequence continues at coordinate 5,230 of DCZG01000134.1, read as the reverse complement.
TCCGAAAGAGTCTTGCGACCGAGTGCAAGGGCACGACGAAGGTCATCGTCGCCCAGAGGATAGGAACCATCCGCGACGCCGACCGCATCATCGTCCTCGACCAGGGACGCATGGTGGGGAACGGCACGCATGACGAACTCATGAGGAGCTGCGAGACCTATCAGGAGATCGCGAGCTCGCAGCTTTCGAAGGAGGAGTTGGCACATGCCTAACACCATGCCAGGAACCGGGAACAGCGTTGCCGTCGAGAGGAACGCCGACGTCGTCGGTTCGTTCAAGAAGCTCTTCAGCTACATCGGGGCCCTCAAGGTCGCGGTCATCGTCGCCTGCATCCTCTCGCTCGTGGGCGCCGTCCTGAACCTCATCGGCCCCTCCAAGCTCGGCGACATGACGAACCTCATCTCTGCCGGGCTCACGGGTACCATCGACCTCGGGGAGGTCGGTCGTCTCGGCATCCTGCTCGTCGTTCTCTACGTCATCGGGTTCGTGTGCAACTACGTCCAGGGCTTCATCATGGCAACGGTCACGCAGCGCGTCTCCCAGAGCCTGCGACGCGACATCTCCGAGAAGATCGACCGCCTGTCCCTGCGCTATCTCGACTCGACCCCCACGGGAGACGTGCTCTCGCGCGTCACCAACGACGTCGACACCGCGAGCACCACGATGAACCAGAGCCTTTCGACAATCGTGAGCAGCGTCGCCACGCTCATCGGCTCCGTGGTCATGATGTTCGCGACTAACTGGGTCATGACGGTCGCCGCCCTCGTCGCGACGCTTCTGGGCGTGGTTCTCATGTCCTTCGTGATCGTGAAGTCGCAGCCCTACTTCACCCGCCAGCAGTCCGTGCTCGGCAGCATCGACGCACAGGTCGAGGAGATCTACGGTGGTCTCGACGTCGTGAAGACCTGCAACGGTGAGGATGGGGCGCGAGACGTCTTTCACAAGGGCAACGACGACTACTGCGACGCCAACTGGAAGGCCACGTTCCTCTCGAGCCTCATGATGCCGCTCATGATCTTCATCGGCAACCTCGCCTACGTGGTGGTCTGCGTCGTGGGCGCCGTCCTCGCCCTCCAGGGGGTCATCTCGTTCGGCGTCATCGTCTCGTTCATGATCTACGTTCGCCTGTTCACGCAGCCGCTGCAGAACATCTCGCAGGCCGCTACGAGCGTCCAGTCGATGGCCGCCGCGCTCGGTCGCGTGTTCGAGTTCCTGGGTGAGGACGAGGTCGAGGACGAATCCGCCAAGACCAAGCAGCTCGGCGAGATCGAGGGACGCGTCACCTTCCACCACGTGAACTTCGGCTACGAGCCCGACCGCACGATCATCCATGACTTCACCGCGACCACGATGCCCGGCCAGAAGGTGGCCATCGTCGGACCCACCGGCGCCGGCAAGACCACGATGGTCAACCTCCTCGAGCGCTTCTACGAGGTCGACGCGGGCCGCATCACCATCGACGGCAACTCCATCGAGGAGCTCACCCGCACTGACGTGCGCGATCACATCGGCATGGTGCTCCAGGACACCTGGCTCTTCGAGGGGACGCTCCGAGAGAACATCGCCTTCGACACCGAGGGCGTCACTGACGAGCGGCTCAACCAGGTATGTGGGGCCTGCGGGCTTCTCGGCTACGTGAACTCGCTGCCCGACCGCTATGACACGGTCATCACCGACGAGTCGAGCCTCTCGGTGGGCCAGCGCCAGCTCATCACCATCGCCCGCGCGATGGTGAAGGACGCCCCGCTGCTCATCCTCGACGAGGCCACGAGCTCGGTCGACACGCGCACCGAGCAGAAGGTCCAGCAGGCCATGGACACCCTCATGAAGGGACGCACGAGCTTCGTGATCGCCCACCGGCTCTCGACCATCCGCGACGCCGACAACATCTTGGTGATGGATCACGGCGACATCATCGAGAAGGGCACGCACGACGAGCTTCTCGCCAAGGGCGGCGCTTACGCCAAGCTGTACAATTCCCAATTCGAGGAGGCGTAGGGACGGCGACCGCCGAAGTGTGAGCTCGCTCGACTGAATGTCGCGGCGTCTACCAAAAATGCAGCCCAGGGCAACGATGCCCTGGGCTGTTCTGGTGAAGGCCTCTCTCCGCCCCGATGAAACGGAATTTCATTCCAGGCAGCGTCACTACCACCAAATCGCGAAACGGATTTATCGAATGGCCGCCGACGAACGGACGTCGCCCGCCCTGCGCTTACCCTGCAAAGCAGCATCGTATTTCATCGATCTGCTCACGCGAAGGGACAAGCGATGTTCGACAACCTGTTCACCCCTCTCACCGTCAACGGGACGATTCTCAAGAACCGCATCGTCGCCGCGCCCACGAGCGACCTCTTCGAGGAGAAGGCCGCCGGTGGTGCGGGGATGGTCATCGCCGGGCACGCCATCGTGGAGCCAGGCCGCTCGAGCTACGCCTCTCCCGCGGAGCCCTGGCTCTTCTCGAAGTACGAGCGCGAGACCACGCACGAACGCGTGCTCAAGGTGCACCAAGCGGGTGCGCGGGCGTCGATCGAGCTCTTCCACGCCGGCGCGACGGCCAGGACCGTCGACTTCGCCAAGGGCCCCTGTGCCTACGTCCGCGAGGACGGCGTTGAGGTCAGGGCTATGGACGAGGAGTCGATGCGAGAGACCCTCGACTGGTACGCCCAGACCGCCTCCGCGGCGCGCAAGATCGGCTTCGACGCCATCTTCCTGCACTTTGGTCACGGCTGGCTGCCCGCGCAGTTCCTCTCGCCCCTCTACAACCACCGCATCGACGAGTACGGCGGCAGCCTCGAGAACCGCGCGAAGTTCCCCCTGCGCATTCTCGAAACCGTGAGGCGGTCAGTCGGCCCTCGCTTTCCCATCGACATGCGCATCAGCGCCTCGGAGTGGGTGCCCGACTCGATCGACTTCGCCGATGTGCTCGCATTCCTGAAGATGGCCGAGAAGTACCTGGACATGGTGCAGGTCTCGTCCGGCATCGACCTCAACAGGGTCGCCAACGTCCACTGCGTCACGACGAACCTCGAGGACGAGATGGTGAACCTCGGTTGGGCACGGCAGGTCAAGCGGGCCGTGGACATCCCCATCGGCGTCGTGGGGGCATTCCTCACCGCCGACCAGGCGGACCAGGCCATCGCTCGTGGCGATGTGGACCTCGTCGCCTTCGGCCGCACGCTCATCGCCGACCCCGACTGGCCGCGGAAGGCCGAGGAGGGTCGTCCCGAGGACATCATGCCTTGTCTGCGCTGCTCGAACTGCTACCACATCACCTCCGACCACTGGAACGTGGGCTGCTCGGTGAACCCCCGCTACCACCACGAGGACTTCATCCCGAAGTCCGTCGGGAGAGCCGAGAGGCCGCGTCGCGTGGTCATCGTCGGCGCCGGCCCTGGCGGCATGAGAGCGGCCATCACCGCGAGCGAGCGCGGTCATGAGGTCACGCTCATCGAGCGCGATGGCGAGCTCGGCGGGAAGCTGCGCTTCATCGCGCGTGAGAGCCACAAGGGGGAGGTCGTTCGCCTGCTCGACTACTATCGTACGCAGGTCGCGCGGCATGACATCGACGTGCGTCTTGGCACCGAGGCGACACCCGAGCTTGTCGCTTCCCTCGAGCCTGATGCCCTCGTCATCGCAGTCGGCGCTCGCGAGATGGTGCCTCCCGTCGAGGGAATCGACAACCCCAAGGTCCTTCTCGCCACGCAGGCCATCGAGAGCATAGACGCATTGGGTCAGCATGTCGTGGTCCTGGGCGGCGGATCGATTGGCTGTGAGGTCGCGCTCGAGCTTGCTGAGAAGGGCAGAGACGTTACCGTGGTCGAGCGTAGCGGCTCGCTTGCCGCCAATGCGAACTCGATGTATCGCGAGGCGCTGCGCCAGAAGTTCGAGTTGCACACGAACATCCATGTCGCCCTCAGCGCCAGCTGCACGAAGGTTGGGGATGATGTCGTGAGCTACGAGGACGCCACCGGTACGCACGAGGTCGCCTATGACCACATGGTGGTCTCCACGGGTCTCGCCCCGCGCATCGACCTCGTCGAGAGCTTCTTCGGCATCTGCCGCAACACGACGGCCATCGGTGACTGTACGCATCCGAGTAGCATCATGAACGCAACTTTTGAGGGGCATTCCTTCGCACTGTCAATCTAGCTGCCGACCGGCCATCACGTATCCGTCTCTCGTCAGATACACTGTCAGTCAAGAAGACGTTCGGATGTCGTCCCAAGGGCAGGCGCATCGTGCTCATCGAGAAGTTGCAGGAGCAGCAGGGCTTCACGAACGTGGAGAAGTCCATTGCCGACTACCTGCTCTCCAACGGCTTCGACATCAAGTATCTCTCTATCTCGCAGCTTGCCGAGGCGACGTACTCCTCACCGGCGACGATCGTGCGACTCTGCAGGAAGCTCGGGACCAAGGGCTACAAGGAGTTCCGCATCCTGTTCAACACGGAGTTCGAGGAGTCGTTCCAATCCGAGAGCGTCGACAGCAACGTTCCCTTCGGAAGCAATGATTCCTACGAGAGGATCTCCCGCAACCTCTGCAACCTCACCGCCTCCACGATCAACGGCGTCCAGCAGGGCTTCGACTTCGTCCAGATGAAACGCATCGTCGCGCGTATGGACCGGGCCGAGACCATCAAGGTCTTCTCCATCGGCATCTCCATGTACGCGGCTCTCGACTTCAAGGCGAAGATGGTTCGCCTGGGTAGGTCTATCGTCGTCGAGCAGGATGACTTCCTACTTCCCGGTCACGCGCTCTCGAGCGGAAAGAAGACCTTCTGCCTGCTCATCTCCCAGTCCGGCGAGACGGAGGCGGTCATCGAGTGCGCGAGAATACTGCGAGAGCGGGGGAGCTATTCCGTCGCGCTGACCGCGCATCCCGAGAGCCGGCTCGCCTCGCTCTGCGACGAGGTCGTACTTACGAGTGCGGGGGAGAGCGACTCCTTCTCGACCAAGATCGAGAGCTTCGCCTCGTTCTACGCGACCCACTACGTACTCGACTGCCTGTACTGCTGGCTGTTCCGCGCCAACTACGCCGAGAACGCCGCTGCCACCCAGAAGAAGGGTCGCATGGTCGATGCAAGCCACTGGGGCGGGGAGAGACTGCAGCAGCTTCCATAGCCTGGAGAACGGCGCCGCTCGTTAATTGCCCTTGACCGTTATTGGGAATCGTACGCTCCGACTTGCTGCACCGCCTGCCAGAGTCCCTGCGTGCGTAAATCGAGGCCTCA
>DCZG01000155.1 GCA_002331575.1 Atopobium sp. UBA2090 | reverse complement strand
CTTGAAATGGCAATCAACCCAGTTGTAACATCACTCAGCTTCTGAAATCTTGTGGTGCTGACCCTGGGACGATTGAAGGAATTGCCGAGCAGTTGAGAGCTCTTGGAGCTACACGGGAATGCTGGGCGGACAGAGGGGACTATTTCGAAGCCGTTGAATAGGCTGGGAAAGTCCGCCTTCTATTGCTTAAAAAGAGATAAAGTCTACGCCGACGTCATTTCTGCTGAGCGTCTTTGGCTCAGCTGCAGCTCGATATGGACTTTCATCATCGAAATTTCTATAGAATTCGTATGCTGCCAGCATAATCTTGCCTTTCCCCGCCCCGTTTGTTGCGTCTGCTGAAGAGAATCTGAACCGGTGTCTTTCTCGGTCTTTGATGGGCCATAAATTCGGGTATAGCCGTCGAAGGGGATTCCATGGACAGAGAAGACATCGTTGATGTTGACGTTTCAAACAGTGAAGAGAACAAAGCTGCAGCTGAGCCAGCCAAGGAGACCCACAACAAGGGCAAGGCCGAGGAAAGGATCCAGTCCGATGTGGATGACGGCCTGAACCAAGCGTTGAGGGGTCTGGGGGACGTAGTCGGAGGTCTCGGGAAAGCCGCGAGAAACATCAATCCCCAAGATGCTGTCGATGGTTTTCGTTCGCTTGCGAATCAACTGCCTAGCGATCTCCCTGGCACGGTCGCTCAGGCAGCGGACGGCGCGGTCGCGCTAGCCAAAGGCGCTGGTACCCAGGCGATGGATGCGGCGGCGAAAGCCAAGAAGGCGGCCGAGGACATCGACCCCGCAGAGGTGTTCGAGGACCTCATTTATAAGGCCGTGCAAATCCCAGGGGCCCGGATTGACCGTCGAGAGTATCTCTCTGCGGAGTTCTCGAAGCACTATTCGGCAGAAACGCTCGTTGCCGCAATCGACGACTCCCCAGCGCGAGCCGGGATCGGTCTTGAGACGGTGAACAAGCTTGCCGAAGACGCAATTCACTCGGAGGCCATGCAGGTCACTGCAACCAGCGCCGTGGCTGGAATACCTGGCGGCCTGGCGATGCTGGGCACTGTCCCTGCCGACTTGCTCCAATACTACGTTCACGTTCTCCGAATCGCGCAAAAGCTCGCGTACCTTTATGGCTGGCCTACGATGTTCGAGCCCAATCAGAGGGACATCGATGACGGAACGATGAACGAGCTCATCCTATTTATCGGCGTGATGTCTGGGACTGGTGAGGCAAACAAGGGGGTCACAGCTCTGAGCACGACTGTTGCGCGAGCGGCCGTGCAGCAGATTCCTAAGAAGGCTCTCACAAAGGGCACGATATATCCAATAGTAAAGAAAGTCGCGCAGTCGCTTGGGGTTCATATGACCAAGCAGACCTTTGGCGAGGGAATAGGCAAGATGGTGCCAGTCGTTGGAGGCGTGGTCTCTGGGGGCATCACCTACGCCACGTTCTTGCCGATGGCCGAACGACTCAGGAAGCACTTGTCAACCCTCGAGATTGCCGATCCTGCCTTTTATAACGTCGATGTCGTGCCGGCAGTGATAACGATTGAAAAGCCGGCGGAGGGATTGAAGATCGTGGAAGCTCCGTCTGAGGCGGAGGAAGAGGCAGACCCCGAGCGATCCGTTGAAGAGACGGAGGACAGGCGGAACTCCCAAGGTTAGTCTCTCGACGCCAGACGTGTGCGGCGCACCTATTTCGAATGGGGCATTGGCCTCGGGTCGCAGAATGTCATTTGTGTCCGCCCTTCTTGATACTATGCAAGCAAATCGCCTGATGCCTGCATTGGGCTTCCGTCCGGTTGGCTATCGCGTGGTCAGGGAGGGACGCATGAAGAAGCCTAGCCAGGAGTTCATCGATGCCTGTCGCGCGATCAGGAATCACGGCGAAGGCTCTATCCGAAAGAGGGACGGGACCGTTGTTTCAGGAAGGTATTTCGACGAATGCTCTTGGGTCGATGATCCTGCGGGGGTCGGATATATCTCTCTTGAGGACTGGGGCGGATCGGTTGTCGACGTCAGTGCCAATGAGTTCGGGAAGCTGGTCTAATAGCTCGAACTGGCGTCGATGTGCATGCCAGAGGGGGGGGATGGACGAAAGAGACATGTGCTCTGCGGTCGTGTTGTCTGGGAAGATGAGGCTCGACGAGGCGTATCTCGCGGCCGCGTCTGGTGACAAAGGGGTCATTTCCGCATGTCTGGATGACGACTGACCCGATTTCAGGTTCGTTGGCATCTGCGCGGCGGCCTTCAACGGGGTGTCGGACATGGGAGACCGCATCTCGTCTCTATCGGGTGACGTCCGGGGGACCATCGGCGCTTGGACCCCGGCCGTTGCCGCTGCGGCCGCCCTCGACGTTCTCGGCATCAGCAAGTACGAGGGAGGCGACCCTCTCGTCCTAGAGCTGATTTCATCAAGTTGCGACCTGGGGCGCCTGAGCTGAAGACCACCCTGGAGACAGATGGAGTACTTCGAAAGGAGCTTGGCTGAAATGGCGTGCGACATGCCTGAGTGCCCGATGTTTGAAAAGCTGCTGGACGAGCTTGGGGCGTTCGCCGTTTTTGACCGGTACTTCGACGAGAACAATAACATCGTCGACGATGCCCCGCAGCAACTCAAGGATGAGGTGGCGATGCTGCGAGAGGAATTGGGCCCCATTGAGGACGGCGTGAGGATCTAGGTGGTCGCAAGGCTCGTGGAGACAGTCAAGTCGCTCGGCGGAATGGAGCTGCGGGCTGACTTGGCGCTGGGAGGCTTCGCATGGTGAGGGTCAGATACATAGGCGACGTCTCGGACGAGGTATCGCTCATCGCTGGGCGCACGTACCGAGCCCTCGGCCAGAACACCCACTGCTACGCGGTCATCGACGAGACCGGCGAGGACTACCTGTATCCGAAGGAGCTCTTCGTCCCGGCTGACGAGGAGTCGCGCAGGCTGATAGAGGAGAACGCTCGCGACTCGATGAACGACCATCCATAACAGGTCGACTGCTTTCCAATGGTGGAGACGATTGACGAGATGGAGGACGTGCTGTTCGAAGGGAGCAGGGCTCAAATCTCCGAGCTCTCGTCATGCGGAGTGTCGCCCGTGTCCTATTCGATGTCCGGCGACTCGATGACCATACGATTCGGGAATTCGGAGTCTCATCTCGACGGGATTCATGAGACACCAAACTGCGTCTGGTTCTTCGGCGACTCCCATGATTTCTCCAAAGATGTCCGAAATCCTTGAGAGCAATGTCGATTTCTTCCTTAGCGAGCGTGGAAAGATGCGCTCCCTGACATCGACTGCTGGGGAACAGATACGTATGGGGACTGGCCGCCCATGATGGAAACCGAGCGGGTTGGTTAATCGGCCAAAAAAGGCTGGTCGTTCGGCATCTGCAACATTGAGAGCGACCAGAAAAGGGACTTCTCCGTCATGGGAAAGGTCCCGATGGGCGAGACTTGGCGGTGAAAGATGATGGCGAGAACGCTCACGGAGAAGCAGCGGGAGTTGAAGAGGTCGCTTTACGCGATTTTTGACAACGAGGATTTCGTGGTGGGAATCGGGTCGACCCTCAGGGGAGACGACGAGGTCCAGGAGATGCTCGACTTCATCGACTCGGGGGAATGGAGCCACGACTACGAACTGTTGGTGAAGGCAATCCAGATAGCGAGCGCAAGGAAAATCGAATAACCATTGCCTACGCGTCGGCGAGGCCTCTACGCCGAGCAGCAGGCCGAATTGCGTTGGCAGCAATGTAATGGGAAACATCTGGAAAGCGACGGGGCTGGAAGGTCATACGGGATGATCGGGTATTTGGCGATGCGGCCAGAGTCTCCTGGCTGACGCTCATCGCATCCGCCCTCTCTCGGCAAGCAGGCACGAGTCACCCATTCGCATCGGAGATCCTGCCGCCAGCCACTGCTCGCGCGTGAGCTCCGAGCCCATCTGGTCTTCGGGGTAGAAGTGCGAGACATCGAGCTCTCCTGTGGCGGCGACCTCTGCCACCATGCTCAGGGCTTCGTCTAGGCCGCGCTCTGCGAGGATCTCGAGGTCGCAAGGCCAGTCGCTCCCGCCCATCACGAGCCATGTCGCCCAGTCGAGGTCCTCCGGGAGGGGAGTGAACACGACGGCGTACGTCTCGTAGAGCGAGCTGAAGAAGCTCTCGAACGAGGCGCAGCCGAAGCGCCAGCGCATCCCGTAGCGGACGCCGAGGCGCGAGGGGGCGGCATCCTCGACGACGAAGCAGTCCCTAGGGTAGAGCGAGTCGAACCCGCTTGACCCGACGACGCGGAGGAAGTCTCCCTGCTCGCAGATGACGCGGTAGGTCTCGCCGAGAATCAGGTCGCAGGGCCCCTCGTCCTCGACGACGTCGGGGCTCCCGGCGCCTAGAGAGCGCCAGGGGTGAGGCGGCAGAGGGCTGTCTTCGCGCAGTCTGACGATCATGCTGAGCTCCTTGTCCGACGAGATGATGCTCCAACCATCACGATACGATTGGGGCAGGACAAGAAATGCGACCTTCGGTCACGTTCGCTGGCAGAGGAAAATCGGGCTGCAATTCGCAGCTGCCGCTATTACAGAAATCGTTTCTCGCTTTTCGGGCGCTTACTCCGCGCTGGCACCAGGGGATGACGTCACGAGATCCCCGGAATCTGCCCGAGTTGTCACTTTGACGTCATCAGAATCGGCACACGACGGACTCGCCGCTCGTCCCGCTCGAGCAACCACCACGAGACACGAGCGGTCACGGTAAATGCCCACCCCACTATCGAGTGGGAATAGCATTACGTCCTTGTTTTAGCCAAAAATGGTCATAATACGTCCTTATGTTAGCCACTTGCTGCTAACATAAGGACGTATTCATGTGAGGGGGCGTCCCATGGACAGGGACCTGATGGCACGGCTCGTCTCCTGGAAGGACTCCAAGAGGCGCAAGCCGCTGATACTGAACGGGGCGCGGCAGGTCGGCAAGACCTGGCTGCTCAGGGAGTTCGGCGCCACGAGCTTCAGGAGCGTCGCGTACGTGAACTTCGACGGCAACCCCGCCCTCGCGTCGTCGTTCGACGCGGGCTACGACATCGCACGCCTCATCACCGACATCCAGGCGGACTCGGGCACGAGGGTGGTCGAGGGCGAGACGCTCGTCATCTTCGACGAGGTTCAGGAGTGCCCCAAGGCGCTCACCTCGCTGAAGTACTTCCGCGAGAACGCCCCCGGCCTTCACGTCGCGGCCGCCGGGTCACTCCTCGGACTCACGGTGCATCAGGGGACCGGCTTTCCCGTCGGCAGCGTCAACATGCTCGACCTCTTTCCGCTGACCTTCGGTGAGTTCCTTGACGCGACGGGCAACGGGATGCTTCGCGAGCTCGTCGACGGCGGAGACGGGAGGAGCCTCGATGCCTTCTCCTCCAGGCTGACGCCGCTGCTCAAGCAGTACTACTACGTCGGCGGCATGCCCGAGGCGGTTTCTGCGTTTGCCGAGGGAGGCGTCCTCCGCGACGCGCGCGACGTCCAGTCCGAGATTCTCGGCAGCTATCGCCTCGACATCTCGAAGCACCTCTCGCCCCTGGAGACGGAGCACGTCCTCTCCGTCTGGGACTCCATCCCCGCGCACCTCTCCCGCGAGAACAAGAAGTTCGTCTTCGGGCAGATCCGCGAGGGGGCGAGGGCACGCGACTATCGCTCGGCCATCTCCTGGCTCGTGCAGGCAGGCCTGGCCACCAGGGTCGACCGGGTTACCAAGCCCGGGGTGCCGCTGTCCGCCTACGTGGACGGCGGGGCGTTCAAGCTGTTCGCGCTCGACGTCGGCCTCCTGGGCGCCATGGCGGGTCTCGACGAGAGGAGCGTTCTGAGCGGCGGCGCCGTGTTCACGGAGTTCAAGGGCTCGCTGGTCGAGCAGTACGTGTGCCAGCAGCTCGTCGGCGCATGCGGGCTCACCCCCTACTACTGGTCGGCGGAGAACTCGCGAGGCGAGGTCGACTTCCTCGTCCAGGGCGACGGGGCCACCTACCCCATCGAGGTCAAGGCGGAGGAGAACCTCCGGGCGAAGAGCCTCAGGGCGTTCTCGGAAAGGTACGAGGGCGTGCGCCCGCGCCGCTTCAGCCTCTCCGGGCTCCGCGACGAGGGCTGGATGCGAAACGTCCCGCTCTATGCGATGGGGTCCGAAGCCCTCTGGAGGTGAGCGGCCGGGACGCCTGACCGCCGGCCAGCAGCACGAGAGCATGGTCGCTGTCCCGCCTCGTGCGGAGGGGCCGCGGAATCATTCTGCCCCCGCGTGAATCCCGGATGAGTGCATTTCTCGGCGCAAGCAGGTGCTGGTAAATAGCGGTGCGAAGCAACGCATGAGCGTCCCACTGGCGCATTTCTTAGTAGAGTGGGAGTAGCGGCGACTGGCTTGTACTTGTCAGGTATCCGCAGGTAGATAGCAGTATTGCCCTGTTCTTTACTGTGACCCAATCATTCCTGCACAGGTCATTCTGTACTCGATTGGTACCCAGATTCCCGCAATAGCACTTATCACGGTCTCTTGACAGGCCTCTTGATCATTCTCCGGGTTGGGACAACCATTGCTCCTCTGCTGGGGTATGCGGCGTATCCGTTCGTGGTATAAATACGTCAGAGGCCGTGATGGCTTCTTCCAAGCGCCGGGGGTTATCCCCCGGCATCTTTATTAAACGGGAGGGAAATGCGGGAGCTGAGCGTCTTCGTCGACGAGTCGGGGGAGTACGGGCGTGAGTCCAAGTACTACCTCGTTACGCTCGTGTTCCATGACCAGGCCGAAGACGTGCTCGACATCATTGGGCGCTACGAGCGCTCACTGCTCCTGGCCGATCTCCCCAATATTCCCTTCCATGCGTCTCCACTTATGAACGGTCACGATGACTATTGCGATATGGCCATGGCTACGCGGAAGAGGCTCCTCGCATCCTTCTACGTGATGCTCCAGTCAATGCCTGTCCGCTATCGCACGCTGTCGTACGTGAAGTCTGCAATCGGCGACGAGGCGACGCTCGAGTCGAGATTAAGCAGGGACATCACGGCACTGCTCGTGGATGGTCTCTCCTATTTCCAGTCATTCGACAGGGTGAAAATCTACTACGACGGTGGCCAGCGGGTAGTATCGAAGGCGCTCCGCGAGTCGTTCGAGCGAGTGCTCTCGAGAGAGGCGGTCGTGTTCAGGCCGGCAGGGGCGACCGAGTACCGTCTGTCCCAGGTCGCCGACTTCATCTGCGCAATTGAGCTTTCGGCAATCAAGTACGTGGCGAACGAGCAGACGTCGACCGACGAGAAGGTCTTTGGCGGCGTTGGGGCATTTAAGAGGAACTACCTCAAGAAAGTCCGGAGGATGAGACTCCTGTAGGTCAAGGGACTCGTGGGCGTCAAAGTGTGTCATCATATGAATGTACATTCATTCGAATCCATGTGACGCTGAGGGGTGATTGCGGTGAAGACACAGGAGTTCGCGAAGCTGCTTCACCAGAGCATCGAGCGGGGAGAGTATCGCGAGACGGGCAAGCTCCCCACCGAGGACGAGCTCATCGCGACCTACGGCGTCACGCGCTACTGCGTTCGCGGGGCCGTGAGTCAGCTCGTCTCGCTCGGCGAGCTCTATCCCGTGCAGGGGAGCGGCATGTACGTGCGCGAGAGCAAGCGCGAGGGCTGCCTCTCGGTCAACGGGGTCCCAGGTCTCACGGCCGACTTCGGGGAGGGGCGTCTCAGGACCGAGGCAAAGTCCATCGAGCTGATCGGCGCCACCGGCGACCTTGCGAAGCGCATGAAGTGCGCCGAGGGCACGGAGGTCTACCAGCTCCTCCGTCTGCGCTACGTCGACGAGAAGCCGTTCGACCTCGAGTACTCCTGGTATCTCAAGTCGATCGTCCGCTACATGAACCGCGAGATCGCGGAGGGGTCGATTTACCGTTACCTGCGGGAGGACGTCGGCATCACGATCGCCTTCTCTGACAAGATCATGCGAACCGAGAAGCTCGGGGCGTTCGATGCCGAACTGCTCGGGCTGCCCGAGGGCGACCCCGCCCTCATCGTGGAGGATGACGCCTACACGTCAAACTGCCAGCTCTTCAACGCGTCGAAGAACCTCTACGACTGGACGCGGGCAAAGTTCTTCACCCTCTCCCAGATAAAGTAAGGGGGCCGACAGGCAACCATCGCCTGCCAGCCCCCGATGTCTTCTCAGCGAGAAGCCGTCCTATCCCAGGTCCTCGCCATTGCTCGAGATGACCCTCTGGTACCAGAAGAAGGAGTCCTTGCGGCTGCGGGCGAGCGTTCCGCGCCTCGCGTCGGTCTTGTCGACGTAGATGAAGCCGTAGCGCTTGTCCATCTGCCCCGTTCCGGCGGAGACCAGGTCGATGCAGCCCCAGGGCGTGTAGCCCATGAGGTCCACGCCGTCCTCGTCCACCGCGAGCTCCATCTGCTCGATGTGGCGACGCAGGTAGTCGATGCGATAGCCGTCGTGAATCGAACCGTCGGCATCCACCTCGTCGTAGGCGCCGAGCCCGTTCTCGACGATGAAGAGCGGCTTGCGATATCGATCCGTAAGCCAGTTGAGCGAGTAGCGCAGGCCGACCGGGTCGATCTGCCATCCCCAGTCGGATGCCTCCACGTTCGGGTTTCTCACCTTGCCGGTGGACTCGTTCCGGTCGTAGTGGACGTTCTCGGGCTCCCACCTCGTGGCGAAGGACATGTAGTACGAGAAGCCGATGTAGTCCACGGTGCCGGCAGCCAGCGCCGCCAGGTCGTCGTCGGTCACGTCAATGTTCCAGCCGCGACGCCTCCACAGAGCCTTGATGTTCGCCGGATAGGCCCCCAGCGCCGGAACGTCGCAGAAGTAGAAGCGCTTCTCCATGGCCTTGTGCGCCATGAGCACGTCTTCGGGCTTGCAGGAGAAGGGGTAGATGGGGCACATCGCGATCATCGCGCCGATCTGGAAGTCGGAGTTGATCCTCTTTCCCGCCTGCACGGCGAGAGCCGACGCCACCATCTCGTAGTGAGCCGCCTGGTACATTGTCCGCTCGGGATCGTCCACCTTGCTCGCGAGGAAGCCGGAGTCTCCGAAGGTCGCCCAGTCCCGCTCGTACTCGGCCTGGTTGTTGATCTCGTTGAACGTCATCCAGTAGCGGACCTTGTCGCGGTAGCGCTCGAAGCAGGTCGTGGCAAAGCGGAGGAAGAGGTCAATCAGCCTGCGGTCCTGCCAGCCGCCGTACTTGTGCGCCAGGGCGAGCGGCATCTCAAAGTGCGAGAGCGTCACTACGGGCTGGATGCCGTGGGAGAGGCACTCGTCGAAGAGGTCGTCGTAGAACTGGAGCCCAGCCTCGTTGGGTTCGGTCTCCTCGCCCGTCGGGTAGATGCGCGTCCACGCGATGGAGGTGCGAAAGCATTTGAAGCCCATTTCCGCGAAGAGCGCCACGTCCTCCTTGTAGTGATGGTAGAAATCGATGGCCTCGTGGCAGGGGTACTCCTCGCCGGGCTCGACCTTGCTCGTAAAGCGCCGAGGCACGTTCACTCCGCCAAGAGTGGCGACGTCCATGATGGAAGGCCCCTTGCCTCCCTCGTTCCACGCCCCCTCGAGCTGATGCGCCGCTACGGCACCACCCCAGAGGAAGTCCTTTCTCAGTGACACGGGTTCTCCCCTCAACGAATATGACGAAGACATTGATACCACTTGGAAGCACCGAACAGAAGGGGTGGCAGGCCCCTCTGACGCTTGGGGCCTGCCACCTGCGGGGAGAGACTTACGCGGCCTTGGCTGCGCTCTCTGCCTCCTCGAGCTCGCGCTGCTCCTCTTCCTCCTTGCAGAGCTTCGCGTCATAGTGCTTGAAGAAGGGGTAGTAGATCGCGCCGGCGACGACCACGGAGATGAGGGCGACGATGACGGAGCGCCAGTCCCCGCCCGTCGAGATGAAGGCGCCGATTCCTGCAGGCGTTGGCCAGGGCATGGTGACGATGATCGAGTTGCAGAGGCCCAGCGTGATCGACCAATACGCGACGGTCGCGGATGCCATGGGTGCCAGGAAGAAGGGGATGGCGAGGTCGGGGTTGTAGACGATGGGCAGGCCAAAGAGCAGGGGCTCGTTGATGTTGAAGATCGCGGGGATCGCCTCGGCCTTGCCGATGGCCTTGAGCTGCTCGGACTTGGCGAGAAGAAGGAGCATGAAGGTGAGAAGCAGCGTCGAGCCGGAGCCGCCCATGGTGACGAAGGCGTTCTGGAACTCGCCGGCGAGGACGTAGTGACCGCCCTGGGTGGCGTTCGCGGCGAAGTTGGCGAGCGTGATGGGCTGGATGAGGGAGCTGATGATCGTGGCGCCGTGGATGCCCACGATCCAGAGGGCGTGGATCAGGAAGTAGATGACCAGGATGCCGAGCCAGCTGTCAGTGAGGTTGACGACGAAGCCGAAGGGGATCGAGATCAGCGTGTAGACGTCGGTGCCGAGGGCGGCAAGAATGCCCTGCACGAGCATCGAGACGACGGCGATGAAGAACGCGGGGACCAGAGACGAGAAGGAGCGAGCCACGCCGTCGGGAACCACGTCGGGGAGCTTGACGACGATGTTCTTCTCGACGCAGAGCACGTAGATGCGCACGGAGGCCCAGGAGATGATGATCGCCTCGAAGATGCCCGTCGCGCCAAGACGAGAGATGCCGCTTCCGCCGATCGCCCAGCCGCTGATGACGGAGCCGGCGTAGTTGCCGTCGGTCGCGGCGACGTTGGTCACGAGCGCGATCAGGCCGTCAGCGATGTGGAACTCAGGCATGAGCATGAACAGCATGAAGACGGAGAGAAGCACCGCGTTGAGCGGCTTGATGTCCACGTCGTCCTCGCTCGCGAAGATGCGCGCGTACTCGAAGGTCGTCGAGACCAGGAAGTAGATCGAGATGGTCGAGACGGACGCGTTGAAGCCGATCATGTAGAGGTCGGTCATCTTGTCGAAGGTCGCGGCAAAGAGCCCGGTCAGGAACGGAAAGACGTCGGGAAGGATCGAGAGGATCAGGAACGCGGACCCGACGATCGTGAAGGCAATGGAGGCCATGCCGTCGTAGGTGATGGCACGCACGAGCCTGAACTGGGAAAACTTCTGCATGGGCCCATAAGATGCTTCTCCAAGAATTCGAACATGTAGTGCTCCCCTCGTAGGAAACTGTTTGGAATTGGGGGTGGATTCGGTCATTCGTTGTGACGCGTGTCACCACGCATGGCGACGGAGAACGTCACTCATGTCTCTCTGGCATTCGAGCTGGTTATCGGAAATCTCGAGGCAAGTTGGCTTACCTGATGCTTTCGACCACCTTGGTCCAGTAGTCGTAGCCACGATTCGTGTGCCTCGAGATGCGGCCGAGCTTAGCGAGTAGCGTCACCCTCAGCGCGGCGGCGGTGCCCACGGCGACGAACGTCACGGCTGGGCTCGCGAAGAACGGAAAGAAAACGTTGGAGCCCACGACGACCGTCATCAAGACGACGAGCCCGTCGGTGAGGAGCGCAACTTTGGCGTACAGCTCCGTGATGGGCATGGAGGCGTCGTCACGGTCGAGGGACTTCGTCTGCTCCACGACCGTGATGACGCTCACCACGATTGCGACCAGGGAAAAAAGGCAGACGGGCGATCCGAGCATGGCGAGGATGCCAAACCAGAAGATGTCGAGGAACGTGAGGGTGGCGGTCGAGTAGCGAATGAACAGGAACCTCGTACTTCTCGCCGCGCGCAGCCTCTGCAGGTCCACGGACGTCAACGCCCTCTGCTTCTTCTTGGACATTCTCGCTCCGCTCCCGTCTATCGGCTCAGGGCCGCATCGATTTGGCTGAAGATGTTCTCGCAGTTGCCGCGGCCGTAGTCCTTCATCGGGATGACGCCGACGGGGGTGGTGCCGACGACCTTCTTGATGGCATCCTTGCGATACGAGATCAGGGCCCGAGCAGGACGATGTCATAGTCCTCGCCGCCACGGACCTCGTCAGCACCGCGCGCGGCAATCTCGAAGTCAGCCATGCCGTGCTTCTCGGCATACGCCTTCATCTTCTTCATCAGCATGCTCGTTGACATGCCGCCCGCGCACACCAGCAGTACCTTCATCGCGCATTCCCTTCTCTAGTCGTAATCGTGAGCTCTCGAGCGCTCTTACGCGTTCTTGTCTTGCTTGGTCTCGTACAGGTTGATGAAGTCAGCAATGAGCTCCTGAGCGAGCATCGACGTCATGAGGTGATCCTGTGCGTGGACGAGCAGGACGTCCACTTCCACGTGGTTGCCCTGTGCCTCCCGAGTGAGAAGCTCGGTCTGCTGGTTGTGCGCCTCCAGGAACGTCTTCTTGGACTCGTCGAGCAGCTCATGGGCATGTGCGAAGTCACCCTCGCGCGCCGCCTTGAGTGCCTCGAACGCCTGGCTCCTCGCCTCACCCGATGCCGCGATGAGTCCGAACGAGATCAGCTCTCCCTCTCCCATTACCTCCGACTCTTCTTCCATGTTCTTGCCTCCCTCCGTGGTCTCCGTTGTCGGGACCAGTATATTCCATTCTTTCCAATTAATTCGAATGACTTTATAAGCTACGGATGTATTAGTAAACAGTGGTTTTTTGGCTGCAAACGGTAGGATATCGTCGGAATCTGGTCAACTATGGCGAGAAGACTGAGCGAGTGGCGACGCCGGCAGCGATTGACGACTTGCGTCGAGGGACTGGCCGATGGAGAGGGGTTTGCGTGAGAGCCCTGCCTGACATGTTCGGGCAGAGTTCGGGAGAAGGGGAGGGCGCTGGTCAGAGGAGGCAGGACTCGTCGGCTAGACAGACTGGCTCATGAACAGAGCGCGAATGGCGCAACGTCCTGCATGAGCCACAAATGGTTCAGCTGCGTTCTCAGATTCGCCGGATGATGCTTGCTACTACAGATCGTCGGACAACTCTCGCGACGAGATCGGCCTACTCATCCAGGGCGACGGGGCAACCAACCCTCATCGAGGTCAAGGCGGAGGAGGACCTCCTGGTTCCGCGACGTTGACTGGATGCGGGATGTGTCCAGTTTTGCGATGGAATCTGAGGATGCTTAGCGGCAGTCAGGAAGTCATCATCAGCCCGACGCGCCCAGAGGGGGTGTCTCTGCTCGTCGACATCCCCTACGAGGCCATCGTAGCCTCTTCTTTCCGTGCCCACGTGTGAGGAGAATCCGAACAGTCGCTCACTCGAGACGGCATCGAACTGTATTCCCACCTCTGAAAAACATTACTCAGATGCAAATTGGTATGGCGCAGACACATTCAGCCATGTAGAATAATGCGCACAGCCGGTAGCTTTTCGCTATGCCGCGCAAGCACACGACAATGCCTGTACACGACACAGAGGGAGCCCCCATGAGTACGAGGATAAGAAAACTCGCCAGTAGTGCCGCTGCTTTACTAATCGCGATTAGCTTTATGCCCATACGGGCGTTCGCAGCATCCAATGTCAATGTCGAAGGCACTGATTACTCAGTCGCCGCCAATGGAAATGGTTCCAACGGGGGCACATGGGTATGGGATGGCGTGGACCTCATGTCGCTGGATTCATACGATGGAGGCGCGATACGCGCTGTCGGTGACCTCATCGTGGACCTCAAGGGGAATAACACGGTCTCCAATACTGGAGGGTCCACCATCTCCGTCGACTCGGGCGACCTCACCATCACGGGTGACGGCTCCCTTACCGCCACCACGACGGGAGACATGGACAGGACGGGCACGATAGTTGCTAATGGCGGTGACGTCAACATCACCGACACCACCGTCACCGTCGATACCACTACGACGCGCGGTGCCTACGGGGTGGCCGCCTTCAACGGCGATGTCAACATCACTGGTTCAAACGTGTCCATCACATCGACCAGTACCGGCGCGGCCTCCAATTTCGTCTGGAACAGCGGGATAATGGCCGATTGCTATGGTAGTAGTACGATCGGAGGAAACGTCACCATCACGGACTCAACGGTAGACGTCACCGCTACCGGGGCTCCCAGGCTCAACTTCGGCATCGTGGCTTCGAACGAGAACAGCACGGCGAGTCCCGAGCTGTCCATCACGAACTCCGATGTCACCGCTTCAGGTCCCACCGGCGCCATGGCATCCTTCGGTTGGGCGGAGAATCTTGACGGCACGATAACCGTGACGGACTCTACGATAACCTCGCCCGTGGGTGCTACCGTGCATGACGTGAGCGACCTGAACGTCCTCAACTTCCAGGCAACCTTCTATGGGCAGACGATTGGGACGGGAAGCGATCCGATTACCTACATCGTGGATGAATCCGGCAATCCCAATCCGGCGATAGCCGCCAGCGTCACCATGAAAGTCACGTCGACGCCAGAGCCTACCCCGGAACCGACGCCAGAGCCTACCCCGGAACCGACGCCAGAGCCTACCCCGGAACCGACGTCCGATACGTCGACGGCTGTCAAGCCTGCGGTCGCATCGGTATCAAGCATCGTCGGCCTTCCCAAGACGGGCGATTGTCAGAGCCAGCAGACGCTTGCCATCTTAGTGGTGGTTGCTGCGTCGGGCGCGGCACTGGTCCTCGCATCGAGAATGCGGATGTCCCAGTAGCCGATGCGTTTGGTGAGCAATCTCTTGATGTATCCGGCACCGATGTTTGATGCGAACTCTTCGTACCTGCCATGCGTAAGCATGGAGTTGATGACGGTCGGCGAGCATGGGTCATATCCGTGCTCGCTGACCCATTTTGCTGAGTGATCGCATGGCGGAAGGAAATAGTCGAGATTGCATCAGGTCTCCGAGGATCTGCGCCGAGCCGCTGGATATGTTCTCGCATATGGCCGTAAATCGAGTCAATCGGACGTATTGGTTACCCCCGGCTACTCCCTGGACTGGGCGTTGAGCCAGTCAAACAGGTTGTCGTACTCCCCGGCATTCTCCGAGCCCCCGCCGTCGTTCGAGGGGACCTGGCCGAAGTCGTCCGTGCCGCTGGTCGCGGCGATCGCGTTCCTGTCCTGAACATGGGTGATCTCGTCGTTCAGCAGGTAGATTCAGGAGAAGTGGCCGATGTAGGTCGCGGTCGGGTCATCGGACCCCTTCACGGACTCGAAGACCGACAGCCACGAGTTCTGGGCACCTGCCTGCACGAGGGCGCGGTAGTCGGGGAGTCCGTATCTCAGGGGATTCACGACCGGGTCGTCGATGGACAGCGCCATCCAGATGGGAATGTCCTTGAGCTTCTCGACCTTCTCGTCGGTGAACCACACCTTATCCGTCGGGACGGACGACCGGCCCGTGGCGCCGTCGGCGTCGCGCTCGTACTCCCAGTAGGAGTACGCCTGGCAGACGGGGTAGGCGGCCGCCCAGTAGTCGGGGTAGGTGACGAGCATGTTCATGGTCATATACCCGCCGTTGGAACAGCCGCCCAGGTAAATGCGGTCGGCGTCGACGCTCGGATTTGACGTGACATAGGCATCGACGGCATCCATGAGGATCTTCGTGTAGCGGGAGACGTCGCTTCCGTTGCCGTTGGTCCCGTCCCCCTCGTCCATCCAGTACGTCGGCGTCTGGACGGCGAGGACGAACGCCCCCGACGTCCCGTCGCCGTCGAAGTGCGACTGGATGCGGTCCTCGGCGAGCGCCACGACCTTGTTGCCGAGGAGCTCGATGTCGACGTCGGTCCCGCCCTCACCCTGGCCGTTGAGCCAGACGACGAGGGGCGCCCTCCCCGACCCCTTGAGCTGGGACGGCTCGTAGGCGGCCGTCTGGAGCGTGAGCTGGTCGTCCTGGTCGAGAAGGTCGTTGTGGTAGGTGCCGGAGAAGGAGCTCCTGTTGGAGAAGAGCGCGGTCTCGGGGCAGACGCGCCTGTCGATGCAGTCCGCCGAGAGGTCGAGAGAGGTCGACACCCCGTCGATGGTGAGGTCGTCACAGCTCAGCTCGACCTGGTACGAGGGTGCCCAGAGGTTGTGGAGGGTGGTCGTGTCGTAGCGGAAGGGGCTGCCGGACACCGCGTTGGTGGTCTCGAGTGCGAAGGCAATGCAGCTTGCGGGCCCGTCGACCTTCTCCCCGCTCTCGTCGCACAGAAAGACGTCGGAGAGCGTGCGCTCCACGCGCGCCGTGGTGATCTTGGCGTCCTTGACCTCGACGCTGGAGGCCTCCTTAGAGAGGCTCACGAGAATCGCGGGCACGCCGGGGCCCCAGTCATATCCCTTGACGAGGATGGAAAGGGCATCGTCTCCGATTGCGACCGACGTGGCGGTCGAGCTATCGGACCCGTTCTGCGACGAGCATCCCGCCAGCAGGGTAGCTCCCGTGACCACCGCGAGGCCGAGGGCCTCTCGTCTCGTGAACCGTCTTGTACCTAGCATCCGGTGCTCCCTTTGGTCATGTAGGGACAGTTCCAATGTTGTTCATGCCAAGGGTATGGCCGACGGAAGCGCTTGGGGCATGGTTGGCCCAACCCGTCATGGAACCGGCGCAGCCTACAGGTCTCCTTGGCAGGTGGGTAGCGGCAAGAATCGGGGTGAGAAAATCTACCAAGTCCAATCTCATTCGGACTGGGGCTCCGCCGTACGGGCAGTGCTGCCTTCTGGTAATAGGAAGCACATAATATGACGTGCAAACAACGTAAATCCCTTTGACGGGTATACTAGACTCAGGCATCGAGACAAGGAGATGACACCCATGTCAAACGCCAACGTTACCATCCGCATGGACCGGGAGCTGAAGCATCAGGCTGACGTGGTTCTTGAAGATCTTGGCATGAGTTTCACCACGGCGGTGAACGTCTTCGCAAGGCAGGTTGTCCGCGAGCGCAGGATTCCATTCGAGATTACCGCTGCTCCCAGAGGGGTTGACGACTCCGCTGTCGATGCGGCAATGTCGTTCGCCGAGCGCCATGACGAGGACTTCGACAGGATGGCGAAGTGAGCGCAGAGGTTCGTTTCCTCAGCATTGAGACGGCGATTGCCATCAACGAGGCGATGGCCAGACGTTTCGGTGGATCGTCTGGCCTGCGCGACCTCGGGCTTCTTGAGTCGGCTATGGCGCAGCCCGCTCAGTCCTTCGGTGGGGACGATCTCTACCCGACGATTTCCGATAAGGCGGCGCGTTATGCGATAGGCATCACGCTTGATCACCCCTTCGTGGACGGAAACAAGAGATGTGCGGCTGGCTGCATGGCGGCATTCCTTGCCATCAACGGCGTAGCGTTCAATCCAAGGCCAGGTGAGCTGGCGGATATGATGTTCGCCCTTGCGTCTGGCGAGATGACGCCATCGGCCTTCTCCGCGTGGGTCGAAGCCGTTGTCGGGAGGGGAGAAAGTTGTAGCTGAGAAGTCATGGCACAAGTCATCCCTCATCGTGCCAAGGCGTTCGCCGGGCGAGCAGCTCCTCTACGCCGTCTCCTGTTCCGTCGGCTCATAGCCGAACCAGCTCATAATGAAGGTGATGGCGAACCCGATGGCCGTTCCCACGAAGGCGTTCACGATCGATGCCGTCGTGTCACCAAAGTAGCCCGAGATTCCCAGCAGCGCCGGATACCATGCGTAGCCGACGACGTGCGTGAAACCGAGATAGCATCCGCCAAAGAACCCTCCGACGACGGCGGCGACAAGGACCTTGCGGAACTTGAGAGCGACGCCGTAGAGTGCCGGCTCCGTGATTCCGAGGAATGCCGTGATGGCGCTCGAGATGCTCACCGACTTGAGCTGCTTGTCGCGCGTTCGTATCGCCACCGCCAGGGCGGCTGCGCCGAGGTTCACGTTGTAGGTGAGGAAGCCCGGTGCGAGCAGCGGGTCGTACCCGAGGGTCCCGAGGTTCTGCAGGGCGATCGGGATCAGAGCCCAGTGCGCGCCGATCATGATGAGGAACGGGCAGAGCGCGCCGATGAGGCCGCTCACCAGCCACGATGCGTGGTCGTTCACAAAGAGCAGCAGGTAGGAGAAGCCATAGCCGATGTAGTAGCCCAGAGGGCCGAGCACCACGAACGTGACGATGGCGGTGATGAACACCGCGATGGGGAACGAGAAGAGCATCGCGTTCTCGGGCAGGTGGGTGCGGAAGAACTTCTCGAGCTTCGCGTAGAGCAGCACGGCGAGAAGGGCGGGAATCACCTGATTCGAGTAGGAGACGCTCGTGATGGGCAGGCCCATTACGGTCACGGGGGTGTCTCCCGCCATGAGCGCCGTCATCGCGGGCGTTATCGTGGTCGCCACGACGGCGACCGCCACGTACTTGTTGCACCCGACCTTCTCGGCGGTGGAGATGGCCACGAGGATGGGCAGGAATACCAGAGCGGTATTCCCGATTGCCTCGAACACCTGGTAGGTCGTGGACTCGGGGGCGAGAATTCCAGACGCGCGCAGAAGGATGTTCACGACCTCGATGAGCGCGGTACCCACGAGGGCGGGAATGATGGGGGTGAAGACGGAGGCGAACCACTGCACGTAGTAGCCGGCGCCTCGCTTGCCGCCCTTTCCGGCAGAACGATCGCCGCCCTCGGGGCCGAGAAGGCCTTGAAGCTCGTCGTAGACCTTCATGACGTTCTGGCCGATGATGACCTGGTACTGGCCGTTCTGGTCTTGGATGCCGATGACCTCGGGGATGCGCTTGATTCTCTCGCCGTCGGCCAGGCTCTTGTCCTTGAGCTCAAAACGCAGACGGGTGACGCAGTGCGTGAGGAACCCCACGTTGTCCTTGCCGCCGACGGCCTCGAGAATCTGCGAGGCGATTTCCTTCTCGGTTGCCATGCCATGCCCCTTTCTCGAACGTGAGAAACCTGGCAGTCTCGGGCACTCTGTGCCGACCCCGAAGGTCGCCAGTTGGATGTGTCGGAGGTTATGCCCGGGCTTGTCCTCGGTAACAGTCCTTCGTTGGAGAGCAGGTGACGCGTGGAATGCGTCGTGCCGCTACTCCTCCTTGATGCAGAGCCTGCTGACGTGCAGGATCAGGTAGAGCTTCTCCTCATCGGAGGGGCTGCTACCCCATTTTTCGAGGATGTGGCCGGACATCTTCTCGACGCACCGGCTCGCATCGGGACAGTCCTTCGAAAGGTCTTCGAAGGCCTTGCCGTAGCCCATGCCGAGTCCCTCGTTCGCGTGGAGGCGTTGGAAGAGGTAGTTCATGTGCGTCGCATAGCGGGAGTACGCAAATGAGTCCCTGGTGATGATGATCCCCATCTCGTCCTCGATGATCTCGGTCAGCTCTTCCAGCATGTCCTCGTCAGTGTTCTCGCTCGCCGGATCGACCTCGGGCGTGTCATCCACCCGCGCGCTTACGATGTTGAGGGCGATGCCCGTTGCCTCGCTCGCGAGGATGTTGACCTTCAGGTCCTTGCGAATCCTCCGAACCGCGTACTTCCCGATGTCGAGCTCTGCGGGGTAGCACTGCTCCACGTCATATGCGAGCGGCATCTTCACGTTGATGCCCTTGCGCGCCCGCTCGAGGATGAACTCGATGTGGTCCGCCATCGTGAAGGTGAGGTTGGGGCTGACCTGATAGGGGAGGGTCTTCCGGGCGATGTCGCAGATCTTCACCGCGAGGCTCATGACGTCCTGCGGTATCGACTGCACCGACGAGAGGTAGCGCTCGTCCACATCGTAGAAGGTCCGCTCGACCTCCCTGATCGAGATCTCCCTCGGCAGCTCCCCGAACCCGAGGCCCTTGCCCATGGCGACGATCTCTTCCCCCGCTTCGTCCTGGCAGAGGACGAAGTTGTTGTTGATCTTCTTGAGAGCGAGCATGGGCACCCCCTTCAGCTGTCGGCGGGCAACCTCTCTCGTGGGTGAGAGACTCTCTGCTCACGAGGGTGACGGCACACCTGTGCCAAGTCGGTTATGCCTTGGGGGAGCCAAGTAACAGTCCGGTTTGGTGAGAAGACGCATTCCGGTCAGACGCTGGTTATGCCCCGCGTGGGTAACAGTCCAGCTCTGGCAAACATAGGCTGGTGACGAGGCGAATGCAAGGGGCGGAAAGGGAAGTGCCCTCCCTGCGGTGAGGAAACGACCGCGGTCGTTCGGCTCGCGGGGCGAAGGTGGCCAGGGGGCCGGGGATGCGCCCCTCAGTCGGACTTCTCCAGTGCGTGCAGGTAGCGCGCCGGCACTTCCTTCGTGAGCCAGACGCCGTTCGCGGAGAGGAAGAACTCGTGGCCGTCCCTGGCCATCTCGCCAGCGGCGACGCGGTAGACCAGGGGTCGCCCGTGCCGGGAGCCCACCGTGCGCGCGAGCTCGGGCGTGCCCGAGAGGTGCACGTAGAGCCGGGACATGGGGAGAAGGCCCTTCTCGCCGATCGACGCGGCGAACCTCTCGGCCGTGCCATGCCAGAGGGTCTCGGGAGGGTCGCGCCGCTCGAGCTCGACGTCGACGTTCACGGAGTGGCCCTGGTTCGCGCGGATGCGGGTCCCGTCGTCGTTGAACGAGTAGCGGCCCTTGGAGTCCGTGCGCACGATCTCCTCGAGCGTCGCCCTGTCGAGAGGGTGCGTCCTGCTCACTCCCGCGATGAGGTCGTCGACTTGGGCCCATCCGTGCTCGTCGAGCGTAACGCCCGCGACCTCGGGCTTGTGCCTCAGGATGAGGCTGATGAACTTGCTCGTACGTGTGAGGTCGTCCATGCATCGCCTCCTCCATCTCATTCTCCTGAGAGTATCGTAGCAGTCTCGATTCCAAGATTCCTATGCGCGGCGGGCATCGCCAGCCATTCGAGATTGGAATTGGTATGCAGGCGTTCGGCATCCTATCATGGTGGCGAGAGGTGCCGGCCGTCTTTGAAAGCGGGTCGAGAATGCCCAACGTGGACAGGCGCACGTTCGTCAGAGTCGCAGGCGCCGCTGCGGCGGGCGTCTCGCTGTTGGGGATGTCGGCATGTGCCGCAGGCTCGGACACCTCGTCATCCCAACCCTCGGACAAGGGAGCATCGACCATGACGCAGCAGACGACAAGCACAGACGGTAGCGTCTACATCCCGTACGACCAGCGCGAGGGCGACGAGTCGATCGTCTATTTCACTCGTGACCTCTCTGCCGAGGGGCTGCGCAAGGCGTTTTCTCGCGTGAAGGGGTCGCTCGTCGGCAGCGTCGCCATCAAGCTCCACACGGGCGAGAAGGACGGTCCCAACATCATCCCGCGCCCCTGGGTGAAGGAGCTCGTCGACAACGACATCCCCGGCGGGACGATCGTCGAGACGAACACGTACTACGACGGTGACCGCTACACCACCGAGCAGCACCGCGAGACCATCGCGCACAACGGCTGGACGTTCTGCCCCGTCGACATCATGGACGAGGAGGGCACGGTCGACCTGCCCGTCTCCGGTGGCACGTGGTTCGACGCCGTCTCGATGGGAGGGCACATCGTCAACTACGACTCCATGCTGACGCTCACGCACTTCAAGGGACACGTCCAGGGAGGCTTCGGCGGGTCGAACAAGAACCTCGGTATCGGCTGTGCGGACGGGCGCATCGGCAAGGCCCAGATTCACACGCGGCCCGGCGGAGACCAGTGGGGCATCGCGAAGGAGGAGTTCATGGAGCGCATGACGGAATCCACCAAGGCGACGGTCGACCACTTCGGCGAGAGGATCGTCTTCGTCAACGTCATGCGCAACATGTCGGTGAGCTGCGACTGCGAGGGCACGGCCGCCCAGCCCGTCGTCACGCCGAACGTCGGCATTCTCGCCTCGACCGACATCCTTGCGATTGACCAGGCGTGCGTCGACCTCGTCTACGCGATGAGGGAGGAGGACCGGCACGACCTCGTCGAGCGCATGGAGAGCCGCCACGGGCTTCGCCAGCTCACCTATATGAAGGAGCTCGGCATGGGGAACGACAGGTACCGGCTCGTCGATATCGACAACGGCGATGAGGAGATCACGCGCGAGGAGGCCGTGGCCCACGTCGTCCCGTTTGCGGGGTAAGCGTCTGCTTCCAGCCTTCTGGCTTTTCTGGCTTCCCAGCCTTCCGGCCTTCCGGCCTTCCGGCAAATCTTGTGGTGTTGCGCTCACTTCTCGGTCCTAAAAGAGCCTTGAAGTGAGCGCAACACCACAAGATTTGCCGGAAAGGGGGGGCGCCATGGTTGCTGCCTCAAGTCAAATCTGATTTTCGCGCATACGATTGCACAAATTTCAGATAGTACTTGAGGCGGAAACCATGGCGCCGCTACATCGGCACTCCGTATAAGCTCTACTTCACTGACCTGGGACTCCGAAACGCACGCATGAACTTCCGGCAGATGGAGGAGACCCACATTATGGAGAACGTGATCTATAACGAGCTTGCCGCACGTGGCTGCGATGTTGATGTCGGCGTTGTCCCCTCGACCGTGAAGGGAGAGGACGGCAAGACGCATCGCGTGCAGCTGGAGATTGACTTCGTCTGCAACAAGGGGAGCAAGAGGTACTACATCCAGTCAGCTTTCGCCCTGCCGACAATTGAGAAGTGGAAGCAGGAGCAGTGTTCGCTCCTCAAGGTGGACGACGGGTTCAAGAAGATAATCGTCACAAAGGAAGGCCTTGAGCCACACTATAACGAGAACGGTATTCTCGTGATGAACATTTACGACTTCTTGTTGGACAAAGATAGCCTTGATTTCTAGCGGCAGACCATTGATGAGTCAAAGAAGGGCCTCATGCCTGAGCTGCCAGAGGTCAAGACGATTCGTCGCATCATAGGTCCGCAGCTCGTCGGCTGCACGATTGAGTCGTTCGAGATTGGCAGCCCGCTCGTCACCGCGTACCCCGAGGCGCTCCCGTTCGCTGCCCTGGTGACAGAACGGACGATGCGAGGTGTGGGCAGAAGGGGCAAATACCTCGTCATCGAGCTTGGGGGTGGCGACCGCATCGTCAATCACCTGCGCATGACGGGTCAGCTGCTTTCGTCCCCGCTGCCAGCGGAGGAAGCCTCCGAAGGCTGATCGCTGACGATCGCTCGTTGTCGGTGCTGCTGCGGGCTTCTCCTCAAACGATGACCGCTCACGAGCAAATACCTACCGTTCGTGAATCTGAATCATTCAGTCAGTACATCATGAATGAACATGCTACAATCCATTCAACGGAAGTGAATGAGTGATTCACTGGTATCCGATTCATGGGAGGAAACATGGCTGGCAAGCACGAGCAATTGGCCCGTACGATTATCGAGAACGTGGGTGGTACCGACAACGTCAAGTCACTGACGCACTGCATCACGCGGCTCCGCTTCGTACTCAAGGATGAGTCCGTCGCAAAGAAGGACGTTCTCGAGAAGACCGACGGAGTCATTCAGGTCATGCAGGCGGGCGGCATGTACCAGGTCGTCATCGGCAACAAGGTCACGGCCGTCTACGACGAGATCCTCGAGGACTTCCCCGCAATCGCCGGCGGTGGAGAGGTTCCCGTCGAGGAGGACGACAAGAGCGCTGAGAAGAACAGCCTCCTCAACCGCCTCATGAACACCATGTCCGGCGTCCTGATGCCCGTTCTCCCCGTCCTTACCGCAGCCGGTATCATCAAAGGCCTCATGTCGCTGTGCACGGCGCTCGGCTGGCTCGATCCGACCAGCGGCGTCTACATGATCCTGTACGCGGTCGGCGACGGCTTCTTCTACTTCCTCCCCATCCTCCTCGGATTCACGGCGGCGAAGAAGTTCAAGTGCAACGAGTTCGTCGGTGCGGCAATCGGCGGTGCGCTCGTCTATCCCGCGATGGTCAACATCGCGACGACCCTCCCGGTCGCCGGCTCCCTCTTCGCGGGCACGCCCTTCCAGATGGACTACTTCAACACGTTCTTCGGTCTGCCCATCGTCATGCCGGGCTCTGGCTACACCTCCTCGATCATCCCGATTATGGTCGCCGTGTACGTGGCGTCCCTGCTCGAGCACGCCTTCAAGAAGAGCCTTCCTGACATGATCCGCGACATGTTCACGCCCCTGCTGACCCTCGTCATCACCGTTCCCCTGACCTACCTCGTGATCGGCCCCGTCGTCCAGGGTGTCTGCGGCGTCATCTTCCTGCTCATCTCCGCCCTCTTCAACGCAGGCATCGTCGGCGGCCTCGTCGGCGGCGCGATCATCGGTGGCGGCTTCGGTGTGCTCGTCATGTTCGGTCTGCACTGGGTCATCATCGGCCTCGGCCTCTCCAGCATCGCCGCCCAGGGCTTCGACTACGTGATGGCCGCCGGTGGCATCGGCCCCATGGTCGGTATGTCTCAGGGCCTCTGCGTCACGCTTCGCTGCAAGACCAAGAAGTGCCGCGAGCTCGCGCTTCCCGCCTGGATCTCTCAGGTCATGGGCGTCGGCGAGCCCCTCATGTACTCGATCCTCATTCCTCTCAAGAAGCCCTACGTGATCAACATCCTCGGCGGCTGCATCGGCGGCGCGGTCATCGGCGCCCTCAAGGGCAAGATCTACGTCTTCGGCGGCAGCGGTCTCTTTGGTCTGGCCAACTACATCAACCCCAACGGCGACTGGTCCAACTTCCTGGTCTGCTGCATCGGCATCGGCGTGGCCATGGTCGCGGAGTTCATCCTCCAGTGGATCCTCTGGGACGAGAAGGCCGAGAAGGAGACCTTCGGCGAGTAAGGGACCCCTGTCCGACCGGGCTGGCAGGAACGTCGATTCCTGCCAGCCCGCTTGTTTTCTCATAGGCAAGACCATCTGATACGTGACAAGCGCGGAAGGGCGATCATGAGCGGATCCACAACGAACGAGCTGGTCTTTGACACGAGGGCATGCCAGGACAGGACGCTGACACTGGATGGGCGCACCATCGAGTACCGCGCTTGGGAAGGCGTCCCGTACTGCTCGAACCCCCTCGATCCGATTCAGACGCTCAGCCTCTTCGCCCCGCTCGCCTTCTTCTCCGGTGAGAGCGTCAACGGCTATGACCTGCACACGGCACCCATCTTCTTCCCCAACACCGTGGGCGGGTACATGCCAGGGGCCGCCGACGCGCCGGGCGAGGGCCGCTTCCTTCCCACGAACTCTGTCTTTGACGCGCTCGAGCATGGCTACGTCGTGGCCAGCGCCGGCGTTCGCGGCAGGACGTCGGGGAAGGCGAGCAGCGAGTTCTTCGAGGGCAGCAAGGCCTCCGAGGGAGAAGGCGCCGCAGCGAGCGGCAGGATGTGCGGTCGCGCCCCCGCCTTCGTCGTCGACCAGAAGGCCGCAATCCGCTACCTTCGCCACAACGCAGCTCTTGTGCCCGGTGACGTCGAACGCATCTTCACGAACGGCACCTCGGCGGGTGGCGCGCTCTCCGCCCTCACGGGCGCGTCGGGAAACAGCGCGGACTTTGACCCCTATCTCGAGCAGATCGGCGCAGTGATGGACGAGCGCGACGACGTCTTCGGCGCGAGCTGCTACTGCCCGATCCACAACCTCGAGCACTCCGACGCCGCATACGAATGGCAGTTCGCGGGTGTCGACGACTTCCATGTGACCCACTTCCGGCGCAAGGACGGGGGAATCGTCAGACTCGTCGAGGACGGCATGATGGACGAGGACCAGGTCAAGACGTCCCACGAAATCGCGTCGCTCTTTCCGGCTTACGTCTCCGGTCTCCGCCTTACCGACGGCGAGGGCCGTGTGCTCGAACTCGACGAGAGCGGTCAAGGCAGTTTTCATGAGTGGGTCGAGAAGTGGCTCATCTCATCTGCGCAGCGCGAGCTCGAGACGCACGACTCCGAGAAGCGCCTCGCCTGCCTCATCACCGACGGTGCGCAGGTAGACGGCCTTGATTATCTCGACATTCGCGACGGCAAGGTGGTCGGACTCGACTGGGAGGCCTTCGTCCGCGCGACCAGCCGCATGAAGCCCGCCCCCGCCTTCGACGGCCTCTCCCTCGAGAAGCCCGAGAACGAGGAGTTCGGCGACGAGGTCGTCGAAGCCCGCCACTTCACCGCCTACAGCCACGAGCATAGTGCAGTGGGAGGCGAGCTTGCCGACGAGAAGGTCATCGCGATGATGAACCCCCTCACGTACGTCGGTCGATGCGACGGCTGCTGTAGCCACTGGCGCGTTCGCCACGGCTCCTACGACCGTGACACCTCACTTGCCATCCCCGTGATTCTCGCGACCTCGCTCGCCAACGCCGGCTACGACGTGGACTTCGCCCTGCCGTGGGGCCTTCCCCACAGCGGCGACTATGACCTGCCGGAGCTGTTCGCCTGGATTGACGGCCTCTGCGGGTAGCGAGCAGATCCAGCGGGACCTTCGGCGTTCCTGGCAGTTCATTCGCGCTATCCTGAATGAGAAGATCACGCCGAAAGGAGCTCCATGGACGCGCTGAGCCAGGTCGAGATGCACAAGGAGGCGCTCACCCCCAAGGAGCGCGCGGTGTACGACATCGTCGCGGCCCATCCCGACGCCGTTCTCGGCTGCTCGAGCATGGAGCTCGCGCGTCGCTTCGGAGTGTCGCAGAGCGCCATCAGCCGCTTCTGCCAGAAGTCGGGCTTCGAGGGCTACGGGGATTTCCGGATGGGGCTGCACCAGTCGCTCACGCTCAGACGCTTCAGCGACGAGGGAACCGTCGAGGAGAACAACCCCGCCGAGAGCCTGGCCGCATTGCTCCACGCCACGCATGACGCGCTTGATGCCGAGAAGCTCGCCGCGCTCTCCGAGCGCCTCGCCAAGGCCAACCACGTGTACGTGATGGGCGCCGGCCAGAGCGACGTCCCTGCGCGTATGCTCGCTCACCGACTCGTGGAGGACTCTATCCCGTCGCACTACGTGCCCTGGGGAAGCGAGACCGAGACGGTCCACACGATGTGCGACCGCGACGTCATCGTGATGTTCTCGTCCAAGAACCCGACCTTCTCGAACCTCTTCTCGACGCTGTCGACGGTGGGAAAGAATCGTCGTCCCTACATCGTGCTCGTCACCCACACGGCGTCGCACCCGCACTCCGGTCAGTGCGACGAGGTCGTGCTCCTGCCGACCTGGGCCTCGCTCAAGCTGCCGTATTACCTCGAGCCCCAGAACTCGATGATCTTCTTCGTGATGCTGTTCGGCCTCTCGGGCGCAGCGAAGGCGTCGGCCAGGGGGTAGGGGGGGCGGTCCAGCCCCTCGAAGGACCTCATACGCTTAAGCAATCTCTATCTATAGAAACTCTATAGATAGAGAATCATTCTATGAAGTTCTGCCCAGCCTCGCGAGCGTTGTCTGTTTGGGCAAATACGGGACAACCGTCACGCATGCGTTCTCGTCGCTGTCGTCAAAGAATCAAGCTGGCCGGTCAGGGTCTGGCTTCTGGTCGCAGGCTTTTCTCGCTCGAACGTCCTTGGGCAGCATCCCGAATTGTCGCTGGAACACCTGTCGTGCCAGGCGCGGATTGGTGAGTCCGTCGGCTGCCATGAGTTCGGTGACGCTGAGGTCGGTCTCGAGGAGGTCTTCGTAGAGCCTGTTGACCCTGAGCGTGTAGACGTAGCTTACGAGCGAGATGCCCGTCTGCTCCTTGAACATGCGGGAGAGGTAACTGGGGTTGTAGCCAAAGAGCGAGGCGAGCTCGCCGACCGATATCGTCTCGGTCACATGGTCCTGGAGGTACGCAAGGATTTCCTTGATGCGAGCATCCGAGGCGGAGTGGGGCTCGGGGTCCCTGAACGAGCAGAACATGCGCTTGAGAATGTTGAGGAGACAAATCTCAAAGTCGAAGTCTCCCTCAGCCGAGGGGTGCTTGACGATGTCGCCCATCTTTTGTACTTGGGCGATCACATCTGCATACTCAGGTGTCCATGTCCTCCCGTTGACAAAGGCCACTGACTCGGGGTTCGAGAAGAAGGGCCTGATGGCGCGCAGGGGAACCTGAAGGACATATGCGTGGTTTGGTCCGCTCGCGACGTCGTGGACGGCTCCCGACTGGACCATGGCGAACTCACCCGTCCGGACATGGAGTGGATGCCCGCCGATCACAAAGCGGAGGTGACCGTCGAGCACATACACGAGCTCGACGCTGTTGTGCCAGTGGAAGGGAACATACTTGGGGCGCGGCTCGTCGGAGTAATAGAAGCGTACGCCGTGTCGCAAGTCCGGAACAACACTCTCAAGGTGCGTGCCAGGATCGAGCTCTCCCATGGTCACCTTCTGACAGACGTTTCCAAAAAAGTGACTATTCTTACTACTCCAGCAATCATCCTTGTCATGATAGCGCGGTTGTGAGTCAGCGTCCACGGAACCGTCTTAGTATCCCAAATGTCAGATAAAAGGTACTTGAGATGCGAGGAGGAACCATGGGAACGTTGAAGAACCCCGTCATTCCCGGAATGGCGCCCGACCCCTCAATCCTGAGGGTTGGGGATGATTATTATATTGCCAACTCGACGTTTCACTGGAACCCTGGCGTTCAGATCTTCCACTCGAAGGACCTGGCAAACTGGGATCTCATCGCCTATGCTCTGACTGCCGGCGAGGTCGACCTGCGCGGTACGAACACTCCCGCGGGCATCTGGGCACCCCATCTCTCCTACGATGCGTCGGTGGAGAAGTACTGGCTCGTCTACTCCCACATGCAGAACATGGCAGGTCGAGAGAGTTCAACTCCGATTCTTATGCCATGTGCGCGGATGACATTCGCGGTCCGTGGTCCAAGCCCATCTATCTGACGTCCATTGGCTTCGATCCATCGCTCTTCCATGACGAGGACGGAAGGCACTATGTCTCGATTCTCGAGTGGGAGACGCGCCCCCGTTACCAGGCGCCTGGCCATATCGTGATTGCCGAGGTGGACCTCGATTCCGGGAAGATGGGGGAGTGGCATCGCGTCACGCAGGGATTCACCACGCGCGGCTGCGCGGAGGCACCCCAGCTCTATAAGCACGATGGGTACTACTACTTGATCATTGCCGCGGGTGGGACGGGCTATGGTCACGGGGTCGAGGTGGGTCGCTCGAGTGAGGTCTTCGGTCCCTATGAGGGAGATCCCTCGGGAGAGCCCATCATCACGTCCCAGCCCGCTCACCTCTTCTCGCTGGGCGACCCCGACGCGGGTCACTTCGAGATGTTCAATCCCCACTCGATCATGCAGAAGGCCGGCCATGGGTCGCTGGTTGGCACGCCCGACGGGGGACTGGTACGTCGCGCATCTGATGTCGCGTCCTCTTCCCGGCAAGCTCCTCAACCCGCTTGGCCGCGAGACCTCGCTCCAGAAGGTCGACTGGACCGAGGACGGGTGGCTCCGCATGTCTGACGGGACCAACCTCGCGAAGATGGAGGTGCCTGTCGCCGGCGACGTGGTTCAGGACATGAGCCGCTTTGACATCGACGATCGTTTCGAGGAATCAGGCTATGACCTTCGTTTCATGACGCCCTATCACGAGCAGTCGGACGGATGGATCGACGGCTCGCACGACGGCGTGCTCCGCATCTATGGCAACAACTCGTTCTTCTCGCAGAACAACCCCTCCATCATGGCTACGCGAGCGACCTCCTTTGACTATGCGGTGCAGACGAAGGTCAGCTTCGAACCGACCCACTACTCGCAGAGCGCGGGCGCAGGTCTCTACTACGATTCGAACAACTGGCTCTTTGCGCGCCTGTGCCTTGCCGACGATGAGAGCCATGTCGTCCTGCGCGTGCTTCAGGCGATGCACGGCGTGCGCATCGATTATGAGTTCGACGAGGTGGACGTCCCCCGCAACTCGGTCGTGATCAGGATCTCCTACGACCATGGCATCGCGAAGGTGCTCTACCGTATGGAAGAGGGTGCGGACTGGCTGCAGATCTGCGGTGACTTTGACGTCTGCTACCTCTCTGACGAGGGTGTGAACGGAGAGCCGGGAGAGATCGGCGGTTTCACGGGGCTCTTCAACTTCATCGGCGCGGTCGACGCCTGCCAGCATGAGTCATTCGGCGAGTACTCTTACTACACGGTCACGAACAACCTCGGAGGCGAGGAGTAATGTCCAGCGAGAAGAACACTGCGCTCGAGAGCGCCCAGACCGTAGGTGACGCGGCGGCCCCGAAGAAGACCATCCCCCTGAAGCGGCTGGTTCCGGCACTCATCATCGGCCCTGGTTCGTGGCTCGGTCCCTACATCGTCATGAACAGCCTCTTCCTGCCCTCCCTCGTCCAGGAGCTCGACCCTGCGAACAAGGTGAACACGATCGCGCTCTTCGCCGCCATGGGAATGATCGTCGCCGCACTGTCCAACATGGTCGCCGGAGCCCTCTCGGACAAGACGCACACCCGCTTCGGAAGCCGCACGCCCTGGATCGTTGGTGGCGCCGTCGCCTTCATGCTCGCCATGGTCGGTGCGTCGTTCGCCCCGACCATCCCCGTGCTGCTCGTCATGTGGATGCTCGGTCAGGCTGCCCTCAACTTCATCGTCGCCCCGATGGTCGCATGGCTTGACTTCGCACCCGAGGACGGTAAGGGGACGGCGTCGTCAGCGTACGGCGGGCTTGGCATGGCCCTCGGTAACAACGGCTTCAACGTCATCGGTGCGCTGTTCCTGAGCCAATACCGCATGGGCTTCGCGATCTTTGGCGTCGTTGCCCTCGTGGGAACCCTCATCGCCGTGTTCATCGCTCATGAGCCGTCGAACCTCGACGATGCCAAGCACATCGAGGCCGAGGGCAAGACCGAGAAGAAGACCTCCTTTGCGAAGGTCATTCCCTCATGGTCGGACGGGCGCGACTACTACCTCGCCCTCATCGGTAAGATGTTCCAGGGCGTGGGCAACTTCGCCATCACGGGCTACATGCTCTACCTCCTGACCGACTTCTTTTGCTATGGTGACCAGACGCAGAGCATCATTCAGCTCATCAACACCATCATGCTCGTACTCGGCATCGTCATGGGTCTCTTCGCAGGTCCCGCCTCCGACAGGCTCCACCTTCTGAAGCTCACCGTCGGACTCTCGACGATCTCCCTCGCCCTGGGCGTGCTCTGCCTGTTCTTCCTTCGCAGCACCTTCGGCATCGCGCCCATCGTCGCCGCCGCGGTCATCGGTGCCGTCGGCTATCCGGGCGTCTTCGTCGTCTCCATCGTCTTCTCGCTCATCGGCGGCGTCTGCATGCTCAGCATTCGTTCCGTCAAGCGCTAGATTCCAGGGGCTGGTCTCCCGGCATCGTCTCTGCCAAGCTCCTCAAAAAAATGCGGCCCGTCCAGGATTGGACGGGCCGCTCTGTCATAGGAACGTGGCGCTGGAGTCGCTACCGAGCTTCGCTGGGAAGGTCCGAACTAGGCGGTGGCCTTCTCGGCAGCCTTCTGCTCCTTGCGAGCCATGATGAAGGTCAGAATGCCGGTGACGACCGAGGTGATGGCGAGGGCGATGATGATCTCGTACATGTAGTTGAGCGTGTTGTCGCCGATGTACATCGGAATCGCAGGCAGGCCCGAGGAGCCGGTCGCAAAGCGGTGAACGTGGCAGATGCCGGCAAAGAGTCCGCCGCAGGCAGCACCAATCGCGCCGCAGACGAGGGGGTACTTCTTGGGGACGTTGATGCCGTAGAGCGCGGGCTCGGTGATGCCCATGAGACCCGTGATGCCCGCAGACGTACCGATCTCCCGGGTCTTCTCGTCATGAGAGGTCAGTCCGCAGACGAGAGAGGCGATGCCCTGACCGATGTTGGCGCAGAGGACGCCAGGGCCGAAGACGGCGTCGTAGCCCATCGAGGCGAGCTGCATGGTACCGAGCGGGGCGAGGCCGTGATGCAGACCGAAGATGACGAGAATCGAGTACGTGCCAGCCATGAGCATGACCTCGAGCCAGGCGGCGTTGGTGGAGAGCCAGGTGAAGACCGCGGTGAAGATGGTGCCCACCCAGTCGCCCACGGGGCCGATGACGGCGAGTGCGAGAATGCCCATCACGAGGAAGACGACCATGGGAACGATGACGAGGCGAATGGACTTCGGGACGATTCTGTTGAGGAACTTCTCAAGCGGTGCCTGGACGAGAATGACCAGGACGATGGGGATGACCGAGCCCGTGTACTTGATCAGGTAGAGGGGCAGGAAGCCGAAGAGCGTCACGGGATCGCCCGTGGTGACGAGTCCGGTCCACGTCGCGTGACACATGATGCCGGCGGTCACGGCGGCGAGCACGGGATTGCACTTGAGCTTCTGGGCGGTGCTGTAGGCGAGCAGGATGGGCAGAAAAGCGAAGGTTGCGTCGCCGATCATGTTGATGATGACGTAGGTCTGGTCCTTGGGGCTCACGAGGCTGAAGGCGACGAGCACGGCGAGAAGTGCCTTGACCATGCCGGCACCTGCAAGTGCGGGAACGATGGGCGAGAAGATGCCCGAGATGAAGTCGGCGATGACGTCAAAGGGAGTCCTTTTCTTGTCCTCTGCGGAATCGTCAGGCACGACTCCGCCGTTCTCGGCGCCCAGGTCTCCCGTGATCTTGACGACCTCATCGTAGACGTCGGCGACGTCCATCCCAATGACGACCTGGTACATGCCACCGCTCATGAGTGCGGTCACCACGCCGTCAAGTGCGGTGATCTTCTCTGTCTGTGCCTTGTCCTCGTCCCTGAGCCCAAAGCGCAGGCGCGTCTGGCAGTGATGCAACGACTCGATGTTCTCCGTTCCGCCGACGAGCTCCACGATGCTCTTGGCAAGACCCGCATAGTCCCTCTTGGCCATTCCCGTTCCCTCCTGTTGTAGTCTCTATGCGCTGTCGAGAATGGATATGCAAAAATGCATAGTCATCTCGTGTGGTTCCCAAGCTGCGAGTCACTTCTCGCCTTGTCCCGCCTGGCTTGTCGAGACGAAATATATCAGCCTTACAACAGGAGAAATGCGAGATTCAGAAGTATGGAACGCTGTTCCGCCAAAGCTGTCAGTCGAGGGTCTCCCAGCGGAACAGAGCGAAACAAAAATGCATTAATAAGCCTGTAATATGCAGTAATGAGAAGTATTTCCAGGCGGGTGACCGCCGAGGACACAGGAGGTCGGAGATGGGCGTAGAGAGCGGCAGGGCGTTTCCGGACGGGTTCCTCTGGGGAGGGGCCGTCGCGGCAAACCAGTGCGAGGGTGCCTGGAACGAGGACGGCAAGGGCGTCTCGACCGCCGACGTCCAGCTGTTCCGTGACCCCAAGACCCTTGACGAACTCAAGGACACGCACCATCTGTCCGACGTCACGGACGAGTCGATTGCGGCGGCCCTCGCCTCGGACGACGAGCGCGCCTATCCCAAGCGTCACGGCATAGACTTCTACCATCGTTACAAGGAGGACATAGCGCTCTTTGCCGAGATGGGCTTCAAGGCGTTCCGCTTCTCGATCGCGTGGTCGCGCATCTTCCCGAATGGTGATGACGCTCAGCCTAACGAGGCCGGTCTGCGCTTCTACGAGGACGTCATAACCGAGTGCCGCTCTCACGGCATCGAACCCGTGGTGACGCTCTCGCACTATGAGCCGCCGCTGAACTTCTGCACCACGTACGACGGCTGGTACAGCCGGGAGTCGATAGCGATGTTCGGTCGCTACGTCGAGACCGTCGCCAGGCGCTACGCGGGTACGGTCAAGTACTGGCTCACCTTCAACGAGGTCGACTCGATTCTGCGCCATCCCTTCATGACGGGCGGTCTCATCGAGTCCCGCTTTGCCCCCGAGAAGTTCGAGGAGGTCGAGTACCAGGCGATGCACCACCAGTTCGTCGCGAGCGCCCGGGCCGTCGAGACCATCCACGAGGTCGACCCCGCCGCGCGCGTCGGCTGCATGGTGACCAAGCTCACGTACTACCCCTTTAGCTGCAGGCCAGCCGACGTCCTGCTCCAGCAGCAGCGGATGCGGCAGGTCTATGCCTTCGCTGACACGCAGGTGTTCGGAGAGTACCCTGCCTTCCTGCTCGCGAAGTTCCGCAACAAGGGATTCAACCTCGTCATGACTGACGAGGACCTTGCGACCATGCGAAGGAACCCGGTCGACTTCGTCTCGTTCAGCTACTACCAGACCTCCTGCATAGCGGCCGACCCCACGGGCCTCGACACCACGCCGGGCAACACGACCGTGGGCATCAAGAACCCCTATCTGCCGTCGAGTCAGTGGGGATGGCAGATCGATCCCACTGGCCTGCGCATATCCCTGGTCGATCTCTACGACCGCTACCGCAAGCCCCTCTTCATCGTGGAGAACGGCCTCGGGGCACGCGACGTGGTGGCGCCCGACGGTACCATCGACGACCAGTACCGCATCGAATACCTAGAGGCGCACTTCAAGGCGATGCGACAGGCCGTGCTCGAGGATGGCGTTGACCTCATGGGCTACCTCTCGTGGGCTCCCATCGACCTGCTGTCTAACTCCACGAACCAGATGTCCAAGCGCTATGGCTTCATCTACGTCGACCTCGACGACTACGGCAACGGAACTTACGAGCGCTCCCGCAAGAAGTCATTCGGTTGGTACCGCGACGTGATCGAGTCCAACGGCGCGTGTCTCGCGGAGGATTAGCTACTCGTCCGTTGTCGCGCCTTCGCTGGAAGGCTCCTGGTCCGTCTCGGCCATGCTGATGAGCGAGGCGGACCTCCTGCGCTCGAGGTCACGCGAGTTGGACACCTTGTAGTCGAAGTTTTCCTGGAAGTTCCGGGCAAAGACGCTGCTAAAGAGCGAGTCGAGGAGGAACATCACCGACTGCGAGGTCGAGAAGCCCGCTATCTTGCTGTAGAGACGCTCCCGGGAGGAGATGCACAGCGTGCAGGGAATGGTCCTGCGCAGGTAGTTCTCCCCGCCGCTCGTGATGCCGATGAGGCGTACTCCGTTCGCCTTCATGGGAGCCACGTAGCGCATGGGCTCGCGCCGCTCGTTGTTGCCCGAGTAGGAGATGACAATTGCGCAGTCGTTCTCGCCGAGTCCCCTCGACACGATGCCGCTCTCGTCCAGCGGCGGAACGATTACCTGTCTGCCGATGGTCTCCATGCGCCGACGGAAGACCATCGCGAGGATGCTGTTCGGGCTCATACCAAAGACCGCGATCCTCTGGGCGCTCATGAGATAGTCGGTCGCCTGCTCGAGAGCCTCGTAGTCCATCACGCGAACCGTGTCGTCAATCGTGTCCTTCTGCAGGCTCGCGAGCTTGGCAACCAGGGCATCGGGTGCGTCATCCGCATCAAAGGGCATGTTCGGGTCGGTGGGGGAGGCATGTCTCTGCAGGTAGTCGGCCTCCTTGAGGAAGTCGTCGAGAAAGTCGCGCCAGCCCGCATAGCCAAGGCTCTGGGCAAAGCGGAAGACGGTCGCCTTCGAGGTGAAGGTCTTCTCGGCAATCTGCTGCATCGAGCAGCTCGCGAGATTGCCCTTCTGCTCGAGGACGAAGTCACAGATCGAGCGGCGTGAGTCATCCGCTCGAACGGCCATTTCTTCGATTCGCTGGAAGAGATACATATGACCCCCGCTCTGTAGGTGAGCTGATTGTAGGCCCGATATGCTCGTTTCACCGAGCGCGCCGTGGGACGCTCGGTCATCGGAACAAGGCGAAACGAGAGGGAGTGGATTGCGCCTCTACACTTAGTCCAAGGAATAGCCCTGCGATTAGTGAGGAACAATCATGGAGAAGTTCGAGAACGTCTTCCCGCGTGGGGAGAGGAACGATGCATTCGCGCAGTACTTCATCGGACAGAGCTACAGCTATCCCGTGTCGAGGGAGGCGCTTCACATCTCGAACATCACGTTCGAGCCTGCCTGCCGCAACAACTGGCACATCCACCACGCGACGAAGGGCGGCGGCCAGATCCTGCTCTGCACCGCTGGCCGCGGGTGGTACCAGGAGTGGGGATGCGAGGCACGCGCGCTTGGCCCGGGCGACGTCGTCATCATCGCACCAGGCGTGAAGCACTGGCATGGCGCTGCCAAGGACAGCTGGTTCGAGCATCTCTCAATTGCCGTACCTGGGGAGAAGTGCTCGAACGAGTGGCTCGAGCCCGTGGATGACAGTGACTACCTGGCCCTCTAGGAACGCGTCGAAGCAGGGGGCTTCTCGTGAGACGGGCGGCTCGTCCGCCCTGCCTTCCGCGCCCTCGCGTGTGCGGCGATCTCGCCGATCTGGCGTGTCACTCGGAAGGAGGTCGCATGTGCGACTAAGTATCGACTTTCACTCTGCGCGTGCGGCAAGAGAGGTGTCCGCTTGCGGACATGCGAGGCGAATTGTGCGTTGCGCCGTAGCGGACTGACTCGATAATGAATGCTGCATTTGTTGACGTAGCACGCGCATCGATAGAGGGCTTGTCATGGAAGTCGGCGGCAGGAAGGTGAACGGAGGCGTGCTCGCGCTCCTGTCCGCTGTGTGCTACGGCGCGTCGGTACCGCTGATGAAGACGCTCGAACAGGGCATGTCGGCCTCGTACGGCTCGTCGCTGCTTTACCTGGGATGCGGGCTCTGCATGGTGCTCGTGAGGGGCACGGACGCGCTTCGCGCGCAACGTCCCCAGCGCGGCGCCGCTCTCACCAGGCGAGAAGTCCCACTGGTCGTGCTCATGATCGGGCTCAGCACCGCGAGCGCCATCACCCTTCTCGCGGGAATCAGGCTCTCGAGCGCGTCCACGGCATCCTTGCTTGGCAACTTCGAGGTGGTGGCGACCGCCCTCGTCGCTAACGCGGTGTTCCACGAGCGCATGGGCCGGCGCATGTGGGTGGCCGTCGTCGCCATCACCGTCGCGAGTCTGATTCTCTCGTGGAGCCCGGGAAGCGCGATCGTCCTCTCGCCGGGCGCCCTCCTGATCCTGCTCGCCTGCGCGATCTGGGGTACGGAGAACAACGTCACGCGCATGCTGTCGGGGAAGGACGTGGTCTCGGTCACGATGATCAAGGGCTTTGGTACCGCCTCCACCTGCGCGCTCATCGGGCTGCTGTTTGACAGGAGCAGCCTTTCGCTCATCCCGTCGGTTCTGGTCGTGCTGGTCGGCTTCGTCTCGTACGGCGTGTCGATCATGCTCTACATCACCGCGCAGCGTCACCTCGGCGCCGCGCGCACCGGAAACTACTACTCGATCGCCCCGTTCGTGGGCGTCATCGCATCATGGGTGATGTACGGCGTCGAGCCGTCCGCCACGTTCCTGCTGGCGCTTGCCTTCTCGCTCTTCGGCGTCATCCTCACGTCGATGGACGTGCGGAGAGAGACGTCGACCGGGCAGAGGCGGTAGGGCCAACCCGTAGTAGTGGTGACATGCGTATGGCCTCAGCACGCGCGGCGGAATTCCTGTCTTGGCCATGTCCCATCATGTGAAGGCATCGGAAACCAGCAGGGAGAGGTGAGGTCGCGTGGGCGAGAAGGAAGAGACGGTCGAGACGCTCAATAATATTGCTGACTGCGTCGTCGGCAGCGAGGTGAACGTCATCTCATACAGCGGAACGGGCGAAACGAGAAAGATTGACCTGCGACTGTTCCTGTGGGGGTACGGCATCGCAATGAAACAGGCCGCTGCTATTTGTGCTGAAGGCTCCGAGGACCATCAGAATCCGAAGAGGGAGGTGCAACGGGCCGTGGATGCGCTGGTCAAAGCATGCGGCCCACAGCTGCTCGCCCTGCTCTCTACGGACGGTGTGTTCGACGATGACGAGGCTACGACCGAATGCGACTTCGAGGAGCTCTGAACCCACGGCGAATCTCCCGGCTGCCAGCTAGGATCTTTCGGGCTTCCGGGGAAACGTCTACCCTGGATCTGTGCGGGCGCC
Source organism: Atopobium sp. UBA2090 (assembly GCA_002331575.1). Taxonomy (GTDB): domain Bacteria; phylum Actinomycetota; class Coriobacteriia; order Coriobacteriales; family Atopobiaceae; genus Olsenella_D. The sequence continues at coordinate 50,886 of DCZG01000155.1, read as the reverse complement.
ACGTCCGCGGATACTCAGACGACCTGAATCAGGGATGGCATGAAGTCAATCAAAGTAGTGGCGGCAATCATCGAGAAGGACGGCAGGATTCTGGCCACCCAGCGAGGATATGGCGAGTTCAAAGGCGGTTGGGAGTTTCCTGGTGGCAAGGTCGAACCAGGGGAGACGTCTCAGCATGCCATCAAGCGTGAGATCGAGGAGGAGCTCGAGGCGGAGATCAACGTCGGACAGCTCGTCTGCGATGTGAACTACGACTATCCGACTTTCCATCTCGACATGGACTGCTTCCTCTGCACGCTTGCGGACAGCACAATCACGCTTCTCGAGCACAGCGCTGCCAGGTGGCTTGATGCTGAGCACCTCCGAACGGTGGGCTGGCTCCCGGCTGATCTTAAGGTCGTGGATGCCATCGAAGCCCAGGGCATTCTGTAGGTCAGGCCATGGCGACGAAGGACATCGACGGGTATCTCGTCAAGGCACAGCAGGAATACGTCTACTCGCTCGAGACGGGCTTCATCGACGCTGACGCTCATCCTGATGCGTCGCTTGTCCCCGAGCTCGTCGTCAACAACGAGGTCCTGGCCACGAACGTTCACTCGACGCTCTTGAAGGAGCTCGCCGGCTGCGAACGCTTTGACTTCTCGGTGGCATTCGTCTCCTGCGAGGGAGTCGAGATCCTTACCGAGGCATTCTCACGACTTGCCGAGAGGGGCATCCCAGGCAGGATTCTCACGACGACCTACCTTGACTTCAATGACCCCGATGCCATTGCAAAGTTGAGGACCTATCCCAACGTCGAGCTTCGCGTCTATGACGGCAGACTCCATACGAAGGGCTACTTCTTCAAAGACGGCGACATGCGTACGCTCATCATCGGGAGTTCGAATCTCACGCAGACGGCGCTGCGCACCAATCAGGAATGGAACCTGCTCGTCCACTCCTACGAGGAAGGCAGCGTCTGCAAGGCCTCGCTTTCCGAGTTCGAACGTCTGTGGGAGGACCCTCATTCGGCGATCGTGACCGACGAGTGGCTTGACGGCTATCGCGTTCGCCATGCGGCTGCGATCGCGAAGAAGTACCCAGCGGGCGGGGGAGTGATCGCCATCTCTGCCGCCGAGGAATCTGCCGCTGGCGATGAGGACGATGCCGAGGTCGCCGCAGGACCGATCAAACCCAATAAAATGCAGGTGAAAGCCCTCGCCAACCTTAAACGACTCCGGGACGAAGGAGCAACAAAGGCTCTGCTTGTCTCGGCTACTGGCACAGGCAAGACATACCTTGCGGCGTTTGACGTCGAGGTCGTCATGCCGAGAAAGGCGCTCTTCCTTGTGCATCGCAAGCGTATCGCGGACGACGCACTCAGGAGCTTCCGGCGAGTCATCGGTACCGCTCGAACCTACGGCATCTATTCTGGTCAGACTAAGGAGCTCGACAGCGACTATCTCTTCTGCACCATCCAGACGGTCGCCGAGCATCTCGATCAGTTCGCGCCTGACGAGTTTGACTACATCGTCATCGACGAGGCTCACCACGCAGAGGCGCCTACTTACAAGAAAGTCATGGACCACTTCAGGCCTAAGTTCCTGCTGGGAATGACCGCCACGCCCACGCGTACCACTGGTGAGGATGTCTTTGCTCTCTTTGACAACAACATTGCCTACCAGATCACTTTGCAAGATGCCCTGGGCGCGAATCTGCTCTCGCCCTTCCACTACTTTGGTATCGCTGACCTCACGGTTGATGGCGCTACGGTTGATGACGACTCCGACTTCGGCTTGCTTACCTCGGAAGCTCGCGTCGATCATATCGTCCGCGAGATTGATGCCCATACGGTCAAATCCGAGCGCCGCGGGCTCATGTTNNTGTTCTGCTCGCGAAACGAAGAGGCAGCTGAGCTTGCTGCCGAATTACGTGACCGTGGTCTCCGCTGCATCGCGTTGAGCGGGGCGGCAACCGGAGCCGAGAGAGATGCGGCGATTGACCGACTTGAGGCAGACCGCTCGAAGACGAACGATTGGCTCGAGTACATCCTCACGGTCGACATCTTCAATGAGGGCGTCGACATTCCCTCGCTCAACCAGATCATCATGCTCAGACCCACTCAGTCCGCCATCATCTTCGTCCAGCAGCTCGGTCGCGGTCTGCGCAAGGCCCCCGGCAAGCACTCCGTGCTCGTTCTCGACTTCATCGGCAACTACAAGCAGAGCTACCTCGTGCCCATTGCCCTGTCCGGTGATCGAACCTACAAGAAGGATACGCTGCGACGCTATGTCAAGGAGGGCAACCGCCTCATCACGGGCTGCTCAACCATTAGCTTTGACGAGATTGCTGAGAGGCGCATTTATCGCGCGCTCGACCAGGAGAGATTCGGTACAGTTCAGCTCATCAAGCAAGAGTATGCCGACCTCAAGCACATGCTTGGTCGCGTTCCCGAGCTTGCAGACTTCGAGGAGCAGAGAGCTCTCGACCCGCTACTCATCTTCAACAACACGCAGCTTGGCTCCTACCATGCCTTTCTCAAGAAATACGAGAAGGACTATCACGTAAGCTTTACGTCCGCCCAGGAAGAGATGCTCCGCTTTGTCTCGCAGAAGCTCGCCGCCGGGAAACGGCCCCATGAGCTGCTGCTCCTTCGCGAAATTCTCGATAGGCATGATGCCGTGAGCGAGGATAGGTTCGCCAGCCTCGTGCGTGGCGTTTCGCCGGCAATGCCAATCGCGGCATGCTCGGTTGCAGGTGCTCTCTCCGGAGCGTTCTTCAGCAGCAAGAGCTTCAAGGACAGCGTCTTCGTCTCGTTTGAGGACGGAAGGTTTGAGCCATCCGCGAGGTTGATCGCTGCCCTGGCTGATCCCGAGTTTGCGCGCCAGCTCCGCGCTGTAGTCGATTTTGGTCTCGGACGCTGGCGTGAGACGTACTCAAGCACCTACGACGGGACTTGCCTGGTGCTCAACGAGAAGTATACCTATGAGGACGTCTGTCGTCTGCTGGGGTGGAGTCAGAACATCAACGGCCAGAACATCGGCGGCTACAAGTACGACGCGGGAACCAACACCTTCCCCGTATTCATCAACTACGAGAAGGCCGATGACGTCTCAGAGAGCATCCGCTACGAGGACCGCTTCTTGAGTCCCAAGGAGCTTGTCGCCATCTCCAAGCAGCCGCGTCACATTGACTCTCCCGAGATCGAGCGGCTGAAGCATGCGAGCGAGACAGGCGTGCGGACCTACCTCTTTGTGAGAAAGAACAAGGACGACAACGAGTCGAAGGAGTTCTACTTCCTGGGAGGGATGCACGCAACGGGCGACTTCAAGGAGTTCACGATGAAGCCCGCAGACAAGCCCGCCGTCGAGATTCGCTATGTCCTGGACACGGCCGTGAAGGATGAGCTCTACGACTACATCACTCAGCCGTTGGAGTAGGTAGGAGCGTCTCAATGTCTTATCTCGATTGCTTCCAGATGCCGTGAGAGACCATCGCTGGCATTCCGGAGGAGACGGGACTTCAGCTCCGGGAAGATGCCGCCATCCAAGTGCATGACGCATCCGCGGGCTTCTCGACAGGTAGTATTACCTCGTGTTCAGATGATGCTCGAGCGAGAGGGCCCTACGACGGCGTTCCAAGTCGTTCATGCGAGATCGCTCGTGCTCTCGATGGCAGGAAGGATGCCATGATGTCCAGATCAACGTCCGATGACAGTGCCCTGAGAGGTGCGGAGAGCATTCGCACCGCGTTCAAGAAGGGCGATGACGTCCGCGACGCGGGGCTCACAACCCCCGACAGCATCGTGCGCAATGACGACATCGTCTACGGCGAGGACCCAACGTGGAACCTTCTCGACGTCTATCGGCCAGCTGACGCGGCGGATCCGCTCCCCTGCATCGTGAGCGTTCATGGGGGAGCGTGGGTCTATGGGGACAAGGAACTCTACCAGTACTACTGCATGGATCTTGCGACGCGCGGCTTTGCGGTCGTCAACTTCACCTACCGGCTCGCACCCGAGCATCGCTACCCTGCGGCTCTTCAGGACACGGCAGACGTCTTCCCGTGGGTCGCGGCACACGCAGCGGAGTACGGGATCGACCCCGAGAACGTCTTCGTGGTGGGGGACTCTGCCGGCGCGCAGATCGCCTCGCAGTATCTTGCCGCCGTCACCAACGAGAGCTACGGCGCGGTGGTGGGCATAGAGCCTCCGCATGGTATCGCGATTCGCGCGTGTGCCCTGAACTGCGGGGACTATGACCTGCTTTCCCAGAGCGCTGGTCCAGCGACTGCCTTTGCCAGGTTCTATCTGCCGACCGATCGCGTCGTACCGCGCGAGGAGTTCGACGTCATCGGTGCCATCACCTCGGCTTTCCCGCCCACGTATGTGCTCACGGCCCCACAAGACTTCCTTCGCGAGGAGAACCTGCGCTTTGCTCCTCTCCTCCGCGAGCGGGGCGTGGAGTGCGTGCTCCAGGACGATCCGCAGGAGAACCTTGGCCATGTCTTCCACCTGGACGTTCGCGACGATGCGGCGCGTCGGACGAACGACGCCGAGTGCGCCTTCTTCCGTGCTCATCTCGCTGGGGTCGCCAGCAACTGATGCCCTACGATGAAGCGGGCTTCTCCGGGCTTCCTTCATCCGCCTGTGCGTTCGACGGATGGTCGAAGTCCAGATACTGGTCAAACAGTCGCATGTGATCTCCCGGGCTGTTCGAGTACTGGAGCAGCAGGAAGACGATGAGGTCGATGACGTAGACGAGAGACAGCTGGGAGTATCGGACCTCGGTGGACAGCAGCCTGTCTCGGGTCGTCACCTTGACGACGATGTCCGCACGCTTTGCGAGTTCGTCTTGGTCGTTGCCAGTTATCAACGCGATTGGGGTACCAGCGTCACGCGCTGCGTCCATGATCGCGGAAAGGCGGCGCGACCGTCCCGAAAGGGAGAGGACGATAAGGAAGTCATAGCTGGTCAGACTTAGCGCGAGCAGGTTGCTGGCATCGCTGGTGCTTGGCGCCACGCTTCGAAGGCCAGCCTGCGTGAGCTTGAACGCGGTGCTCTGCGCGAGCGTCAGGCTGTTGCCCACGCCGACGACGGCGGTGATGTCTGCCTTCAGAATGAGACGGACGATCTGCGCGATGTCCTTTGCGCTGAGGATGTCCGCCGTGTCGTTGAGCTCCTGGGTGATCGTGGCATGCATGAAGTCCATGAGGTCCTCGAGACTGCCCTTCTTGCTGGGTAGGCTCGGGGAGTTCTTGGTCTCGTCGCCATCCTTGCTCTGCGACAGGGAGAACTTGAGCTCAGCGTAATTCTTAAAGCCGAGTGTTCGTATGAACCGGGACACCGTGGCGGTAGAGGTCTTTGCGCGCTCCGCGATCTCCTTCGCTGACAGGGTGTCGATGCAATCGTTGTGCTTGAGGATGTAGTCGGCAATCAGCTTCTCCGAGGGTGAGAGGTTGTAGTAGACGCCGAGGATGATGCCTGCCAAATCTGTTGGAGAGGCCATCGTGGCACCTTTCCTGTCTCGTCGAGAGGTTCTTCGGGGACCGAGCTTCGACTCGTTGGACCCAAATTTAGCACGACTGGCGATATTCCTTGCTTACTAAACGAATTTCATATTGAATTTACTAACGAAATGCGTTACATAGATAGCGTAGTGGGGGGAATGACGCATTTTCGGCAAGGTCACTCATTTGTTAGACGAGCTCGGTACCAGGCTGACAAAGGGAGGTGAATTATGCGAAAGATTCTGATCGCATCGCACGGACGGGTCGCAAGCGGCGTGAAGAGTGCCGTCGGGATTCTCCTGGGCGACAGCAGCGTGGTGGAGGCTGTCGACTGCTATCTCGACGAGGAGGACTTCTCGCCGCGCATCGAGAAGTTCATCCAGTCTGCGAAGCCAGAGGACGAGGCGGTGATCTTCACCGACCTCGTCGGGGGGAGCGTCTGCAACAAGGTGATGACCCTGAGACCGGAGGAGCACGGCGTCATCCACGTCTCCGGTTTCAACCTCATCGCCGTGTTGGGGTGCTGCCTCTCGGATGACCCGTTGACGGAGGCGGTGGTCGATGAAATCTTGTCCACCGCGTCAGTCCAGATGAAGAGGGTCGTCGTCGAGCCAGATATTCCCACTGCCGATGATGACGACTTCTTTTCCTGATTCTGGTAGCCGGCTAGAGCACGTTCGTAGACATCGAGAAGGGAGAGCCTGTTGATTATTCAGTTGCGTGTCGATGATCGACTCATTCACGGCCAAGTCGTACTCCTTTGGGCAAAGGAGTTTGCCACCAAGGGCATCCTCGTGGCGAACGACCACGCGGCGTCCGATTCCACGCAGGCGGCAACGCTCAAGATGGCCTGCCCGCAAGACCAGAAGCTCCTCATTCGCAGCGTGAAGGACGCCATCAAGGTCGCGAACGACCCCCGCGCCAAGGGAATGCGCATCTTCGCGCTCACCGACAACATCGGTGATGCGCTTGCGCTCGTCCAGGGTGCGCCCGGCATGGTCCAGAGCGTCAACATCGCCAACGTGGGCCGCTTCGATCGCTCTGACGACGACAAGAAGGTCATCGTCGCGAGCGGCGTGACGCTCAACCCCGACGAGGTCGTTGCCGCCCAGAAGCTGTGCGAGACGGGCGTCTCCGTCATTCGTCAGAACGGCCCGACAGATCCATCGGTGCGCTTCTCGACCCTTCTCGAGAAGCTCAAGAAGTAGGTAGCTCACATCAGATACTCGCTCTGAGGAAGAAAGGAGCTCCACATGCTTGGTCTAGCACTACAAGCATTGCTAGCTGCGTTTATCTGCTACTACGTCCAGTGGACGTTCGGACAGCCGATGATCGACCAGCCGATCGTTGCCGGTCTCGTCTGCGGAATCGTGTTCGGTGACATCACCACCGGCATCATGATCGGCGCCGCGCTGCAGGTCATCTTCATGGGCAGCGTGAACGTGGGCGGCGCCACCTCCGCCGACCCGTGCACGGGCACCGTCATGGCAGTGTGCTTCGTGACGAAGCTCGGCATCGACCAGGCGTCGGCAATCACCCTGGGCACGGCCGTCGCAATCGTCGCCAACATCTGGTTCGGACTCTGCTTCAACGTCCTCTCCTCGTTCTGGGCCCCCGTCACCGACTGGGCTGCCTCCACTGGTGAGGAGAAGAGCGTCTTTCTCGCCCACTTCGGCGGCGGTCTCCTCTTCAACCTGCTCTACTCGCTTCCGTCCTTCCTCGGCGTCTACCTTGGTGCCGAGCCGGTTGCGAACCTCATCAACGTCATTCCCCCGACCGTCACGAGTGGCTTCAACGCCATCGCCGGCCTGCTCCCCTGCGTGGGAATGGCAATCCTCATTCGTATGCTCTGGGACAACAAGATCGCCGTGTACTTCCTTCTCGGCTTCGTCCTTGTCGAATATCTGGGCCTTCCGATGATCGCCGTCGCAGCCATCGGCGTGGTCATCATCGTCGTCACCGCTGTTCGTGAAATGGAAAACCTCGACCTGCAGAAGAAGATTCAGACCCTGAGAACGACAGGTGTCACTTCGAGCGCCACCTCTCAGGCAGACATGGAAGAGGAGGATTTCTTCGCATGAGCGCAGAAGAGCAGGAACTCACCAAGACGGAGGACGCTGACTCCTCGTCAATCAAGGTAACGGGATCTACCAAGAACATGTCCCAGGAGGATCGCAAGATGCTCAAGAGCATCTTCCTCCGCTCGTTCAATATCTTCACCATCTACGGCGGCGGCGCGAAGGCAGGCGCATCGGGATTCATGTGGGCGATTCTCCCCGCGCTCAACCGCTTCTATCCCGACAAGGAGGAGCACAGGAAGGCGCTCGTCAGGCACTCGTCCTGGTACAACATCACCTCCAACGTCGGCCCCATCTGCATGGGCATCGTGGCCGCCATGGAGCGCGAGAATGCCAAGCAGCCCGACTTCGACACCGAGAGCATCGACGCAGTAAAGGCGTCCCTCATGGGCCCGATGTCAGGCATCGGCGACGCGATCTTCTGGGGCGTCCTCCGCGTCATCGCCGCCTCGCTGGCGGTCTCCCTCTGCCTGGGAACCGGCTCGATTCTCGGCCCGATCGTCTTCCTGCTGGTCTACAACATCCCGTCCATCCTCTGCCGCTGGTATCTCACGGTGGTCGGATACTCGATCGGCTCGAGCTTCATCACGAAGATCTATAACAGCGGACTCATGGGCATCCTCACCAAGCTCGCCGCGACCCTGGGTCTTCTCATGATCGGTGCCATGACCGCGTCGTTCGCGTCGTTCCACACGATCCTCTCCATTCCGCTCCAAGAGGGCGATCCGGTCATGATCCAGACCTACCTCGACACCATCTTCAAGGGCCTCGTTCCGCTGCTCTACACCTTCGGGTGCCTCAAGCTCCTGAGGAAGAACGTGAACATCAACGTCGTCATCATTGGGACGATGGTGATCGGTCTGGCGCTCGGGCTTCTCGGCATCTGCTAGGACCTCGTGCCCTTACCTGCGGGAGAGGCTGCGCCCGACGATGCGGCCTCTCCCGCGCGATAACCCGCGGAGGGCACTCGAAGTAAAGGGAGTGGACAATGCTAGTTTCAATGAAGGCAATTCTCGATAGGGCGAGCGTCGGCGACTATGGCGTCGCAGCACCAGACGTCGTGTCCGAGTTCGACGCCCGCGCCGCCATCGAGGCAGCCGAGGAGCTCAACGCGCCGATCATCCTCGACATCGTGTACAGCACCACGCCTGACCTCAACTTTGTTGGCCAGATGTGCCGCCAGCTCGCCATGCAGTCAAAGGTGCCCGTGGCGATCAACCTCGACCACGGCGGGCCCATGCCCGAGATCGTCGGGGCGATCCAGGCCGGCTTCACGGACGTGATGGCCGATCGCTCGATGCTTCCGTTTGACCAGAACGTCGCCGAGGTTACGCAGGTGGTCGCGCTCGCGCATTCGTGTGGGCTGGGCGTCGAGGCCGAGCTCGGGCACGTTGGTCAGGGCGTCAACGCGGCGGTGGACACCAAGAGCGCCTTGACCTCTCCCGCGGAGGCGAAGGACTTCATCGCCAAGACCGGGGTCGACGCGCTTGCGGTGGCAATCGGGACCGCGCATGGCGCCTATCCCAAGGGGTTCGTTCCCCACCTTGACTTCGAGAGGCTCGCTTCGATCAAGGATGCCGTCGGGCATGAGTTCCCGCTCGTTCTCCACGGATCCTCGGGAATGGACAACGACTCCCTTCACAAGGCGTGCCAGATGGGAATCAACAAGGTCAACATCTACAACGACCTCTGCCGCGCGACTGCCTCGGCGCTCAAGACGACAGACCTCGAGGGGCAGAAGGCATACGACATCTGGAAGGTCGCCAAGGACGCGTTCAAGGCGAAGCTCTCCGAGATGATCGTGGTCTACGGGTCGGATGGGAAGGCTTGGCAGGCAAACGAGTTTCTCGGCCTGCCGAGGCATGACGTAGCGACGGGGGAGTAGTACCGCTACCTCATGTGGGGTGGAATCGGCCTCTCTGGGCTCACGTCCGGAGGGGCCGATTTGTGTCTTGATGCGAGAAGGCGGGGCCAATGGGGTCGCGTAGGGGCGGGCTCCCATTTAAAGACCTGCTCTGTGTCGAAGATCTACATTGATGATCAATGACGGTGGGGCGGCATCTTGCTTAATGGGACACATTGGGACATGTCCCATTACTATTGGGACATGTCCCAATGTGGCACCACCATGCGTCTGTCAGATTGCCGGCGGCGAGGAGCGTCTCGTGGTATTCTATTCCGAAAGCGCGCATATTTTTACAGTATTTCGGAATGAGTGATGGCATGGTTATCAATCGCCCAGACTATATCTCCAAGCTCGAAGAGCGAAGAGAAAACGGATCAATAAAGGTCATCACGGGAATCAGACGATGCGGGAAGTCGTTCCTGCTCTTTGACTTGTACTCTAGGCATCTGTGCGAAGCGGGGATACCTGAGTCACATATCGTTCGGGTCGCGCTCGACGATGAAGTGAATGCCGAGTATCGAGATCCACGCAAGCTTTCCGAGTACTTAGATGGCCTCATCAGCGACGGTCCAGAGATGCACTATGCGATGATTGATGAGGTCCAGTATGCAATCTCGAAAGAGGAGCTGCGCGATACTGAGAATCCGCCCAGGATTTACGGCGTCCTGAACGGGCTTCTGCGCAGGGGGAATGCAGACGTCTATGTTACGGGGAGCAACTCCAAGTTCCTCTCCTCTGATGTCCGTACTGAATTTCGTGGCAGGGGCGATGAGGTGCGCGTTCTGCCTCTGAGCTTTTCCGAGTACCTACCAGCGCATGGCGGGACTGCAGAAGAGGCGTGGATTGACTATGTCACGTACGGGGGGCTGCCTCATATCCTTTCGTTTTCATCTGACGAGGGAAGGGCGGCATATCTGACCAACCTTATGGACAAGGTTTACATCGATGACATCGTTGAACGAAACGGTCTTCGCGGTAACGTGGCGATTGAATCTGTCGTGGACGTCCTCGCTTCGGCCGTGGGCTCGCTCACCAACCCAACCAAACTCGCGAATACGTTCGCTTCGAACGGGATGGGAAACATCGATGACAAGACCGTCCGCGCATACATCGATTACCTCAAGGACGCCTTCCTCGTGGAGGAGGTTAGCCGCTACGACGTAAAGGGCAGAAAGCACATCGGTTCCCCGAAGAAGTACTACTACGAGGATCTGGGGCTCCGTAACGCACGTCTCAACTTTCGCCAGCAGGAGGAGACCCACCTGATGGAGAATGCCCTTTATAACGAGATGAGGTTCAGAGGCTTCAGTGTTGACGTCGGAGTCGTGAACCATAGCGAGAAGGACGAGGAAGGCAGGTTCCGTAGAAAACAACTCGAGATTGACTTCGTGTGCAACAAGGGTAGTCGCCGTTACTATATCCAGTCTGCGTTTGCGATACCCGATTCCAGAAAGATGGAACAGGAGCAGAGGTCTCTAGTGGGTACGGGGGATTCGTTCCGGAAGGTGATCGTCGTCCGCAATCGCGTGAAACCGTGGCATAACGATCAGGGCATTCTTGTAGTGGGGTTGACCGACTTCCTTACGGACCCGGGGATCATTGACCTGTGAACCTCGCGTATTCCGAAAACCCGCAAATTTGTGAGACCTTTCGGAATAGTCGCACAGTGACAGTGACCGCTACTTCCTCCGTATCCGCTCCGCGTATCCGCTGCGCTCGAATTCGTCCTCAGGGAACGGATACGGCGACTTCGGGTCCTTCATGACGCCGTAGCCTATCCCGAGCATGACCCCACGGATGAACGCGGCGAGCAGCACGACGCCGAGCAGCACGTCGACCCAGCCGAGCAGGCCGTTCGACACGACGTAGACAAACCAGCACACCCCTACGGGCAGGTGGCCGAACACGACCGCGCCGGCGCCCGGCGAGTAGACGCGGTTGCCGATCTGCCGGGGCGTGATGAGGACGTGGATGATGACCTGCGACATCCCAAAGACCACCGGCGCGAATCCCAGCCAAAGGACGTGCGGGAACAGCACGGGGAGGAAGTACAGGACGTAGCTCCCGACGGCATTCATGAACAGCGCGTTGTTCTGGTTGAGCGGATAGCGGTCGGAGGGGCCGTCGTCGGACGGCTGTGACGCGAGGTTCGTGATGGCCGGCTCGCCGCCGGGGAGACGGTACTCCTCGAACTGGTGCCAGAAGATGACGATGTAGTTGAGCAGCGCGAGTCTTAGCAGCACGTCGTCGCCCTGCCAGGTGACGGCCAGGTACGCCGCTGCGGCAGCTGCCGGGATGACTCCGAGGTCGTACCAGTGGCTTCTCAGATACCCCATGATCGTCCTTCTCGCTAGATAGACACACTGTCTCTTTTCTCGACAAGCGTAGGCTGCCGAGGGGCATACTTAAAGAGACGGCTTCGGCATTCGTGTCTACTCGGGAGGTCTCATGGTGCGGCCGAGAGGGGATTCGGGGACGCTGTCCCCGCGGGACAGACTCGCCGCGGCGTTCTGGCGGCAGCTGGGCGCCATGCCCTTCTCCGAGATGACGGCGCGCGGCATCGCGTCCGAGGCCGGGGTCAACCACAACACCTTCTATCGCCACTTCGACAGCATCGAGGACATGGCCGAGAAGCTCTTTGACGACAGCGTCTTTGACGCGCTCCCGGCGGCGCTCCTGGACGCCGACGGTGCGGACGAGAGGGTCGCGGCGGTGATGGCGTCGAGCATCAGGCCCGGTGACATGTCGAAGGCCTCGCTCTATGCCCGGAGTGGTTCGGACCTGCTCGTCCGTCTCGTCCGCAACGCTCTGGAACGCGCGTGGCTCAAGGCTGCCGGGCTCGACGAGGGCACGCTCGACGCCGACCAGCGTGCTGACCTCTCGATTATCTTCGGGGGAATCGTCGCGGCGATGGCAGACCAGCGCGTGGAGCCGAGCCCCGCCGTCTTCGCCGGGGTGATGTCGCGTCCGCTGGGCAGGGGTATGGTCGACACGCTCGCGGCGATGCGAAAGAGTGCGCCCGGCCCTGCGTGATGACCCTCGTTTCCGCCGCGCTACTCGTCCTGCTCCTGCTCTCGCCATTCCTTGGGAGTGCAGCCAAAGTGGTCCTTGAACGTCTGATGGAAGTGGCTGTAGCTCCGGTATCCCACCTCGGTCGCGATGGCTTCCGCGGACATCGTTGTGTCCTGGAGGAGCTCGCGGGCATGGGAGAGGCGCGCCTCCACGATGAACTGCGACGCATTTCTTCCCGTGTGCCGCTTGATGTACTGAGAGGTGTAGCTCTCGTTGTATCCGAACTCCTGCGCGAGCGAGCCTACCGTGACAGTCGCACTGTTGACCGAGATGTAATCGAGCATCTCCATGGTTCGCTGGTTGATGCCGTAGAAGCTGTAGGTCTCGACCTTGGGCAGCTCGGAGAGAAGCAGGAGCACGTGCGCGGCGAGCGAGAAGGACTGTCTGAGCCCTGACTCCGCGTAGTCACGAGCGATCGAGCCCATGCGTCGCTGGATGGTCTGGCGCGACGGGTCCGAGAGGATGAGATAGCTGCGGTCCTTCTCGCCTCTTAGGTAGCTCGACACGATGTTGTCGTCATCCAGAAAGCTCTTGAAGATTCCCTCCTTGAACAACGAGGGCTTGAGGCAGAGATTCACGATGGTCGTCTGCGGATTTCCCACCTCGAGCGAGTGCTCGCTCTTGAGGTTCATGATGCAGAGGCTTCCGTTGGGCAGGTAGAGATCCTCGCCCTGCACGCAGTTGATGACGTCTCCGCCGGTCACGTAGATGAGCTCGTAGTAGTCGTGCGAGTGCGTGGGCGCCGAACGGTCCATCTTGTGCGCGACCAGGTAGATGTCGTCTTCGGCTGGTGCGAGCTTCTCGCGGACGAGCAGGTCGGACGTCACTCCGCCCGTGAAGACCGCCGCCAGGTTCTCGAGCGCTGGCAGGTCTTCGCTGATGAGGGGTATGGGCGCGCCTCGATCGCTGCTATGCTTCATGACCATCCAACCATATAAGAATCGGGCAACTATCCCTAAGATAGCGAAATTGAGTCTCGGGGTCAAAGCCCCCAAAATACAAGATGAAAAGGACGATCGCGAGCGTCCTCACCACATTGGATTGTGCAACCTGTCCATTTCTTTTCTCACCAGATAGAGGAGTACGCATTATGGCAAAGACAACAAAGGTGAAGGCGGGCATCTTCTCGCTCACGCTTCTGTCCATGGCTTCACTCGGCATCACCCCGTCGCTCTCGGCAATCGCCCAGTCGTTTCCCGATGCGGGCGCAACGACGGTCCAGATGCTCACGTCCATCCCCAGCCTCATCGGTATCGTTGCAGCGCTCGTGATCGGCAAGATCGCCAACGTCACGCCCAAGAAGTCCATCGCCATCGTCGGCGTGGTCCTCGTCGCCGTTGGTGGACTGCTGCCTTACTTCTTTAGCTCGAACCTCGCCTTCATGCTGGTGTGCTCCGGCATCCTCGGCCTGGGCGTGGGAGCCATCACCAACGTCACGCAGCTGCTCTTCACCGAGTTCCTCCCGCCCGAGGAGCGTCAGGCCGCCATGGGTCTCAACACGGCGTTCGTGAGCCTGGGCGCCATGTTCATGACCATGGTCGGTGGCTTCCTCGCCGCAGGTGGCTGGAGGAACAACTACCTCGTATACCTGCTCGCCATTGTCGTCCTCGTCCTCTCGCTCGCCCTCATCCCCAACGACCGCGACATGGTCGAGGCCGCCAAGCAGGACATGTCCGATACGCCCAAGGGCAAGATCAGCTCCTCTACCATCGTCGTCGCGATTCTCGGCATCCTGTTCCTGGCTCTCTACAACTCGCTCATGAACAACATGGCCATGGTCGCCATCACCTCCGGCCTTGCCACCCCCGAGACCGTGTCCACCGTCGCCGGTCTTGCGGGTACCCTCGCCACCCTTGGCGGCCTCGCCTGCGGTCTCGTCCTCGGAAAGCTCCTTCCGCACTTCATGAAGCAGTCGTTCCTGGTCGCCTTCGGCCTCGTGGGCGTCGGTCTCATCCTCGTGAGCCTCGCCACCAGCCTTCCCATCTACTATGTGGCGTGCTTCCTCGTCGGTGCCACCCTCTCCATCTTCATGAGTCAGGCGCCCTTCGTGCTCTCCGTGTCAAACCCGCCCTACATGATCGCGGCATCCATCGCCGTGTACTCCATCGGCACCTGCATCGGCGGCTTCCTGAGCCCGATCGTCCTCAATGCCATCTCCGGCGCAGTCCTTGATGGCACTCCCGCCGCTACACTGAGGGTCGCCGGCGTCATCGCGCTCGTCACGGCCGCCATCCTCACTGCCACCGGTTTCCAGAAGAAGGTCCTCGACGAGGCCTTCGCCAAGCAGTCTGCGCCGATGCCGGCGTCAGCGAACGAGTAGGGAAGGTCACCCATCATGAAGCGCGACTGGCAGGCCCGCTGGATCACGTCCACGCAGCCAAAGGCAACCGAGGAACCCATCCTCACCGTTGAGATGATGTTCATCACCCACGAGATTCCCGTCTCGGCGCCGCTCGAGGAGCGCCTCCGAAAGCCGGCTCTCCTGCGCAAGTCCTTCTCGCTTGAGGGCAAAAAGGTCGCCAGCGCGCAGCTTCTCATGACTGCCCACGGCATCTACCACGCGACCATCAACGGGCGCGACGTGAGCGAGACGCTCTTTGCTCCTGAGTTCACGTCCTACGGTAAGATCCTGCAGTATCAGACCTATGACGTCACCGAGCTGCTCGAGGACCAGAACGTGTGGGGCATCGTCCTCGCAGACGGCTGGTATGCCGGTCGCGTCGGTGCGACGGGCGACTCCTGCCAGTTCGGCGACACGCTCACCGTCCTGGGAGAGCTCGTCATCACCTTCGAGGATGGCACACGTCAGGTCGTCTGCACCGATGACGGCTTCGAGTGCTCCACGGGCAAGTACGTCTACTCGGACATCTTCATCGGCGAGAAGCAGGACCTCCGTCTCGACGAGCCTGGCTGGGATGCCGTTCGTGACCCATCTCTCGGCGAGGCTGGTGCGTGGGAGCCGGCGGTCGAGGTCGAGGGCGACTACGACGTGCTCGTCCCGCAGGAGGGCCCAGCGGTCGTGCGGCGAGAGCAGCTTCCCGTTGCCTCTTGGTGGCATGAGGACGGCACCCTCGTGCTCGACTTCGGCCAGGTCATCGCCGGTCGCGTGCGCATCTCCGCCCATCTCGCGGAAGGCCAGCAGATTACGCTCGAGCACGCCGAGGCGCTCGACGCGAGCGGCAGGTTCTTCTCGAACATCCAGGGTCGCAACAAGGACCAGATAGACGTGTTCGTGGGGAGGGGACAGGACGAGACTCTCGAGCCTGACTTCACGTTCCACGGATTCCGCTTCGTGCGCATCACCGGCTGGGAGGGCGAGTTCGACCCCGCCTGCGTGAAGGCGTTCGCAATCTACTCCGACCTGCGCGAGACCGGGCATCTCGTGACCTCCGACGAGCGCGTCAACCACCTGCTCGACAACATCGAATGGAGCCAGCGCGGCAACATGCTCTCCGTTCCCACCGACTGCCCGCAGCGCGAGCGCATGGGCTGGACGGGCGACATCCAGGTCTTCTCGCCCACGTCCACGTTCTTCATGGATACAGAGGCGTTCCTGCGCCGCTGGCTCGCGAGCGTTCGCGCCGACCAGGGTGCTGACGGCCAGGTCATCGACTACTCGCCTGCGCCCAAGAGCATCTACACCACGGGCCTCTTCGGCTCGTACTCCTCCGCCGGCTGGGGTGACGCCATCATCATGGTGCCGTGGACCCTCTACCAGCGCTACGGGCACAAGGACGTGCTTGCCGAGAACTACGAGGCCATGCTTGCCTGGCACAGTTTCTGCGTGGACAGCGCTGCTGGCGACAAGGACGGCGACGCCCGCTACGTCTGGGACACCAAGTTCCACTACGGCGACTGGATGTTCCCCAGCTTCATGATCGGCCCGGACGCCAAGGGCCCCATCGAGACTGCAATGGCGACCAAGGACCTCGTGGCAACGGCGTTTCTCGCCTACTCCTCTGCCCTGCTCGCCCGAATCGCTCGAGAGCTTGGTCGCTACGATGATGCCGCAGCGTTCGAGAGCTATGCGGGCAACGTCCGTCGTGCCTTCCAGAATCGCTTCTACCTGGGGGAGGGGAGGCTTGCCTCCGACTTCCAGGGTCCCTACGTGCTCGCCCTTGCGTTTGACCTGCTTCCGGAGTCCGAGCGCCAGGCAACGGCCGAGTACCTGTCTCAGATGATCACGGCTAACGGAGATCGTCTCGATACCGGCTTCCTCTCCGTTCCCTACCTGCTCGACGTGCTTGGTCGCTTCGGCCACGCCGACCAAGCGGCGCGCGTCTTCTTCCAGGAAGGCTGCCCCAGCTGGCTCTACGAGGTCGAGCATGGCGCCACGACCATCTGGGAGTCGTGGGCGGCCGTCCAGACCGACGGCACGGTGGGCGCCTACTCGTTCAACCATTACGCCTTCGGCTGCGTGGGCGATTGGGTCGTGCGCAAGGTCGGCGGCCTCTCCGTGCGCGAGCCCGGCTTCGCCGAGTTTGACGTCGCTCCTGCCCAGGTTGAGGAGCTCGAGTTTGCGAACCTCTCCTATGAGACAGCGTTCGGAACGATTGACGTGGCATGGAGGCGCGAGGGCGACGTCGTCCGTCTCGAGCTGACGGTGCCCGCGGGAACAATCGCGCACGTCACGATGCCCGGCGAGGCCGAGCGCTCGTTTGGTGCCGGCTCGTACGTGCTCTGCTCGAAGAAAGGGGACTAGTCATGGAACTCCAGGACATCAACATCAGGGACCCGTTCGTTCTTCTTCACGACGGAACCTACTACCTCTACGGAACTCGGGCACGGACCGCTTGGGGTCCTGCGGACGGCTTCGACGCCTACAGGAGCGACGACCTGGTGGAGTGGGAGGGACCGTTCGAGATCTTCCACAACGACGGAGCCTTCTGGGCGACGAAGTGCTACTGGGCGCCCGAGTGCATCTGCCTCGACAGGACCTTCTACCTGGTATCGACCTTCGGGGCGGAGGGACGCGCGAAGGGCGTGCAGATCCTCTCGTCAGCCTCGCCCCTGGGGCCGTTTGCCCCCATGACTCCTGACGTCATCACGCCGCAGGGGTGGGACTGTATCGACGGGTCCCTCTTCGTGGATGAGGACGGTACCCGCTGGCTGCTCTTCAGTCATAGCCTCCCCGATGACCTGCGCGGTGCCTACTGCGCGCTGCCCCTCGCGGACGACCTGTCCCATGCGACAGGAGAACCCATCACGCTTTTCCACGCCGACGAGGCGCCGTGGTCGAGACCGATTCCGTTCGCGAAGGCCGAGTTCGGGATCGACGGGGACGTGTACTTCTCGGATGGTCCGTACGCCTATCGCGATGGCGATGGGTCGCTGCGCATGATTCTCTCGAGCTGGGGGACTCGCGGTTATGCCATCGGCGCCGCGTTGTCTGAGAGCGGCAGGATCACGGGTCCCTGGAAGCAGCTCGAAGAGCCGATCTACAAGGAGAACGGCGGCCACGGGATGGTCTTCCTCACCAAGGAGGGCGAGAGGAAGCTCGTTCTCCACTACCCCAACGACAGCCTGAAGGAGCGTCCCGTCATAGTGGATCTGGGGTAGGGCATCTGATCTGCCGGATGCGACTGGTATGGTTGCGGCGCGGCGCGGAAAATCGCAGAGACATTTGACTCAAGCGGGCTCAGCCAAGACTGGGTCCGTTTGAGTCTTGAGCGTGGAAGATGAAGCCAGAGAGAGCGTCGGCACTGCTCGCCGCTCCGACTGTTGACATTCCTTCTCAGCCCTATATAATTGCGCATGATAATTACCTAGGGTAATTAATAATGCTAGGCAACGGAGGCTACGAGACCGCATCGTTGTCTTCGGAGGGGAGGGCAAGGCATATGCAGGAGGAGAGCGTGAGCGAGCTGCTGGGGGCATGCTACGAGGCCAAGCGAATCGTGGGGCTGATGCCAAAGCTCCCGCAGGGAATGAAGCCCAGCCACATCCACGTCATCGATGTCATCAACCAGCTGCAGCAGAGGAACGGGTCGGTTCGCGTCAGTGACATCGGCGCCGCGCTACACGTCACCAATCCGGGTGTCACGAGGCTCGTCAACGAGCTCGTGGAGTTGAAGGCCGTCGAGAAGGCGCAAAGCAGCGAGGACAAGAGGGTCGTCACGGTCCGGCTCACCGCGCTCGGGAAGGACTACCTCGAGAAGTACATCGAGGAGTACCACCGCGAAGTGGCGGGACGACTTGCGGGGATGTCCGACGAGGACATTCGAATGGCTGCGGGTGTGATTCACGACGCCTATCAGATCTTGTCAGGCGGAGAAATGGCCACGCGGTAGATAGCTCGCCCCGCCAGACCTGACGTCCGACCCGGGGCGCCACATACATGAAGCTGAAGTCAGATGCAGAGAGGGTCACAGAGACACGGCATATGGAACAACAATTCGAAAGAAAGCTCGATCTGAAGCTCATCCTGTCGGTCGTCGCCGCCGGACTCATGTCCTTCACGGGCGTGGTCGTCGAGACCGCCCTGACCGTCACGTTCCCGACGCTGATGGACCAGTTCGGCGTGGACATCGCGACGGTGCAGTGGATCACGACGGGGTATCTTCTCATGCTCGCGGTGACCATCCCGCTGTCGTCCTTCCTCAAGAAGCGTTTCCCGATGAAGCACCTGTTCCTGTTCGCGGTCGCAGTCTTCATCGTCGCGACCGTGACGTGCATGGTCGCACCGAGCTTCTCGATTCTGCTGCTTGGGAGGCTGCTCCAGGGAATTGGAGCTGGCATCGCGCTGCCGCTGATGTTCAACATCGTGCTGGAGCAGGCGCCCTTCGACAAGATGGGCTTCATGATGGGGATCGCCTCGCTGATCGCCGCCATCGCCCCCGCGGTGGGACCCTCCTTCGGCGGGCTGGTGGCAAGCACGCTCGGCTGGCGCATGATCTTTGCGTTCCTGCTGCCGCTGCTGCTGGTTTCGCTCCTGCTCGGCATCTACGCGATCAGGCAGTCGTCCGAAACGGCGCACATCTCCTTTGACAGGCTGGGCTACCTGCTGTTGGTTGTCTGCTTCGCCTGCTTCGTCTTTGCGATCAACTCCGCGAGCAGCGAGGGGTGGGCCAGCGCTCGAGTCGTGGTGCTGTTCCTCGTGTGTCTCGCCACGCTCTTCCTCTTCGTGCGCCACGAGGGCGTCGTCGAGAAGCCGCTGATCGACCTCGATGTCTTCCGTACCAGCACATTCACCTTCAGCGTGCTGTACCTGATTCTGCTCCAGTTCATCTGCCTGGGAATCGGCTTCCTCCTGCCCAACTACTCGCAGCTGGTTATGGGCGAGAATGCGCTCACGGCAGGGTGCATCCTCCTGCCAGGGTGCATCGTCGGAGCGGTCCTGAACCCCTTCACGGGGAGGATGCTCGACAGCCATGGTGCGGCGCTGCCGATCATGATCGGCATGACGTGCGCGGTGATCTCCACGGCGCTGTTCGCGATCTTCATCCCCGTCGCCTCCACCGCAGCGCTGACGGGAATCTACGTCTTCTTCGCGGTCGCCCAGGGATTCACGGTCGGCAACATCATGACCAACGGGCTGCGAAGCCTGCCCAGCGAGCTGAACGCTGACGGCAACGCGGTCTTTAGCACCTTCCAGCAGCTGGCAGGTGCCGTGGGCACTTCGGCGGTCTCGACCGTCGTCGCTGCCGCACAGCTGAGCCTTCCTGACGACATGGTCGCCGGGACCAGACTCGGAACATCGAACGCGTTCATAATGCTCCTGGTGCTATCGCTCGTGATGGCGCTCTGTGCCTGCAAGGCCGTCCTCTC
The DNA here is from genome assembly GCA_002331575.1 of Atopobium sp. UBA2090. Classification (GTDB taxonomy): domain Bacteria; phylum Actinomycetota; class Coriobacteriia; order Coriobacteriales; family Atopobiaceae; genus Olsenella_D. Next base: position 30,576 of record DCZG01000155.1, on the reverse strand, counting down.
GAAGAAGCTTCCACGCTAGACTGGGGGCATATTCGCCTGATATCTGACGTGCCTCGTCAGGGAAAGCGGGGACGGAAGATGATCATCAACACCGGTGCTCGGACGGATACCGTGCAGTACTACACGACGTGGCTCCTCAAGCGGTTCGAGGAAGGCTATGCGTACTCCCGAAACCCGCTCTTTCCCAACAAGGTGACCCGCTACGAGCTGACGCCCGAGAAGGTCGACTGCGTCGTGTTCTGCTCCAAGGACTACGAGCCGATCCTCGCGGACCTGGAAACAATCACCAGCCGGTTCCCCACCTACTTCCACTACACCATCACGGCCTACGGCACCGACGTCGAGCCCGGCGCGCCCTCCATCGAGAAGAGGATGGAGACGCTCGAACGGCTCTCGGCTCTTGTCGGGAAGCAGCGCGTGGCATGGCGCTACGACCCCGTCCTGCTCACGGATCGCTACACGGTCGAGACCCATCTCGAGACCTTCGAGCGCATGGCGCGGGAGCTCTCGCCGCATGTCGACAGGTGCATCTTCGGCTTCGTCGAGATGTACAAGCGGCTGGAGAAGAACATGCCGGAGCTCATCCCCCTGACCGACGGCGACAAGGACGCCCTCGCCCGAGGGCTCGGTGAGATTGCCGCACGGTATGACCTCCCGATTCAGACCTGCGGGGCAAGCGGCGACTATGCGCGCTACGGCATCAATCCGTCGGGGTGCATGACGCTCGACATGGTGGGCAAGGCGAATGGAATCGCCTTCCGCAAGCTCAAGCACAAGGGACTGCGCGAGGGCTGCCAGTGCATGGAGACCAGGGACATCGGCGCATATGACACCTGTCTCAACGGTTGTCGCTACTGCTACGCCAACAAGCACCCGGAGAAGTCACTCGAGAACTTCAAGCTTCACGACCCCGATTCGCCCCTGCTCATCGGGCACCTGAAGGATACCGACACGCTGCAGCAGGGATTCCAGAAGAGCTTCAGGGTTGGCGCGTAGGTGCAGAGCGGGGATGCCGTCACGGTCTGGATTTAGGATTGCATCTAATCAATGTCTCAGTCGGCCCGTCCCTGGCGTCGCGCCAGTCAAGTTGCCTAGAAGTCTATGGACTTTGATCTTGATGCAGCGTTACCTCTCGACGTCATCAACGAGCGTACGATTTATCCTTGCGGGCACTCCTTCAACGAGACTGTTGTCAGGGACATCTTTTGTTACGACCGCTCCCGCCGCAACTACAACGTTGTTTCCAATGGTCACGCCCGGGCAGACAATTGCTCCAGTGCCAATCCATACATCGTCCCCGATGCTGACGGGAGCTCCTATTCCAAGGTGAGCACGACGTCCAGCCGGGGTCATCGGATGATTCACCGTGGCGATAACAACGTTGGGGGCAATCATGACGTGACTGCCGATGCGTACGGGTGCAATATCGAGGATCGTTACGTTGTAGTTGGCGAGAAACTCGTCGCCGACATGGATATTGAGACCATAGTCGCAGTTAAAACAAGGAAGAATCGTCACGTCGTTTCCCGCCGAGCCCAGAAGCTCTCGAACAACTGCCTCTTTGCGATTGTCGCCAGGCCCAAATGAATTGAGCACCTTGCAGAGTCGCAGGGCGCGGAGTTTTCTTGCGTTGACCTCGTCGTCATAGAAGTCATACGGCAGTCCTGCATCCAGCTTCTCGATTTCTCTCATGTCTATCTCCTTATTCTTGACCACAAGTACGAATCACGGTTGAACTGCCTAAGACCATTTCAGAGAAGCCCGCTCTTTTTGAGCGGGCGGTATGCCTAACCATCTACATCGTCACTATATGAAACATAAAGTATAATGAATATATAATTAAGTCAATCCAAAATATAACTTGACAAAAATTAAGTATATTCTTAATATATTCGCTAACCTAATACACAGTAGCTTAATATTCATTAAGTGAAAGGTGGAAGCGAATATGGCGAGAATCGTTCACGGTAATCATCCCTTCGGTGCGCCGAAAGACCAACCGATGCGCATCGGAAGGGAGCAAGTAGGCTATTTCACATATCCCGACATTGAGTACCTGGGCACGAGCGATCTCAATGTTCTTTACATCAGCACCGATAAGCTGACGCTCGGTTGCTACGAGCTCTCTCCGGGCGCGCAGTTCTCGCCCGCCGACCATCACCCGGGCGATGAGTGCTACTTCATCCTCGAGGGGGAGCTCACCGAAGTCAACTGTTTCTCCGGACAGGCTTGTCGCGTCAAGGCTGGCGACTCGATTCTCATCCCCAACGGCGCTGCACATGGTGGCTACAACTTCGGCACCGAGAAGATGAAGGCGGTGTTCGCTCTCTCCCCGAACATGGTCAAGCCGGGGAATCAGACTTTCCCTACGGACCTTGAGGGAAAGTGGCGAGTTCTCAACGGGAAGCATGAGAGCGAATTCAAGGAGTATCCCGCTCATGTGCAAGACAACACCATTGGGACGATCGACCTTCTCGGCAGCTGGCCTGTCGCCGATGAAGAGCTCCGCCGTGATCCCAAGTACCTGCGCGTTTCTCATGACGACGGCATGCTCTGCGTCGTCAACGGTTACGACAACCCGTATCTCATGAAGTTCGCCTTCAGCACAAGCTGCCTCGACTTCGGCGAGCTCGTACTGCCCGCCGGAGGAAAGGGATGTCGCATTTCTGATCCCGAGTCCCATCCTGGCCAGACCGCTTTCTACGTGAAGTCAGGATGCCTCTCCGCGATTGTCCAGGAGACGCGTGAGACCTTCAAGGTATATCCCGACGAGGTGCTCTACATCCCCGAAGGCTGCATCTATCAGCTCATGAACTACGAGGCGGAGCCTGCGGAGGTCATCTTCGCAAGGTCGAAATAGCGGACGCAAGGGTCAGATGGGAATCGGAAGGGAAAGGGAGAGAGCAATGGAAATGTTCGATTTCGAGTGCAATCCAGTCAAACACCACTACGCGCGAGTAAACGGAATCAAGATGCACTATGTCATCGCCGGTAAGGGAGAGCCCCTGCTGCTGTTGCATGGCACGCCATACACCAATTTCTACTGGACGCGTGTGATGCCCCTTCTCACGAAGGACTTCACAGTCATCGCTCCAGACCTTCGCGGATTCGGCTATTCGGACAAGCCTGGCGCTACCGAGGGGTATGACTCCATCACCATGACGACCGACATCGATGAGCTCATGGTCTCTCTCGGCTTCGATAGGTTCTATGTCCACGGTGAGGACCGTGGCGCTGAGTACGGCTTCGTATATGCCTCCCGATTCCCAGAGAAGGTCCTTGCCATGTCATTCGGGGAGATGGCTGTCTCGGGGTATGGGATTGAAGAGGCGTCCTACTTCACTGAGGGGAACGTGAGGGGTGAGTACAACAAGACTGGAAAGTGGCTCTGGCACGTGCCCTTCTTCTTCGTCCAGAACATTCCCGAGATGCTCCTCGAGGGAAAAGAGTGCCAGTTCTGGGACACCCTGCTCATCGGCAGCGCATACGACCCCACCGACATTGATCCAGCCCTTCTGGAAGAGTGGAACGGTCGCTTCGTCGCTCCCGGTGGGATGCGGGGGATTCTCGAGACCTACCGTGCCGAGCTCAAAAACATCCATACCAACCAGGGAATTATTGAAGGCCAGGGCAAGTTATCCCTGCCTGTCATTACTGAGGGGGGCATCGAGTTCTACGGGGTCACCGTCAAGGGCTATGCAGAGCGAGTCTTCTCAAACGTGAAGGAGTCCCTTGTCTTCGAGGAGTGCGGTCATCACCTGGCCCTCGAGCAGCCTGAGAAGCTTGCGGCGGCAATCGAGAGTCTCAGGAAGTATGCATAGGCCAACCAGAGAATGCGGCCCGGCGCCTTCGGAGGCATGCGAGATCGAAACAAGAGAGAACGGAGAGGAAAAATGTCCCTCTGTCGGTGCAAGTTCTATTCGAAGTGTCTTCAGAGCTACGTTGACGTCAACGTCTATGTGCCCTCGGTCAATTTCTTTGAGGCATTGTCTGCGCCACTTGAGGAGTTGTACAGGCCAGAACAAAGGTACCCAGCTCTCTATCTCCTGCATGGAATGATGGATGACTACGATGGATGGCTTCGATTCTCGAATGTCGAGTCATATGCCGAGAAGCATCAGGTTGCCGTGATTATGCCCGATGGGCAGAACGGCTACTGGGTGAATGCCAAGCGAGGGCTTACGTACTTTGATTTCGTCGAGAGGGAACTGCGCCTGTGGGCAGAGTCGACGTTTCCCCTTCGACGAGATCGTGGCGGTAGGTTCATTGCTGGGTTATCCATGGGTGGGTATGGTGCCCTACGCCATGGGCTTGCGAATCCTGAAAGCTACGCGGCGATCGGATGTTTCTCTGGGACGGTAGACCTTCTTTCCCTAGATAAACCCCTGCGCGACATCAACCTCATCGTGGACTGGGACTCCATCTTTGGTGGAATCGACAGTATCGAGGGGACTGACAACGATATTCACGCACTTGCGCGAAAGGCTGTGGACAGCTGTCACGAAATGGGGCTGGAGCTTCCCCGGCTCTATGTGGGGACTGGGACCGAGGATCCCTTCGTACTCGAAATGACTCGCTCGTTTGGGGTCGAGGCTGCTGGGTTGGGTTACGACGTGCGATATGAGGAAAAGCCTGGCGGACATCTTTGGGAGGTCTGGGACCCCAACATCAGGGAGTTCCTGGAAATGGTTGACGAAAGCTAGATCATCGGTTTTGGCGGAAGCCTGTCGCCTTCCATGAGGCGGCGGGAGGTGTCGTGCGAAGGGGGGGGAGTGTTCACTTGGACTTGGAAGAAATTGCTACAGAAATAATCGCAAATAGTGGGGAAGCGAGAAGCACGTGCATGGAGGCGATATCGATTGCCCGCGACGAGCAGGATATCGATGCTGCGAGGCAGCTCATCGCTGAGGCCCACCAGAGCATCCTCAAGGCGCATCGCGCTCAGATGGGGTTGATAACCAAGGAGGCTCAAGGTGAACGCATCAACGTCACCTTCTTGATGGTACACGCACAGGATCACGTCATGACCACCATGGCGGTCATGGATCTCGCCGAAGAGGTCGTCAACCTCTACGAGCAAATCAACGAAATCAAAAGGGGGGCCTGTCAGAAATGATTTACATCACACTTGCGTGCCAGCTGGGGCTATCGACCGAATTGGTGGTCAAGAAGATGAAATCCTCTGCGCAGGGGCAGGGAATCGAGGCTGACATTCACGCGTCTTCTCTCGAGGAGTTCATCGCCAATCCAGGAAAGACCGATGTGCTCTTGATAGGGCCGCAGGTGAAATACATGTTCAAAAAGGCGAAAGCGGCATGTGAGCCTCTGGGCATTCCCGTGGGAGTGATAGACACCCGTGACTACGGACTTCAGCGAGGAGACAGGGTGCTCGCACAGGCTGTCAGCATCAGGAGCCAGGCGTCCAGGGGAGGGGCTGAAAGATGAGATATACCTATCTCGGAAGAACGGGCATGAAAGTAAGTAGGGTTTGCCTCGGTACCATGAACTTTGGTCCGCGCGTCGAGGAAAGAGACGCACACAAGCTCATGGATCGGGCCCTCGAGCTGGGAATCAACTTCTTCGATACCGCGGATGCCTATGGTCCCACCCATCTCAATGCGAGCCTTTACAACGGGTATTGCGAAGAGATTATCGGTCGCTGGTTTGCTCAGGGAAACGGTCGGCGCGATAGCGTGGTGCTCACCACGAAGTGTGGGATGAAGATGCCCTCCAACACGACTGATGGACCCAATGACATTACGGGGTATTCGGCTTATCGCATTCGCAAGCATGTCGAGAACTCTCTCAAGCGGCTTCAGACTGATCACATCGATGTCCATATGATGCATCACATCGACGCCCGAACGAAATGGGATGAGGTGTGGGAGACATACGGCGCCCTCATCGGACAGGGGAAAGTCACCTATGCGGCATCGAGCAACTTTGGTGCCCGGCATCTCTGCTTTGCGCAGGCGTCCGCAAAAGAGCATGGGATGTTCGGCCTGGTCGAGGAGGAGCACAAATACAACCTGGTCTGTAGGCTTCCCGAGCTTGAGGTGTTGCCGGCGGCACAGGAGATGGGGATTGGTATGGTCACCTACCACCCGCTCATGGAAGGGATGTTCTCTGGCCACCTGCTCGAAACCACCTCGGGAGGGCAGCGCGGGTATGCAACAAGCAAGACCATCTCTCCCGAAAACCTCGATCGGCTCAAGAGATATGCGGCTCTCTGCGAGAGAATCGGCGAGAGTATGCCTGCGGTTACGTATGCATGGATTCTCTCAAATCCAACTGTTTCGTCCGTGATCATTGGGCCTCGAACCATTGAGCAGCTTGAGAGTTCTGCCGCTGCAGCGGATTTGGAACTCGACGAGGGGGTGCTCAAGGAGATCGACGAGATATATCCCGGCCCCGGTGGCGCGGCACCTCAAGCATATGCTTGGTAGGTATACGTGAAAAGAACAGATGACTTCGAGCAAACTTTCTTAGGGGGAAGAAATGTCTGATTCAGATGGTGTCAAAGAGCCTTTCATGGAGATGTTTCAGGAGAAGCTCGAGAGAGTGATGGATCCGGTGGCGGACTTCGTAGGCCGCGAGAAGCACATCATTGCGATTCGTGACACGATGATTGCCGTAATACCCTTTACCGTGATTGGCGGTATTGCTCTGCTCCTAGCATGTCCTCCCGTGACTGACGAGATGCTTGCAGGGGGAAATGTATTCTATGACTTCATGGCCTTGTGGAGCACTTGGGCGACGGCCAACGCCAGCATTCTCATGACGCCGTATGACCTCACGCTTGGATGCCTGTCGCTCTATGTTGCTTTTGGCATTGGATACTATCTTGCCAAGTCCTACGGCAAGAATGGCCTGCTCTATGGCCTTAGCTGTCTCGTGTGCTTTTTCGCGGCGAGCGGCGCGATTGATCTTTCGACGTCTACGATTCCCGTGGCAGTCCTCGGCTCGAAGAGCGTATTCGGGGCAATGGTCAATTCCATTATCGTTGTTGAAATCAGTAGGGTCTTTGAGGATAAGAATGTAACGATTCACCTTCCCGAACAGGTTCCGAGCAACATCGCGGCACCGTTCAACGTCATCATTTCGTCTGCGTTCTGCATTTTTCTGCTCACCATCGTCAACTCGCTTGTCACTTCCGCTTCTGGCGCGAGCCTCACGATGCTCGTATATACTGCGCTCATTCCGCTCATTAACGTCTCCAACACCATCGGGGGAGTGCTGCTCCTCGCATTTCTCGTTCAGCTCTTCTGGTTCTTCGGAATTCACGCCTCCGTCGTGCTTTCCATTGCGCAGCCCATCATGCTCGCAAACATCGCTTCCAACGCAGAGGCCTATGCAGCAGGTCAACCAATCCCGTTTGTATTCGCCGACGGAGTAACCGGCGCTTTTGGCATTTGTATCGCAAACCTCGCCATCGTCATCCTCATGTGCGTAGTCTGCAGGTCCGCTCAAGTTAAGAGCATCGGCAGGCTCTCTATCGTTCCTCTCCTTTTTGAGATCACCGAGCCTTTCGTCTTCGGCACTCCCGTTATCCTGAATCCCTACTTCTTCATTCCATTTGTTATCGTTCCAGACATCAACCTGCTCGTGTATTGCCTTCTCGCGAATGTCGGGGCAATCGGAAAGATCTTTGTAGAGCTCCCCTGGACGACGCCAGCTCCAATTTGGGCATGGCTCTCAATTGGCAGCATTGCCGGCCTTGTGTTCTTCGTTGTCATGTTCATCGTCGATCTGTTTATCGACATGCCGTTTATTTGCGCCTACGACAAGAAGATGCTTGCCGAGGAGAACGAGGGAGTTGTCGAGAACGCATAGGGAGTCATCTCAAGACAGAGGATAAAAACTGGAAGGAGAAACTCATGGACTACACCTTTTTGGGCAGGACCGGAATGCGAGTCAGCCGTCTTGCCCTCGGTACGATGAACTTTGGATCCACGAATTCTGAGAGAGAAAGTTTCGAGATCATGGATCGTGCTCTCGATGCTGGAATAAACCTGTTCGATACCGCAAACATTTACGGACGAGAGGCTCCGGATGAGAGCGTCAGGAGAACCGGAATCGCCGAGGAAATAATCGGTCGGTGGTTCGCCCAGGGGGGACAGAGGCGGGAAAGGGTCGTTCTTGGCACTAAGGTTTATATACGTATGAATGACCCGCTTGATGGCGCCAACGACAAGAGTGGGCTGTCCCTTTATAAAATCAGAAGGCATCTCGAGGGCTCTATGCGAAGGCTCCAGACAGATCATGTCGAGCTGTACCAGATGCACCATGTTGACGAGCGTACGACATGGGAAGAGGTTTGGGGGGCATTTCAGCCGATTGTGGAATCTGGAGCGGTTGACTACATCGGATCGTGCAATTTCGGCGCGCGTCACCTTTGCTGGGCACAGGAGGCTGCAAAAGAGCGGCACTTCATGGGTCTCGTAAGCGAGCAGTCATCCTACAACTTGACGAGTAGGTGGACTGAGCTCGAGCTCCTACCTGCGGCGCAGAAGATGGGAATCGGTGTTCTCACATGGGGACCTCTGGGCGGAGGGATGCTGAGCGGACACGTCTTAGACTCGAAGTTCGGAACAAGGGGCTATGAGCGACTTGCGCAGCTTACGCCGGCGAAAAGGAAGCAACTTGAGGACTACTCTCAACTCTGTCGAGAGCTTGGAGAGAAGGAGTCCGAAGTGGCTCTCGCGTGGATACTCAGCAATCCCGCCGTCACTGCGCCTCTGATTGGGCCTCGTACGGTCGAACAGCTTGAAAGTTGCATCCACGCGACGGAGATAGTGCTCGATGAGGAAACGCTCACCCAGCTGGACGAGATATTCCCTGGGCCGGGTGGTCCTGCGCCTCAGGCATATGCCTGGTAGGCCCATCCGTCACTTTACGGATGATTTGGTTCGATCTCTATCCTAATTGGCATGAAGGAGCGGACCTGTCAGTAAGTCTCTGACAGGTCCGCCTTCGAGAAGGTGGTCCGAGTGAGCGTCATGGTGTTCGACGTGGGCGGGACAAACATAAAGTACTCGGTCATGGACGAAGCCGGCGAGGTGCTTTCGCGTGGAGAGGTAAGCACTCCAAGGTCCGACCTCGTGTCCTTCTTGTCCGAGATAACTCGTATTCACGATGAGGCAGGGGTGGGTACGAGTGGCATTGCGATGAGTCTACCTGGAATTATTGATACATGCTCGGGGTACTGCGTCATTGGAGGAGCTCTTGCCTATAACTATGGCCAGCAGCTTGGCTACCTGCTCGGGGAGGCATGCGGATGTCGGTCGATAATCGCGAACGATGCTAAATGTGCTGCGATGGCCGAGCTTAGATTAGGTTCTTTGAGAGGGTCAAGGAACTGCTGCGTATATCTTATGGGGACTGCCGTCGGTGGAGCCCTGGTCATGGACGGAAAACTCCAGCTCGGTGCGAGGGGTGCCGCGGGAGAGTTCAGTTTCATTTCCACCGGCCTTTCCGACTGGGAGGACATTCACAGCTACGTTGGGACAGTTGCGAGTACATCTGGTCTTCTCAGGATGATGAGATTGGCCAAGGGGATGGACAGGGAGGACCTCCGTGACGGAAGAGCGGCCTTTTCGTTGATTGACTCGGGGGATCAAGTTGCCTGCCGTGTCTTTCGTGAGTTTTGCGACAGAGTCGCGCTTCAGCTCTACAACATCTCCGTTCTCTTGGATCTTGAAAGGATTGCCATCGGTGGCGGAATATCAGACAGAGGGGATGTCATCAACGGCATCCGCGCTGCCTTGCTTTCTCTTCATGAGAGGCTCCCGCAATCCCTTAAGGTGGCGACTCGTGTTCCTGATGTGGTGAGGTGCAAATTCGGAAGCAACGCAAACCAGGTGGGGGCCTTTCTAGTCTACAAAGATGTTCTCGAATCGGATGCTGAAATGGTAGCTGGGGGACGGTGTGTCGCGAAGATGCCTGGGAACCTATCAGGGGGAAGCACTGCTATACTTAACAAATATTAAGTACATAGGCATCGAATTCCTCTTCGTCTCCTACACAAAGAGCGGAGTATATATGCGTCTGAGAAACAAGGACATCGCGGAACGGCTTGGAATCTCCGTGACTGCTGTCTCCCTTGCAATCAACGGGCGCCCAGGTGTATCTCAGGAGACTCGCAGGAAGGTTCTTGAGTTCCTCAGCGAGTCAGCCCAGGAGTCAGTGAGAGATCTCAATCCCTCCGCCGTTCCAGTCACCATGAACGAGGTTCGGCATGGGACAGTCGTCCTCTCGATTCACAAGAAGCATGGCGAGGTCATGAACGATAAGCCGTTCTTCTCGAACCTTGTCGAGTCTGCTCAGATTGAAGCACAGAAGCTTGGCTATACTGTGACGCTTGCGCATTATGTGGCATCCCAGGGTCTCGACGAGTATATGAACTACATCAGGAGCATTGGCCCCGTCGGTATTATTGTGGAGGCAACGGAAATCAATTCCGATGACCTAGCTGGGTACCAGAGACTTGGAATCCCCCTCGTACTCATCGATTGTTCTTTTGATCTTTCCTGTGTCGACGCTGTTGAGCTCGACAATCAAGTTTCAATCTTCAGAGAGTTTGACTATGCATATAGGATGGGCCATCGCAACATCGGGTTCCTTCAGGCCTCTACCTATATCAATAACTTTGGCCACCACCTCGATGGATTCATGAAGGGAATTCACGAGTACGGGCTTGAGGAGAGCAATCATCCGTTCGTGAGGCTTGGGTGCCAGGTCGATACTGCCTACTCTGATATGAGAAGCTTTCTCTCGAACCCGCCCGAAGGCTTCGAAATGCCGACGTGCTTTCTTTCCGACCTTGATTACATCGCGATTGGTGCAATGCAGGCGTTAAAGGAGGCCGGGTATCGTATTCCCGAAGACGTATCCGTTGTCGGTTATGACGATGTCCCCCTCAGTGAAGCCAGTGATCCAGCTCTTACGACGACAAGGGTCAACAGGGGAGATGCTGGCGAGGTGGCTATGAGGATTCTCGACGAGAGAATTAGGGTCAACCCGGACTACTTCCTTACGGTTCAGGTCTCTTCTGAGCTGATCGTTCGTGACAGCGTTAGGAAACTGTAGTCAGGTAAGTCATAACATACTGATTTAGATGTATGCATAAGCTTCCGATCTTATGAATGTTCTGCGTTGCTCGTTAGAGTGATGTTTTCATTCTGAGCCACACGGTGGACAGCACCGCGACGACCGACGTCTCGACCGCGGTCGAGAGCTCGGACGTCCACATGGTGCCGAACCCCTACCTCGAGACCACCGAGTGGAACTGGGCGATCGACCCGGAGGGCCTGCGCTACATGCTCAAGGTCTTCGACGAGCGCTACGGCAAGCCCCAGTTCGTCGTGGAGAACGGAATAGGCATCATCGAGACGCTCGACGACGAGGGCGCCGTCGACGACGACGCGCGGATTGCCTACCTCGGCTCCCACATCTCCCAGATGGGGAAGGCGGTCGAGGAGGACGGCGTCCGGCTCATGGGCTACACGCCCTGGGGCTGCATCGACCTCGTGAGCTTCACGACCGGCGAGCTGCGCAAGCGCTACGGCTTCATCTACGTGGACAGGAACGACGACGGGTCGGGGACGGGCAGGCGCTTCAGGAAGAAGAGCTTCTACTGGTACAGGCACGTCATCGAGACCAACGGCGAAGAGCTCTGAGAAGGTCACTGAAATGCAGGTGCCGCTCGACTTCTTCTCCGAGCTGCCCTTGCGTCGCTGCGACTTATTGTCGTGCGGATGCGAACGGCTTCGTAGCGAGCATGTAAAATCAGGGCTGTTAAGAATACTTGACAGGGTGCGGGTCACACCAGAGGCCTCGAAGGCGGTGCCACATGGCGCTTGAGAACAAGCTCAACATCATGAACGACATTGAACTTGCCCATGAGGAGGAGCGTCTCACCAAGCAAAGGGCGCTTGAGCTCTTTGAGAACGGCATGCTCGACACCTTTGAGGCCGGCACGTTCCGTGGCCTTGCTAAGATTCATGGCTACCTCTTCCAGGACGTCTATGACTTTGCAGGCAAGATGCGCACGGTCAACATCGCCAAAGGGAACTTCCGTTTTGCCTCGCTCATGTACCTTTCGGCCGCCCTCGACGCCATCGACAAGATGCCGCAGTCGACCTTCGACGAGATCATCGAGAAGTACGTCGAGATGAACGTTGCCCACCCGTTCCGCGAGGGCAACGGGCGCAGCGCTCGCATCTGGCTCGATGCCATCCTCAAGAAGGAGCTTGACTGCGTGGTCGATTGGAGTCGCGTCGACAAGGAGGACTACCTTCTCGCCATGGAACGCAGTCCCGTACGGGACACGGAGATAAAGGCGCTTCTCAAGGCGGCACTCACCGACAAGGTGAACGACCGCCAGGTCTACATGAAGGGTATCGACGCGAGCTACCGATACGAAGGGTATGGAACCTACACGATGGACAAGCTCGGGAAAGAGTAGCGTCCGTACACCTCGGACAGGCACAGGAAGAGAGGCAAGCAAACATGAAGCGGGCAATCATCTCGATCTCTGACGTCGTGGACATCAACCGGGAGCTCAAGGACGGGGGCATCGAAGCCACGCTCCATCTGAGCGACGCCTGCGGAGCGCAGAGCGGCAGGATCGAGGTCGCTCCCTCGGCAGATGCGGAAACCCTCGCCCGGGCGCGCACGATTGTGGTCGACCATCTCGCGTCCAAGGGCATCGACCTGCAGTTCACTGATGACGGCGGGTCGTTCTGGGTCAACCGGTGACAAAGGGGAGCGCCATGGACCAGCAGCAAGAGGGCACCAGCTCCGACCGGACGATCTATCTCGCGGGAGGATGCTTCTGGGGCGTCGAAGCGCTCATGCTCCGGATGCCAGGAGTGACCGACACCTGTGTGGGCTACGCGAACGGGACCGGCGAACGTGACGCGGACTACGAGACCGTCTGCTCCGGCAGGACGGGCTTTCGCGAGACCGTCCGCGTGCGCTTTGACCCCGCGAAGACCTCGGTGGACGCCCTGGTGTTCGCCCTCGTTGCCGTCATCGACCCCGCGGCGCGCAACCGCCAGGGCAACGACGTGGGCACCCAATACCAGGCGGGCGTCTTCTGGGAACCTGGAGATGATGTCACCGAGGCGGACGTCAGGCGCGTGCTCGCCCTTGTCGCGCGGCGTACGCCGGGCTTTGCCATGGAGCTGGGTCCGCTCGAGAACTTCTTCCCCGCCGAGGACTACCACCAGGACTACCTCGAGAAGAACCCGCGCGGCTACTGCCACGTCTCTCCGGCCCTCATGCGGGCGCTGGCGGCGGAGCGCATCGACCCCGGACGCTACCAACGTCCCGATGACGAGACGATCGCCGCGAGCCTCACGCCCGAGCAGCTGGCCGTGACGCAGCACGCGGCGACCGAGCGGCCGTTTGGCAACGCCTACTGGAAGACGGACGCGCCGGGCATCTACGTGGACGTGGTCACAGGCGAGCCGCTCTTCTCGTCTGCCGATAAGTACCTGAGCTCGTGCGGGTGGCCTGCCTTCTCCGCTCCGATCGAGGCGGGCGTCGTGACGACGCGCGTGGACAGGAGCCACGGCATGGTCCGCGACGAGGTGGAGGGACGCACGAGCGGCTCTCATCTCGGACACGTCTTCGACGGAGACGCGGAATCGCCCACGGGCATCCGGTTCTGCATGAACTCCGCGGCGCTCAGGTTCGTTCCTCGCGACCAGATGGAGGCCGAGGGGTACGGCTACCTGCTCTAAGCCGAGACGGACTGGGCGTTGGCGCGGCTCAGGCGCCTACCCCGCGAGCATCTCGGGGGTGCTCGCAAGCTTGCACGAGCCGTCGGAGCCGGAGACGAGGGCGAGCTGCAGCAGGTCGCCGCGGTTGACGCCGCATTCAGAGTAGGGCTGGTTGAGCAGCGTCCCCTCGAACATGCCCTCCTCGTCGATCGTCTCGAGGCGGACCCAGACGCCCTCCCTGACGCTTCCGTCGTCGGAGCACACGAGCGTCACGAGCACGTCGTCCGGGTAGTCCTCGTTGCGGAGCGGGTCTATCTCCATCACCTCTCGGGTTGCCAGGAGGTCTTTTTCGCCTTCGTAGTACTTATCGATCATTTCCATGTGGCCTGCGAAGTCCGTGGTCACCCCTGAAAGATCGACGCAGGGCTTGACGTCCGTCTCGGCGACGGTCCCTCTCCTCACGAGGATTCGCATGTTCTCCGCCTCGAGCGGGGCGCCCTCGAGCCAGTAGCGACCGCTCTCGTAGTTCGCGGGCGCCAGCACCTCGAAGGTGAATCCCGCCTCGTGGTCGATGTATGGGTATGCGAGGACCGAGTCGGCGCTCGCCGGAATCTCCAGCCCCGCCACCTCGTGTGCCTCGAGGAGCTTCTCCATGCCGTACCTCAGAATGCACGGGGCATGATAGAGATCTCTGAATGACGCGTCCTTCACGGTTGTCATTGCCATCCCTCCGCCATGGTTGACCTTGAGCAAGGTACGCGAATTATGCTAGAGGGGGCACGGGACATTATTTCGCGCGCTCGGCGCGACGGGGGGGCGGCGACTCTGGATAACGGGTAACCTGTCCCCGCACGAGGGCCCCACGATGCCAGCTGCAATCATTTCTTATACCGGTGGGACTCGGCTCTTCTTTCTCGTCTGATACCGGGGGTCATAATCAAATGAACCGATAGCGACTGCCCGCCAACGGTGATCTCTCTTTGACCGTTCACCGCCCAAACGACTACCATTGACTGGTAATGACTGAATTTGAAGGGAAATAGGTATTTATCCGTCAAAATCCGCGTGATACAATCAAAAACAGTCAAAAGGGAAGCGAGCGCCTGGCTTCACGGTTACTTTGAGAGGGGTGCGTCAGATGCTCACCGAAGAGCGGTACAAGGCGATACTTGCCTCCGTCAGCGAGACGGGCGCAGTTACCGTCACTGGTCTGTCAGAGCTTCTCGGTGCTTCCGAGTCGACCATCCGACGTGACCTCATCGCCCTCGACCACATGCACAAGCTCCTCAAGGTGCATGGCGGCGCCACGAGCGTCAGCTCGCAGTTCTCGACGACGGACCTCTCGATTGACGCCCGCTACGAGATGAACACCGCCGAGAAGCGCTCAATCGCCGCCTATGCCGCCTCGCTCATCACTCCCGATGACTTCGTCTACGTGGATGCCGGCTCGACGACCGAGGCGTTCTGCGACGCGGTCATCGAGACCCACGCGACCTACGTTACCAACTCGATCATGCACGCGAGCAAGCTCGTCTCCAAGGGATGCTGCACCCTCGTCCTCGGCGGCGAGCTTAAGGACGCCACGCGCGCGACCGTCGGACCCGACGCGGTCGACGGCCTCTCGAGGTACCACTTCACGAAGGGATTCTGGGGAACAAACGGCGCGAGCCCGGAAGACGGCTTCACCACCCCCGAGGTCAACGAGGGACAGATCAAGCGTCTGTCCATGCGCCGCTGCAGTTGCTGCTACATCCTATGCGACACGTCCAAGTTCAAGCAGATCTCCCCGGTCAAGTTCGCCGATTTCAACGACGCGACCATCATCTGCGAGGAGACGGACGATCCGCGCATCAAGAGGTTCAAGAACGTCGTCATGGTCGCCGTCAAGTAGGAAAGACGACACACGTGGTTCATCGCCGGGGAAGTAGGCCTCGGCTGTGGATAAGAAGGCGCGGCCGAAAACAGGGAATTCGGCCCACAACAGAAGGAGGCCAACGTGGCCGATAGTGAAGAGACGTACAGGATTCTTGGCATCACCGCATGTCCCACCGGTATCGCACATACCTACATGGCGGCGGAGGGGCTTACGCAGAAGGGCAAGGAGCTCGGCATCCCCATCAAGGTGGAGACGCAGGGTTCCGTCGGCGCCAAGAACGTGCTGACCGCCGAGGAGATCGCCAAGGCCGACGGCATCATCATCGCCGCCGACAAGAACGTCGACATGAGCCGCTTCGAGGGCAAGCGTGTCTACGTGACCACCGTCACCAAGGGCATCAGCGAGCCTGAGGTCCTCATCGAGAAGATCACGAGCGGCGAGGCCCCCATCTACCACTCCGGCAAGAAGGCCGCCGCGGCTCCCGCGTCTGGCGAGAAGGACTCCGCCGGTCACACCATCTACAAGCACCTGATGAGCGGCGTCAGCCACATGCTGCCGTTCGTCGTCGGCGGCGGCATCCTTATCGCCATCGCCTTCCTGCTCGACGGCTCTGCCGCCGGCACCAGCTCGTTCGGCACCTCGACCGTCGTCCCCGCGTTCTTCAAGAACGTCGGCGGCGTCGCCTTCGGCTTCATGCTCCCGATCCTCGCCGGCTACATCGCCTACTCGATCGCTGACCGTCCCGGCCTCGCCGTCGGCTTCGTCGGCGGCTCGCTCGCGGCGAGCGGCATGACCTTCGCGAGCATCATGGACTCGACCGTCACCGCGGTTCCGTCCGGCTTCCTCGGCGCCCTCATCGCCGGCTTCGCAGGCGGCTACATCGTCCTCGGCCTCGGCAAGCTGTTCGACAAGCTGCCCGACTCGCTCGAGGGCATCAAGCCCGTGCTCCTCTTCCCGCTCTGCGGCATCTTCATCATGGGTCTCCTGATGTTCCTCATCAACCCCGTCGTCGGCGCCATCAACACCGGCATCACCGCTTGGCTCAACGGCCTCGGCTCCGGTAACAAGATCGTCCTCGGCCTCGTCCTCGGCGGCATGATGTCCGTCGACATGGGTGGCCCCATCAACAAGGCCGCGTATGTCTTCGGCACCGCAGCCCTCGCCAGCGGCGACCAGATCGGCCAGGAGATCATGGCTGCCGTCATGGTCGGCGGCATGGTTCCCCCGATCGTCACCGCCCTCTCCACCACGTTCTTCAAGAACCGTTGGACCGAGGAGGAGCGCAAGGCGGGCGTCGTCAACTACATCATGGGCATCTCCTTCATCTCCGAAGGCGCCATCCCCTTTGCTGCTGCCGATCCTCTGCACGTGCTCGTCTCCTGCATCTGCGGCTCCGCGGTCGCCGGTGCCCTCTCGATGGCCTTCGGCTGCGCCAGTCCTGCTCCTCACGGTGGACTCTGGGTCGCCGCGGTCCTGACCAACTGGCCGATGTTCATCGTCGCCCTCATCGTCGGCTCCATCGTCGGCGCGCTCATCCTCTCGTTCTGGAAGAAGCCGCTTCCCCCCGAGGAGTCCGGCCTCGAGAAGTAGGTCCGAGCGCATACGGAAACACAGGGGAGGACGTCCTTCGGGGCGTCCTCCCTTTTTTATACGCGTCCCCCTAACGACGTGAAATCGAGCATGGACGACAAGAACCCATCCAGCGACCTGCGGATTGACCTGCGTCGATGGTACGATTCATAGGATGCGTCTCGTGAGGAGAGCGGTTCGTTGGGGGATGCCGTCCTGGCGGGTGAGTCGGCAGGGTTCCTTCCTCGTTCCTTGGCCGATAGAATGCCTGTTGTGGCGTGCGTGGAGGCACTCTATGAAGAAGTCCTGGGTCGTCGGTATCGTCTGTCTCGCCCTGGTCGTTGTCGTGGCTGGACTGATCTTTGCTCGTGGTGCCACCTCGCACGGAGCGAGCGACGAGTCGTCTTCGGACGCTCTCTCGGACGCCGCCGAGGTCGCAACTGATGCCACGTACGAGGCACCCGCGTCCGTGACGAACAACGAATGGTCGTCGCTCACGTCCGAGGAGCGCTCGTCCATCCTCGAGGATGAGGGCACAGCCAATGACGCCGTCCCAGGCGAGGTGATCGTCTCCTTCAAGGCCGACGTGCCCGCCGATGTCTCCGAGAAGGTCATCTCCGACCTCGGCGCTCGCATCGAGGATCGTCTCAACGACGCCGACAACGGTGTTGTCTACCTTATCGACGTCTCCGACGTGAACACGGTCGCGAGCGTCAGGTCCACCCTCGAGACGAGCCCCTATGTGCTCTCGACCGACCCCAACACGCGGCTCTATCCGGCTGCGGACTCGATCGCGACCCTTGTCAACGACCCCTATGCCACCTCCGGAAGCCAGAGCTACCTCGACGCCATCGGCCTTCCGGCGGCATGGGCGACGCTCGACTCGAACAGCCACTCCACGGTCAAGGTGGCCGTCCTCGACTCGGGCGTCTTCTTGACCCACGAGGACATCCAGACCAACCTCGACCTCACCACGAGCTACGACGCCTATCACACCACAGACCTCTCTGCACCGGCGTCGCTGACCTCAAACGTCACGAGCGGAGACGTGCGCGGGCACGGTACGAACGTCTGCGGCGTTCTCGCCGCCACGACGAACAATGCGCTCGGCATCGTGGGTGTGGGCACGGGCGACGACAACTCGGTGGTCAAGCTCTCGGCCATAAAGATTGCCGACGACACCACGAGTGGCGGCTCCACCGCCTCGAGCCTCATCAAGGGACTCAAGTTGGCCCAGGCAGCGGGCGCGCGGGTCGTCAACATCAGCTACGACGGGAAACAGACCACCATCGCCATGAAGGAAGCCTGCGATGACGCCGTGGCAGCGGGCGTCACGATCGTGTGCGCGGCTGGCAATGGCAGCACTTCGACACCGTGGTATCCCTGCTCCTACGACAGCGTGATCAGCGTCGTCAACCTCACGAGCACGAACGACTGGAGCACGCGCTCCTCCTCGTCGAACTACGGTTCGACCTGCGACATATCCGCGCCTGGCACGGGACTCACGAGCATCTCGTACTCTGGCGCCAGCGCATACTCTACGGTGTCGGGCACCTCGTTCTCGAGCCCTGTCGTCGCCGGCGTCGCCGCTCTCCTGTACGCGGAATACCCCAAGCTCACCGACGCACAGGTCAAAGAGATCCTGTACAACACCGCGACTGACATCTACGCCACGGGATATGACACCGACTCAGGCTGGGGTCGTGTCAATGCGGCAGCGGCGCTCGGTGCTGCCTCCGAAGCTCCCTCGACTCTCACCGTGACGCTTGATCCCAACGGCGGCGCGCTTGACGAGGGCGTGTCGACCGCGGTGTCCGTCACGCGGGGGAGCACCTATGGGACTCTGCCCTCGCCCAGTCGCACGGGCTACAGCTTCATCGGCTGGTACACCGACGCTACGAACGGGCATCCGGTCCTCTCGTCGACCAAGGTCACCGCAACGGATGACCACACCCTCTATGCCCGCTGGAAGGCCGACCCCGTCGTCACGTTCGACGTGCAGGCCGCTGGCGTCACGGCACCCGCGTCACAGACCGTGACCTGGGGTGGTACCGCGACTGACCCGTCAACGCTCGCGGTGAGCGACGACTGGACGATTGGGTCCACCTCGGTCCGCGCGGGCTATTCGTTCAGGGGCTGGTTCACCGACGCCGCCTGCACCACGCCCTATGACTTCTCCACTGCGGTCATTGCCGATGCGACCCTCTATGCCAAGTGGGACGTCGCCACGGGTTCGCTCGAGATATCCAAGCAGCTGGGTGATGGTGCGACGGAAGCTCAGGCTGCGACGGAGTTCGAGATGCAGGTCACGCTGGCGGACGCCACGGGTGCCGCGCTCATGGGCTCCTATCCCTGGGCGAGAAGCGACGGCGCTGGCGGAACGCTCGCGCTGACGGACGGAATCGGCACCGTCACGCTCAAGGGCGGACAGACGGTGACCATCTCCGGCCTGCCTGAGGGAACCACCTACCAGGTCAGCGAGACGAACGCGGGCGACGGCTGGACCACCGCGTGGACGGATGCGAAGGTTGCCTCATGACGAACGCATGCCCCAGAAGAAGGACGATGATTCCCATGAAGAAGTCTGGACGTCGCATGCCGTCGCCGGTCAGGGCCATGCTCGCCCTCGTGCTGCTTCTCGTGCTCACGTGTCCCGCGCAGGCCTTGGCGTCGTCCTACAGCCTGCTCGGCGAGGGCAAGCTCACGCCCGTCAAGAACCAAGGCACGTATGGGCTCGGCTGGGCGTTCTCCGCGATCTCCGCCATCGAGTCGAACCAGCTTATCAAGTACGGCACCACCGAGGACTACAGCGAGCTCCATCTTGGCTACAGCGCGTTCAACAATGCTCAGGCAGACCCCCTCGGAGGCACCACGGGCGACACCATCTTCTGCCTCGGATGGACCTTTGCATCCGTCGGCTCGACGCACCTCCATGGTGCGGTGCCCTCTCAGGCGGTGACTGCGCTTGCCACCTGGAGGGGTCTCGTCGATGATGTTACGGCACCGTATTCTGGGGCCGCGACAGCTGATGCGGGGCTTCCGCTGGTGGCGAATCCCTATGCGAACGTGACTGCCCACCTGCAGAACTCGTACTCCGTCCCCCTGGGAGACAGGGCGGAGGTGCAGGCGCTGATCAAGCAAATGGGTGGCGCGACCATCCTCTTCTACGCAGACGACAGCACCTACAACCCCACAACCCATGCCTGGTACAACGGGACGTACAGCATCTTCAACGATGCCGTGACCCTCGTCGGCTGGGATGACGACTACTCCGCCGACAACTTCGGCGGTGCTAACGGTACGGGCGCCAAGCCCACGTCCAACGGCGCATGGCTCGTGAGAGGCAGCCGGGGTAGTTCGTGGGGTGACGGCGGCTACTTCTGGCTCTCCTACGAGGACGCCTCGCTGACCCAGATCTCACCGCTCGTCTTGTCGATCACGGGCAGTTCGACGCCTGACGCCTACTTCTACGACGTGGAGCCTGCCTCCAACTACGATCATAACTACCAGTACGACGGCGGTACGACCACCGTCTGGTATCAGGGACCGAGTGGCGGTACGGTCGCAAACGTCTACAAGGCCACGGGCACCCAGGACGTCGACGCAGTCGGCTTCTTCACCAACGCGACCAACGTCGGCTACACGGTCTCCGTCTATGCGAATCCCATGAGCACGAACGACCCGTCATCGGGTACGCTCGTGGCATCCGCCTCGGGTACGGAGGCCTACAGGGGCTACCACACGGTGGTCCTTGACGCTCCCGCCCGGCTCGACATGGACGAGACCTTTGCCGTCGCGATCACCCTGACCTCATCGGATGGCTCGAACGTCAGCTTCGCGGCGGACCAGACGACCGGTCTCGCCGAGGAGTACGTCACCGACACGCTGTCTCAGACGACCCAGAAGGCGGGACAGAGCTTCTATCGTGTCGGCTCGACGGGCTCCTCCTGGTATGACATGGCGTCGAGCTCTACCACGGTTCGCATCAAGGCGTTCACCACCGACACCACCTCCGAGGTGCTCTCCTATCACACGGCCATGACCGGCGTCACTGCCTCCGACCCGGAAGGTGCGGGGTCCTTCCGTGAGATTGACTATCCTGGCGCGTACGTGATGCTCAACGAGACGAGCGGTACCTCCGATGACCAGCCCAAGGTCTCGGGCAACGACATCGGGAGTTCGACCGTGACCTACGACGGCACGGCCTACACGTTCGTGGGCTGGTCGACCGTCGCCCCCTCGGCCAACGCCTCCTTCACGGGCTCCGCCATCGGGAGCACCGACTACCTCTGCTCGACGACCACCCAGCTCTCGGCCGCGAGCGTGGTCAGCTACCTCGTCATGCCGTCTGCCTCGCAGGACGTCTATGCCGTGTGGAAGGTCGTTCCGACGATCAGCTTCTCTGCCAACGGCGGCGTCTTCGCCGAAGGTGCGACCACGACCAAGACTGCCACGCTCGGATCGCTCTGCTATCCCTCAGGCATCTCGACGCCCACCCGCGATGGCTACTCCTTCATCGGCTGGTACGCCGAGGCGGGCTCGGGACTCGGCACCGACCAGGGCGAGAAGGCCACCGATACGGTCGTGTCCTCCAACGGGCAGACCTTCTATGCAGCGTGGGCCAAGACCACGACCGGGACCGGCACCACTGCCCCTGCGACGGCTGGTGTCATCATGGCAAGCCCGGTCGTCTCGTCCGTGACCTTCACCAACTACCCCAAGCCCACCCTCAACCTCTCCGTCGAGAAGTGCGTTAGAAGCACGATCGGCGCGAGCGTGACGACGACGGCAGCGACGACCTTCACGTTCAGTCTTAGCGGCTCGGCGGTCGGCTCCGATGGCACCACCGTCATCACGTGTCCGATGCCCGCCTCGACCGCGCCCTCGGTGACGATTGCGAGCAACACCGTCCTACCGACTGAGTACAACACGGAACCCGACGCGACGGCCAGCTTCGGCTCCGTTATGTTCACCCAGCCCGGAACCTACACCTACGTGGTGAGTGAAGAGGGGATGCCGGCGACGAGCCCATGGGCTCCGGAGACCATCAACCAAAACCTCGATCGTACGCTCACCGTGGTCGTCATCGCCGACGGTACGACCAGTGCGCTCACCATCCAGTCGGCGACCTGGGAGAACGCGGACGCCACCAGGTCGAAGGCGACCGTCTCCACGGGAGGCACGAGCGTTTCGGCATCGACCCGCTATTCCAACGGGTACTTCTCGTCCACGACGCTTGATACCTCTGCCGCGGCGAACGCGCTGCTTACCAAGACCGTCACGGGAACGGACTTTGCCGAGAAGACCTTCGACTTCTCGGTGACCCCGGTTGATGGTGCGCCTGCGCCCACGGAGCAGACGGGCTCGGCGACCTTCTCGGCGGCGGGGAGCCAGTCGGTGAGCTTCGGCACCATCACATTCACCAAGGTGGGCACCTACACTTACCAGGTGAGCGAGTCGACGCAGTCCGGTTTTGGCTGGACCTGCGACAACGGCACCAAGACCGCGACCGTCGAGGTCAGTGCCAGCGCTGACGGAACCCTCTCCGCGAAGGTGACCTCCTCGGCGACGATTGCCAACACCTACGTGACGCCGTCCGCCGTCCTCGATTCGGACGCCTCTCCCTTCCTCCAGAGCGACGTGACCGGGACGGGCTTTGGCACCAAGAAGTTCGACTTCGAGATCGAGTCTGGCACCGTGACGTACTCCGACGGGACTACGGGGACATCGCCTGCGCCAGAGGAGAGTACCGCCTCGTTGTTCTTTGACGCGGCGGGATCCAAGACGGCAGGCTTCGGTGACCTCACGTTTACGAGGGCCGGCACCTATACCTACACGGTGAGTGAGACGACGGCCTCCGCCAACGGCTGGACCTGTGACACCAGTGACAAGCGGGTCACCATCACGGTGCAGGGTGACAGCACGGGGAGTCTGAGCATCACGGGTGTCAGCATGGTGACCATCGCCAACGGCTATGCGGCCTCCGCGACCTTTGACACCGTGGCCAAGGCTGTCGTCACCAAGACGGTGACAGGCGAGGGCTTTGCTCCCGCGACCTTCGGCTTCGTGATCACGCCTGGAATCGCCACCTACTCGGACGGCAGTACGGCGGGCATCTCGCCCGCAGCGTCGAAGCCCACGACGAGCCTTGCGTTCTCCTCCGCAGGCAACCAGGTCGTCGACTTCGGGACCATCACGTTCACGAAGGCAGGCACCTACACGTATTCCGTCCAGGAGGCCACTGACCTCGGCGGTGCCTGGAGCTGCGACACCGCGTCCAATATGTTGACCCTCACGGTAACCGACGACCACAAGGGTTCGTTCGACGTGAGCTTCTCTAACGTGACGATTGCCAACTCCTATGGGTTCGACGCGGCTGTCTTCGACACGTCCCGGTCGGAGAACACGCTGCTCGTGAAGACGGTCACAGGCGATGACTTTGACTCGACGTCGTTCGGCTTTGTCATCGAGCCTGGTCAGGCCACCTATTCGGATGGAACAACCGCGACATCTCCTGCCTCCTCGAGCGACTCCGGCTCCGCGACGTTCGACGCCGCCGGCAGCAAGGACGTGAGCTTCGGAACCATCACGTTCACGAGGCCCGGAACCTACCTCTACACCATTCAAGAGGTCGCCCCCACCGTGGAAGACGCCCGCTGGACGCTTGACACCTCGCCCAAGACCGTGGAGGTCGACGTCGCCGACGACGGGAACGGTGGCCTCACCGCAACGGTCGAGACGGCCGCTTCAATTTCCAACTCGTTCGCATACCAGCCGCTCACGGTCGATACGGCAACTGCAGGCTTCGCGACGAAGACCGTGACGGGCGCAACCTCGTATGCCGACAAGGACTTCGACTTCACGATCACCGGCGTGGCACCGACAGGCGGCGGCCCTGAGTCGAGCATCGGAACCGACAGCGCGGTCGCTGGAACCGCAACACTCATGGCGGGCGGAGACCAGAGCACTTCCGTTGACTTTGGCGACATCACGTTCTACCGTCCCGGCACCTACACCTTCAACGTGGAGGAGACGACTGCCGACCGTGGCGGTTGGACCTGCGACCACGAGACGCATTCGGTGACGGTCGACGTGAGCGGCAATGCGGACGGCGCGCTCTCGGCGGTCGTGACTACGCCTGCGACCATCACCAACAGCTACTCGACGACCTCCGTCTCGATCACGCCCTCCGTCGGTACGACGATCTCCGTCGCCAACGGCACGCCCACGTTCCCCGCGAGCTTCACGCATGTGATTGCCGCTCAGACTGCTGGTGCCCCGATGCCTGCGCAGGCGACGGCGACGACCACCTTTGACAGCGCTGGCTCCACTCCCGATCCCGTCTCGTTCGGGACGATTACGTTCACGCAGGCAGGTACGTATCAGTACACCATCTCCGAGCAGCAGTTGCCCGCAGGATGGAGCAACCTTTCCGGTGCGACGACGATGACCGTCGTCGTGACGGATGTCAACGGCGTGCTTCAGGCAGCCGTCACTGCAGGCGGAATTACGATCACTCCGACATCCAGTACGTCCTACACCCCGCAGAGCACCTCCGAGCTTCTCGTCACAACCTTCGTGAATGAATACTCTGCAGGGGCAGTCACGGTGGATGCCTCGCGGTTCGCCGTGGAGAAGACCGTGACGGGAGACACGACCGCTGCTGCCAAGACCTTCTGGTTCGAGCTCAAGGCGGCGTCGACCACGGCTGTCGGCCTCGACGCCACCACGATGCCCTTGCCCGAGGGCGCCACGAGTTCCGCCATGTGGCTCTCGGTGGACGCTCCCGCAGGCACCACTTCCGGCACGGTCGTGACTGACGCCACGGA
This sequence comes from Atopobium sp. UBA2090, assembly GCA_002331575.1. GTDB lineage: Bacteria > Actinomycetota > Coriobacteriia > Coriobacteriales > Atopobiaceae > Olsenella_D. The sequence continues at coordinate 5,575 of DCZG01000155.1, read as the reverse complement.
CACGTTTGGCTCCATCACGTACACGACCCCGGGCACCTACACGTATGAGGTCAAAGAGGTCGCCTCGGACGGCAGCGACGCTGCCCCCGCAGACGGCAGTGGGTGGACCTACGATACGAGCAGTCACACCGTCGTCGTGACCGTTTCCGACGACGGGGCGGGCGTCCTCACCGCGCGCACGACGGTCGACAGCAGCGGGACGACGGGCATCGCGTTCACCAATGCCCTCTCCTATACGCCGGCAACGCTCGACACGGCGAATTCCGTCGCCCAGGTGCAGGTCGTCTCCGACACCTCCGTTCCCAGCGCGACCTTCCAGCTGACAATCGCCGGTGCCGACGGCACGCCCGACCCCGTGAGGCCGGACGGCAGTGCCATCCCCTCGGTCACGGTAAGCGTGACGGCAACGGGGACCTATGACGTCGACTTCGGCGAGATGAGCTTCACTGAGCCGGGCACCTATGTCTATCGCATCTCCCAGACCGACGGAGGCGTTGGCTGGACCTTGGAGAACTCGCCGCTCACGGTGACCGTGAAGGTGCAGAGCGACGAGAACGGCGTGCTGTCCGCCGCATTCGTCGGGGCGCGAGGCACCATCAGGGACCGCTATGCGACGAGCGTCACCCTCGACACGGCTCTCGATGCCCTGCTCACCAAGACGGTCAGCGGGGAGGGCTTCTCGCCAGCGTCCTTTGAGTTCTCAATCACGCCAACGGACGGCGCGCCAGCCGCCACGGGGACTTCGGGTTCCGCATCCTTCGACGCCGCGGGCAGCAAGACGGTCGGCTTCGGTACCATCGAGTTCACCAAGGCGGGTGTCTACTCCTACCAGGTGAGCGAGACCACCGCCCTGGAATCCGGCTGGACGTGCGGCGGAGCGACCCAGACGGCCACCGTTACGGTGACCGATGCGGGCCAGGGCGTGCTCGCGGCCAAGGTCACCACGCCCGCGACCATCGAGAACGGCTTTGCCAAGGAGGTCGTTCCCGCCCCCACGCCGACCCCGACGTCTCCGTCGACGTCCACATCCTCGGTGACGGTTCGCACGACGACCACGAGAGTCTCCACCCTGCCCAATACCGGTGATTCCATCTCTGCGGGGATGATGGTCCTGCTCGCCCTCTCTGGCGCTGCCGCACTGCTCGTCGCTCGCAGGAGGTCAGAGAAAGAGTAGGGAAGAGGTCATCGAATCATGACGCCGCCGCGACCACGAAGCTCTGGGTCGCGGCGGCGTTTTCTGGTGGCAGCGTGTCATATCGGCGACGAGCGGGGCATCGCTGAGAACGCCGAGGACAATGCTATAGTACAAACAAAGGTAAGTCCTTCTCGCTGAGATTAGGTAACAAATGCTATCTGATGATGGTCGCATCGAACGTCTCGTGAACGTCGCCGAGATGTACTACAAGCAGGACATGAACCAGGGAGAGATCGCCAAGGTGCTCGGCGTCTCGCGACCGCTCGTCAGCGTCCTTCTCAAGGAGGCGCGCCAGCGTGGGGTCGTGACCATCACGATCAACCACGCAAAGAACGCCCGACAGCTGATGTCCGAGCAGCTCAGAGACCGTTTTGGCATCCAGGAGGTGCTTCTGGTCGAGGACCAGAAGAGCGAGGAGGAGACGAACGACGCGCTCGCCATGGAGGCGTACCGCTACTGCTTCAGCGACTGCGCAGGCAAGCGCATCGGCATCGGCTGGGGCTCCCTGCCCGACCACATGGCGCAGTACGCCGAGACGCTCGAGCCCGAGCCCGAGGATGACGCCACCGGCTGCATCTTTCCGCTGATAGGCGGCATCGGCGCCTCCTATCGCGGCTATCATCCCAACGAGATCACGCGCATCATCTCGATGCACGTCGGGCTTCCGGCCAAGTACCTCTACCTGCCCGCGTTCTTCGACTCGGATGACGACCTGACCTTTGCTCACCATACCGACATGTACCGCGACCTCGAGCAGTGCTGGGGCGACATGGACCTGGCGGTGCTGAACGTCTCCAACGTCTCCTCCTATCCCGACCTCGGTGCCGAGTACCGGTTTGGTAAGAACCCCGCCAAGCTCGGCGCCGTGGGACGCATGCTCGCGTACTACTACGACATCAACGGAAGCCTGGTCATGCCCAAGGTGGACAACGCCGTGCAGATTAGCGTCGACCAGCTCAAGAACACCGAGAAGGTCGTTGCCTGCTGCTCTGCGCTGCTGCAGCCCGCCAGCCTCGTCGGGGCCCTTGGCATGGGCGTCATTGACGTTCTCGTGCTGCCGGAGTCGCTTGCCCAGAAGCTTCTGGACCGCTAGACGGGCATTCTAGCCTTCAGCTCTCAACGAATTAACAAAAGTTAATTACGCTTGCGGCGTATTCTGATACGCTGGCGAAACTTCACATTTGCTGTGATGATTCTCCCTTACATTATGACAAAGATTAGAAAATGTACCTGAAGAAGCGCGCATATACAAGTAAGAATCTAACATATATTAACAATTGTAAAGAGAGGAGGAAAACAATGGAGATGACGTATCAGGAGTTCGCAAGGCGCTTCGAGAACGGCTGGCGTTCCGTCATCGATGCCAAGGACGAGCTGACCGAGATCGACTCACACTTCGGCGATGCGGACCACGGCATCACGATGGAGAAGATCGCCAAGGCGGTCATCGCATCCCAGACGGGCTGCAGCGAGGTGCACGATTTGCTCGACAGCGCGGCGGACGCGGTGATGGGAATCAACGGGGGAAGCGCGGTGCCTCTTTGGTACACCTACCTCGATGGTCTCGCCCAGGCGGCACCGGCGAGCGGCCCCGTGTCGGCAGATGACCTCAAGGCCATGTTCGCGTCGGGCCTGGCCAACCTCGCGGCGCTCTCGAAGGCCAAGGTCGGCGACAAGACCATGATGGACGCCCTGATTCCTGCGACCGAAGCGCTTCGGAGCACGGACGGCAGCATCCAGGAGCTGTTCTCGGCGGCCGCCGCCGCTGCGGACAAGGGCGCTGACGACACCAAGAACTACGTCTCCAAATTCGGACGGGCTCGGAGCTACGGCGAGCAGACGCTCGGAACGCCGGACGCCGGCGCGGTATCGATGAAGTCATTCTTCGCAGGACTTGCGAAAGACGACGCACAGTAACGAACGATGGGGGAGGAGTGCTGCCATGAAGATGAAGAAGTTTATCAACAACCCTGACACCCTGACCGATGAGCTGCTCGAGGGCATGGAGTTGGCCAACCATGACATCGTCGAGGTTCGTGGCCACATGGTCATCAGCCGTGCGCTTGCCGGTGCGGATCGTGTCACGATCGTCACGTACGGCGGCAGCGGGCACGAGCCGGCGCAGCACGGCTTCGTCGGCGAGGGAATGACTGACATTCACGTCGTGGGCGACATCTTTGCCTCCCCGAGTCCGCAGCCCGTGTTCGAGGCCGTCAAGCTCGCCGACAAGGGCCATGGCGTCTTGCTGCTCACGCTGAACCACGCGGGTGACATGCTGACCGGCAACATGGTCATGAAGATGGTCGAGAAGGAGGGCCTGAACGTCCGCAAGGTCATCACGCAGGAGGACATCTCCAACGCGCCGCGCTCCAATGCCGACGATCGCCGCGGCCTTGCCGGCGCGATTCCGCTCTATCACATCGCCGCCGCTGCCGCCCGCGAGGGCAAGTCGCTCGACGAGGTCGCGGACATCGCCCAGAAGTACGCCGACTCCATGGCCACCATCGCCGTCGCGTCTCGCTGCGCGACGCATCCTGCCACGGGCGCTGAGTTCGGTGACCTTGGAGACATCGACATGGAGATTGGCATGGGCCAGCACGGCGAGGGCGGTGGTGGCCGTCAGCCGATGAAGACCGCCAAGGAGACCATCGAGATCATGGCCAACGCCCTGGTCAAGGACATTCCGCTCGTCAAGGGCGACAAGGCCTTCGTCATGATCAACGGCTCCGGCTCAACCACGCTCATGGAGCAGTGGATTCTCTACAAGGACTGCGTCCACTACCTTGAGGACCTGGGCATCGAGGTCGTCGCCAACATGGTCGGCGAGATCCTGACCGTTCAGGAGCAGGCTGGCTTCCAGCTCAACATCGCCAAGTGGGATGACGTGACGCTGGCCCGTTGGAACACGCCCGCCCATACGATTGCATTCAACAAGTAGCGCGGCGCGAAGAGGTATTCTCGCCAGCCAACGAAAGGAGAAACCATGTCGGCCGAGTACATGCACATCGGCATTCCGGTCATCAACAAGAAGCCCAACATGGTCTACAACGAGTGGGGCGGCTTCTGGGTCAACACCGACACCGACAGCTACGACTACAAGATCGAGTATCTGAAGTTCGAGCCGGGCAGCCGCTTCCCCGAGGTCATCGGCAAGCTGTTCCATGTCGCCTACAAGGTCGACAACATGGACCCGTACCTTGCGAAGGCCCAGACCGTGGTCTTTGGCCCCGAGGTCCTCTCGCCGACGGCTCGTCTCGCCTTCATCTTCATGGACGATGCGCTCATCGAGCTCTATGAGGAGAAGACGCAGTAAACTTGCGGTCATCAGTACGCAGGCGGTTCAGTTGCTCGCAAGCAGGCGCCCTGCGAACGTTCGCGGAGCGCCTGCTCCCAAGAAGAGGAGGAGGCAACGCCCATGCTCGTGAATTCCAGGGAAATGCTCCAGAAGGCCCAGGAAGGCCACTACGCGATTCCTTCGCCGGACCTGTTTGACATGCACTCGCTCCGCGCCTACATGAGGGTGGCCGAGAGGCTCCAGCAGCCGGTCATCATCGCCTACGCGCCAGTACACAAGCCGATGCTGTCGCTGCAGGAGGCGGCGATGCTGGCCATGTACTACTGCAAGGACAGTTCGGCACCCACCGCGCTCCACCTCGATCATGGCTCTGACCTGCAGATGGTTAAGGACTCAATCGACCTCGGCTTCACCTCGGTCATGATTGACGCCTCTGCCGAGCCGTTCGACGTGAACCTCGACAGGACCAAGGAGGTCGTCGAGTACGCGCACCAGTTCGACATCACGGTCGAGGCCGAGATCGGCCACGTGGGTCAGGGGGAGACCTACGACAGCGGCAGCAGCGACACGATCTACACCGAACCCGACATGGCAGCCCGCTTTGCCGAGGAGACGGGCGTCGACTCGCTGGCCGTCTCGATCGGGACGGCGCACGGCAAGTACAAGGGGGTGCCCAAGATCAGCTTCGAACGTCTCGCCGAGCTCCGCCAGGCGGTGAAGGTGCCGCTCGTGCTCCACGGTGGTTCGTCGAGCGGGGACGACAACCTGACCCGCTGTGCGCAGGGAGGCGTCTGCAAGATCAACATCTACACCGACCTCATGGACGCGAACATGGCAGGCATCGCTGCCGACCCGTCGCTGTCGGGCATGAAGCGCCTGATCGCAGGTCAGGACTCTATGGAGGAGATGCTCGAGCACTACTACCGAGTCTTTGGTTGCATCGCCAAGTAGCACGATTCGCTCCGAGGGGAGAGGGGGCCTCTCCGAGCACCACCCCTGCCGAAGGACTCCGCACGCTGGATCCTTCGGCAGGGGTGTTATTCTGCGGCTGGTGCGTGGCGGCGCGACCGGGCAACGGCTTTGTG
>DCZG01000092.1 GCA_002331575.1 Atopobium sp. UBA2090 | reverse complement strand
AAGTACCCCGCTTGTCAGCTCTGCATCGAAAACGAAGGCTATCCCGGCCGCGGCGTCGCGGCCTTCGGCGGGGCACACCCCGCACGTCAGAACCTCCGCATCATCCCCATCGAGCTTGCCGGAGAGCGTTGGGGCCTGCAATACTCCCCCTACGCCTACTTCAACGAGCACTGTATAGTCATGAACGCACATCATCGGCCGATGCACATCGACAGGAATGCGCTCGAGCACCTACTCGACTTCGTTGACCTTCTCCCCCATTACTTCATCGGATCGAACGCCGACCTGCCTATCGTGGGCGGCTCGATTCTCTCCCACGACCACTACCAGGGCGGGGACCACGTGTTTCCAATGATGCGCGCCGAGTCCGACCAAACGTTCTCAATGCTCAGATACCCCAATGTGCGAGGAGAAGTGCTTCGATGGCCGCTCAGCGTGCTACGTCTGCGTAGTGGAGATCGCGGCGAGATCCTTAACGCGTGTGTTCACGTGATCGATACATGGCGATGCTGGAGTGACGAGTCGGTAGGCGTGCGCGCAAGCGAAGCGGACGGCACGCCGCACAACACCGTGACACCTGTTGTTCGCCGCACGAACAGCGGAGATTACGAAGCTTACCTTACCCTTCGCTGCAATGTTACGAGCGAGCAGAATCCTCTTGGCGACTTCCACCCACATGCCCAGTGGCACCACATAAAACGCGAGAACATCGGCCTCATCGAAGTCATGGGGCTGGCAGTCCTGCCTGCACGCCTAGTGCGTGAGCTCGAGGCGGTAAAGGACCACCTTCTCGCAGGTGATCTCACAGGGCTGGATACGGACGAGCTCACAGCATCTCATGCTGAATGGGCTCGACAGATTGCGGCGTCGCATCCCGAGATAGATACGTTGAGCGCTGATGAGATTATTCGCGAAGGCGTTGGGCTGGTATTCGGTCACGTTCTCGAAGATGCCGGCGTGTTCAAATGGGATGAAATGGGACGCGCCGCACAGCGGCGATTCATCGAAGCATTGTAAGCGTAAGAAAAAGAAGTCACTCTAACGGCGTTCTGGAAATATTGCTGTTTGTAATAATGCACTGTCTATGGATATATATAAGCAGCCTTCTCTCACAATAAAGAGAAGGCTGCTTTCTTAACAAAATATGAAACTAGCAGCGCAAATCAAACCAGAATCAAAATAAAAAGCTAAGTTCAAATACTCGTATTAAGCTAAGCAAGAAGCTCACGAATCGCGGCGACCTGCTCGGGCGTGGCCTGGACGGCCGGCTCGAAGATCTTGGTCGAGATGGGAAGACCCTTGACATTCACGGCCGCCTTGATGGCCGAGACGAAAAGGTCGCACGCGTCGTAGACAGCCATCAGCTTGGAGATGCGCTCAGCGCACTCGACGGCGGTCGCAAGGTCGCCGGACTGGTAAGCCTTGTGCATGCGCGAGAAGAGCTCGGGCTCGACATTGGTCAGGCCGCAAAGGACGCCGTTGCCGCCGCTTACTCGGTTGACCAGGTAATACTCGTCGAAACCGGAGAAAACCGTGAACTCGGGGTTAACGGCACGCGCGGCACGGATGACCTTGCGAGTGTGGCTGATGGTGTCGACGGTGTCCTTGATGCCGCAGATGTTCTTGTGCACCGCGGCAAGGCGTGCGACGAGCTCGGGGTTGAGGTCGGTGCCCGTGCGAGCCGGGAAGTTATAGAGAATTACGGGCAGCTCCGTGGCCTGCGCGATGCCCCGAAGTACTCCTCGGCGGCGGCGTCGCTCGGCCCGAAGTAGTACGGCGACACGGCGAGGACCGCGTCCGCGCCCGCCTTCTCGGAATAGCGGGTAAGGTCAAGGACATTCGCGTAGGTGGTGTCGCCCACGCCGACGAAGACCTTCATGCGGCCGGCAACGCGCTTGACGGCAAAGTCGACGACGGCCTTCTTGTCCTCAAGGCTCACGCTGTAGAACTCGCCGATGCTTCCGAACAGAAGCACACCGTCGAGGCCGGCGTCAGCCAAGTGGTCCAGGTGCTTGCCCCAGAGATCAAAGTCGATCTTGCCCTCGTCGTCGGTAATGGTGATGGAGGGGCAAAAAACTCCCTCAAACATAGTTGGCTCTCTTTCTGGGGCAAGTGAGTATTAGCCCGTACTGGCACTGCGGTTGTCGCGCCTCGGCACCAGCCGGCCGATAGCAGGTTATTGCCCTTCAGCACCGTCCATATTGCGCTTCTGCACCGCCTGCTGAAACCAGGCGGCGCATTCAGGCACAGGAATTGAACACCGGATGTCCGGTTCCCGTGCCTGCAGCGTTCAATTCCTGGTGATATTACCGTTCACTTCTGCTTGACAAAACACAGATGGCGCCGAGGTGGCTAATCATCGGTTCCGCCCCCTCCCAGCGGGCCGGTGCCGCCCTCGGGTCCGCGCTCGATGCGGACGTCGGGCTCGCCGCGCCTTCCGCGGCGCCTGAGCGCGCGTGCGCCCGCGAGCGAGAGGCCTGCCGCGGCGCAGAGACCCGCGATGGGGGCGACCGGGATCCCGGCGTCGCCGGTCTTGGGCAGCTGGCCGCCGCCCTTGGTGGCCTTCTCCCCCTTGGGGGCCTCGGGCGGGGCCTCGGTGATGCTCACCGTCTGTCCCCGGTCCTCGAGGTCGGCGTGGGTGGCCACGGTCCTCCCATCGTGGGAGATGGTCTCGAAGGCGACCACGTCGTGCCCTGCGAGCGCGCTACCGTCGAACTCGAACGTGACGTCGGTGCTGCCGGACTCGGCGTCCGCGGTGAAGGTGGCGCTGGCGGTGACGGGGCTGCCGTCGCTTCCCTTGACCCCCTCGCCCGTGGACTTGTCCATGAGCGTGCCCGTGACCGTGTACTCGCGGCCCTTGACGAGCCCGGACCACTCGACCCTGTCCGTGATGGTGACCTTGTCCGCGGCCGTGGCCTCGTGGTCGCCGTCCGCCGCGTCGGTCGCCGTGGTGTGGATGCCGGGCAGGCTCACGGTCTGTCCCTCGTCCTTTAGGTCGGCGTGGGTGGCGACGACCTTGTCCGCGCGAGAGAGCTCCTCCGTGCAGACGAGCTTCCTCCCCTCGAGTGCGGTGCCGTCCACGTCGAAGGCGACCTCGACGGTGCCCTCGGAGGACTCGGGAGTGACGGTCGTCTCCGCCGTGGCGAGTTCCTCGCTCGTCTCGGCGTCGAGCAGGTGTCCCCTGACCCTGTACTCGGTCCCGGGGGTGACGTTGGAGTAGGAGACGGTGTCGGCCACGCGCTGGCCGGGCGCCGCGTCGATGACCTTGTCGCCGTCAGCGGCGTCGCTCGCCGTCGTCCTCACCTGGGGGAACGCGACGCTCTGGCCCTCGTCGGAGAGGTCGGAGTGCGTGGCGTACACGTGGCCTTCGCGCGAGAGCTCCTCGAAGGCGACGACCGTGCGTCCCGCGAGGTCGGAGCCGTCGAACCTGAACGTGACGGTCGCCGTTCCGCTTGCCTCCTCGGGCGTGAGCTTCGTGGTCGCTGTGACCTTCTCGCCCTTTGCGTCCGTAACGGCCTCGCCGGTCTCGCGGTCCATGAGGGTGCCGGTGAGCTCGTACTCCTTCCCGGGCACGAGGTTCTGGTACTCGACGGTGTCCGTGATGGTCACGTCGTCGTCGGCCGCCGCGTCGTGGGAGCCGTCCTCCGCGTCCGTCGCGGTGGTGCCGATCTTCGGGAACAGGACCGTCTGCCCCTCGTCGTCGATGTCGGCATGCGTGGCCACCGTCTTCCCGCCCTGGCTGAGCTCCTCGAACGCCACGACGGAGTGGCCGGCGAGCCCGGTCGCGTCGAACTCGAAGGTGACCTTGGCCTTGCCCGTGGAGAGCTTGGGGGCGAGCTTCGCCGTGGCGGTGACGGCCTTGCCGGTCTCGCGGTCCATGAGGGTTCCCGTGAGCTCGTACTCCTTCCCGGGCTCGAGGTTCTCGTACTCCACCTCGTCCGTGAGCGTGACGCTCCCGGCGGCCTCGGCCAGGTGCTCCCCTCCCTTGCCGGTGAGGGTCGTGGCGATGCGCGGGCCCTGGTCGTCGTCCACGGCGCCGAGCTCGACGGTCCTCGCGTCGCACGAGACCGTTACGGTCATGCTGACGAGCCTCAGGCCCTCGTTGGCCGCGCAGCGGAGCTCCTCGACCGCGTACGTGTCGTAGGGCAGGGCGCCCTTGGAGTCGTCCGGCGCCGTCGCCTTGCCGGTCGTCCCGCTGAACCAGACTCCCGCGGCGGCGTCCCAGGAGCCCTCGCCGGCCGTGTCGTTGGCGTTCGTGCGCGTGGCGTGGGAGGCCCATGACGAGGCGGTGCTCGCCTGACCGTTCTCGTCCGTCACGATGACGTGGGACTCGCCCGTGGTGGCGGAGGTGATCCGGAAGGGCACGCCCGCGAGGCGCCGCATGCTTCCGGACTCCGCCTTCACGAGCTCGAGGTCGCCGCGGCGGACCTGCTCGGCGACCGTGGGCGCGGCGTAGGTCGAGACGTGCTCGGCGGTCCCCTCGGCGGTCACGCGCGTGACGAAGGTCTTGTCCGAAGCCACGTATCCCTCCGGCGCCCTGGTCTCCCTTATGGCCACGGTGCCCAGCGGGACGACGGCGTTGCCTGCCGCGTCGCGGTAGAGGTCGTCGCCCGTGGCGGACGAGAGGTCCGCGGTGCCGTCCTCCCCCGTGGAGACGGTCCAGGTGCGGGTGGCCTTCGCAGGGAGGCTCCCCTCGTCGTACTGGCCTGCGTAGTAGCGGTCCATCGTTGTCATCGTGGTAGACGATGGCCACCTGGAAGTCCGGGAAGCTCTCCTCGGCCCAGCGCACGGCGAGCCCCCTCAGGTCCGCGAGCGAGACTCCGTCGCGCGGGTCGGGGGAGAGCACGTAGTGCTTGTAGGTCCTGGCGGTCCTCCCGCGGCACGGGGCGTCGTTGCCGTTGGCGCGCCTCGTCTCGTCCATGGCTGCGTCCCAGTCGAAGCGAGCCTCGACGAGCCCCGCCTGGCGCGGGGACTCGTCCATCCGCGAGAAGTGCAGGAGGTCCCTGGCGAGCGCCCTCCCGTCCCGCTCGAGGTACCTCCTCGCGGCGGCGAGCCCCGTGTGCCCCGATATGGCCTTGATCGCCGGCATGCCGGTCAGCTCCAGAGGAAGACGGCCGGCCTGTCGGAGAGCCTCGCAACGTCCTCGCGGAGGCACCCGAGCGAGTCCGCCACGTAGGTCATCTCGGCGTCCACGACCCTGAGGACCTCGAGCGCGTCCTCGGCCGCCACATCGCCCGGCGACTCGCGGGCGACCTTCGCGATCGTGTTGAGCGCCGCCACGGACTGGTTGTAGAGCGTCCCTATGGAGCGCAGGTTCCGCACGATGCCGTGGGAGGTCTCGTAGTCGAAGGCGACGGTGCCCGCCCCCATGCGCGTCCCGCCGTCCGCGAGGCAGTGTATCAGGAGCCTCACGACCTGGCTCCTGGAGCAGCCCATCTCGGCGGATGTCCGGTCCAGGGCCTCGAGCTCGCAATCGGAGATCCGGACGTTAAGGCGCCTCGGCATGGCGTCACGGCTCAAGTCGGTCACCCCCCGGGGCGCGGGGCATCCCCCGCAGAGCGAAAGGACGTTCGGACGGTGCGGCCGCGGAGGCGTCCCCCGGGGCACAGACGAAAGTCTGAGCCATCGGGACTGATCCCGCGGCCGCCTTGTCCGATCCGTCCACGGCGTCCATCCTGGCCACCGTGGGTGTACAGGATGGGCTACTTGCTGTCCCTAGAGTTCGATTGATCTACCAGGTTCGTCATGACCAGCTCGTGTCCGGAATATTTGCATTTGACACTACCCCGCTTACGGTGATGAAGGGTGA
>DCZG01000127.1:4120-11096 GCA_002331575.1 Atopobium sp. UBA2090 | reverse complement strand
GACGGCGGACGCTCCTCGTGACGCGCCCCGCCAATCCGTCACATGCCCGCCACATGCCGGAGACCTCAAATCCACGATGGAACCACACGTCGGGAGCGTGGTTCTTTACTACAATATCAGGGATGAATGCGTTTCCGATAAGAGCAGAGAAGTGCGGCTGGACGTCATCGCGTCCGAGAACCGCCTGAACCATATCCCTGAACCCGACGAAAGGAACCTTTTAGCAATGCCTAAGAAGGACTACGCACTCAAGGTCATCCCCCTGGGTGGCCTTGACGGCATCGGCAAGAACATGACCGCCTTCGAGTATGCGGACGACATGGTTCTCGTCGACGCCGGTCTCATGTTCCCCGATGACAACCAGCCGGGAATCGACCTCATCCTTCCCGACTACTCCTACGTTCTCGAGAACGAGGAGAAGCTCCGCGGCATCATCATCACCCACGGTCACGAGGATCACACCGGCGCCCTGCCGTACCTCCTCATGGACCTCACCCACAAGGTGCCGATCTACTCCAGCAAGCTCACGCTCGGCTTCATCGAGGGCAAGCTCGCGGAGCACAACATCAAGGCCCCCAAGTTCCGCGAGGTCACGGACGGCTCCACCATCACGCTCGGAGCCTTCAACATCACCTTCTTCGCGATGACCCACTCCATCCCGGCGGCCTTCGGCGTGTTCATGTCGACGCCCGCGGGCACCGTCATCCACACGGGGGACTTCAAGCTCGACCAGACGCCGATCGACGGCGTCCGCCCCAACTACACCGCGCTCAACAAGTTCGGTTCCGAGGGCGTCGACCTTCTCCTCTCCGACTCGACCAACGCGACCCGTCCCGGCTTCACGCCCTCCGAGGCGAGCGTCGGCCCGTCCCTTCGCCACATCATCAAGAACGCCAAGGGCCGCGTCTTCGTCGCGTCCTTCTCGAGTCACATCCACCGTCTGCAGCAGGTCTGCGACGCGAGCACCGCCGTGGGCAGGAAGGTCGTGGTCACGGGCCGCTCCATGGTCACCAACACCAAGGTCGCCCGCGACCTCGGCTACCTCAAGATCTCCGACGAGAACATCATCGACGCCTACGACGTCGACAAGATTCCCGACGAGAAGGTCGTCGTGCTCTGCACCGGCAGCCAGGGAGAGCCCCTCTCGGCACTCGCCCGCATGGCCAACGGCGAGCACAAGTCCCTCTCGATCCACGCCTCCGACACGGTGATCATCTCCGCGACGCCCGTTCCCGGCAACGAGAAGAGCGTCCAGTCCATCATCAACTCGCTTGCGAAGATCGGCTGCGAGATCTACGACAAGAGCCAGACCCTCGTGCACGTCTCCGGTCACGGCAGCCAGGAGGAGCTCAAGCTCATGATGGCCATGACCAAGCCCACGTACTTCATGCCCGTGCACGGCGAGGCCGTTCACCTGCGTGCCCACGCCAAGCTCGCGTACCAGATGGGCATTCCCGAGAGCAACGTCTTCATCCTCGACAACGGCGACTCGCTCGAGATGCGCAAGGGCAAGGTCACCCGCGGCGAGTCCGTCAACTCCGGCATCGTCTACGTCGACGGCCTGTCGATCACCGACGCCAACCCCACGGTGCTCCGCGACCGCCAGAAGCTCGCGCAGGACGGCGTCATCACCTGCGTCGTCGCCGCGTCCGCCCAGTCGCTCACGATCGACGCGATAGAGATCTCCGGCAGGGGAGTGTCGTTCGCCACGGACGAGGAGCTCATGTCCGACGCCCAGAGGCTCGTCCGCACCCAGGTCGAGAAGCAACTCAAGGCCGAGGGTCTCAACATCGACAGCATCCGCAAGAATGTGAGAAACTCTTTGTCGAACTTCCTATGGAACAAGACGCACACACGGCCAATGGTCATCCCGGTCGTGATGGAGGTTTAGATGCCCTCGAAACGCAGATCAAACGCAGCCAAGAAGAGAACGACAAACTCAAGGAACGCAGGCTCTGGGGCCAAGGGGTCTCAGGGTAAGCGGGGGGCCGCTCAGGTTCCCGCTCGTACGGGGCTCTCGAGCACCCAGAACGACATCGTTGCGCTCTTTCTCGCCGTCGTCGCCATCGCCATGTTCGTCTCGCTCGTGGTGCCATCGTCCGCGCTCGTCACGAGCGCGGTCGGTCATGCCCTCACCCTGTGCTTCGGGGCGGGTGCGATTCTCTTTCCGATAGCCGTGTTTCTCTTTGCGATGACCTTCTTCATGGACGAGAACGGTCCGATCTCCGGACGCGTCGCGCTCGGTCTGTCCCTCATCGTCCTCGCCGTCCTCGCCATGCTCTCGCTCAACATCCCGGGGGCTGGCGAGGTGCCCGACATCGTCCTCTCCCCGGTGCAGCTCGAGGGCGCCGGCGGCTACGTGGGCGGCGGCATCGCCTACGCCCTCCTCAAGCTCGTGGGTGTCATCGTCGGCAACGTCCTTCTCGTCGGCCTGGTCATCGCGGGCGTGGTGGTCTGCGGCTTCTCGATCTCGGACGCCGTGTCCAAGATCCACGCTCGTCTCGCCGCCGCCGCGGAGTCGCACCGCCTCCGCAACGAGGAGCGTCTCGCCGAGCGCGCCGAGGCCGAGGCTTCGGCGGGTGGCTTCGACTTCCCGGAGGATGACGCGGCTGACGAGCCTCTCGGCGCCGACACCTCCTTCATCGGCGACCGGACGACGAGCGTGCTGCGCCGAGCTGCTGCGTCGGCCGACGCTCGGGACGTGCCGGCTTCAGCCCCCGTCGAAGACGACGGAACGGCCGCCACGACGCTTCTCGGCGCGGACGACGCCATGACCACCAAGGTCAAGCGCCTCGGTCGCAAGGGTCGCAAGGGGACGGGGGAGAACGTGGGGGACGCCGCCGCAGCCACCGCGGAGCCCGAGGCCCGCACGAGCATCCCCGGGTTCATCGAGAAGGCGCGCCAGCCCAAGGCTGCGAAGGGCGGGGCCGCCCCGCAGGGCGTCTCGCTGCCGGGTGGCGACTCGACTGACGGAAGCTATGAGTTCCCACCCGTCGACATGCTCAAGTTCAACCCCAACTCCGGAACGGCCGCCGCCTCGAAGGAGCAGCTGACCGGAGTCGCGCAGAAGCTGCAGGACACGCTCCTGGAGTTTGGCCTGTCGAGCCGCGTCGTCGGCTGGATCGCGGGTCCCTCGGTCACCACCTTCAAGATCGAGATGGGCGAGGGCGAGCGCGTCAACAAGATCACGAACCTCACCGATGACATCGCGCTCTCGCTCGCGGCACGCTCGGTCCGCATCTTCGCGCCCATCCCCGGGACGTCGCTCGTGGGCATCGAGATTCCCAACCGGGAGACGCAACCCGTCTACCTCGGCGACCTCATGCCCTACGTCAAGGGCGGGCCGCTCGAGGGCGCCTTCGGGCGCGACTCTGAGGGCAAGCCCGTCGTCGTGGACATCGCCTCGCTCCCGCACCTCCTCGTGGCGGGCACCACCGGATCGGGCAAGTCGGTCTTCTTGAATGGCCTTGTCATGACGATGCTCATGCGAGCCACGCCCGAGGAGCTCCGCCTCATCATGGTCGACCCAAAGCGCGTCGAGTTCACGTTCTACGAGGGGCTCCCGCACCTCTACGTCCCCGTCGTGACTGACGCCCACAAGGCGGCCTCCGCCCTCCAGTGGGCGGTCACCGAGATGGAGCGTCGCCTCAAGGTGTTCCAGCACTACAAGGTGCGCGACATCATCACGTACAACAGGAACGTCGACGGCGACAAGTACGCGGAGATGGACAACCCTCCCAAGCACATGCCCTACTTCGTCATCGTCATCGACGAGCTCTCCGACCTCATGATGGTGGCGGGCAAGGACGTCGAGTCCTCCATCGTCCGCATCGCCCAGCTCGGTCGTGCCGCCGGCATCCACCTCATCGTCGCCACGCAGCGTCCGTCCGCCGACGTCGTCACGGGCCTCATCAAGGCGAACATCGACAACCGCGTGGCGCTCTCCGTCGACAACGGCATGAACTCGCGCATCATCCTCGACCAGAACGGCGCCGAGCGGCTCCTCGGGCACGGCGACATGCTCTACAAGCTCCGTGGCCAGCGCCCCAAGCGCGCCCAGGGCTGCTTCGTCTCGCAGGACGAGGTCGAGCAGGTCGTCGCGTTCATCAAGGAGCACCGCGACGCCGACTACCACGAGGACATCCTCACCGTCGTGTCGCCCAACGAGCCCGGCGTTCCCGGCGTGCCCGGCGCGGCCTCGGCGGACGACCCGCTCATCTGGGAGGCCGCGCAGCTCGTCGTGGACTCCCAGCTCGGTTCCACCTCCGGACTTCAGCGTGCGCTTTCCGTGGGCTACGCCAGGGCTGGTAGAATCATGGACATGCTCGAGGCCAAGGGCGTGGTGGGTCCTGCCAACGGGTCGAAGCCTCGCGACGTCCTTCTCGACAAGGACGGTCTCGAGGAGCTCTGCAACGCCGAGTCTCAGTATGGGGAGGTCGAGTAGGCATGGCACGTCCGCATTTCAGCGAGTTGATTCTCGGTCGTCGTCGCCAGCTGGGCCTCTCCGTGCAGCAGGCGTCCAAGATACTGAAGCTCAAGGAGCCGGTACTCATCGCCTTCGAGGAGGGCGACTGGGAGAACATGCCACAGAGCGGCTATGCGCAGGGCATGCTCTCGTCGTATGCCCGCTACCTAGGACTCAACCCCCGAGAGGTCGTCGACCTCTTCCAGGAGGAGCTCTACGAGCACATTAACGGCACGGCGAGCCACGAGCTTCGCAGGCGCACCCGGGACACGCAGTCCGGACGGGGCATCACGGGGTACGATGTTCCCAACGAGGCGGACTCGCGTCCCAAGGCCTACGTCGAGTACCACGGTCTCCTGCCCACGGCAGGTGGTCCCGCGGGTGACATGGGCGCCTTCGCGACGACATCGGGCGTACGCTCGCGCCAGGGCGGCGCGCCTCAGGCGCCGAGGGTATCTCGCGAGGACGCCACCTACTCCCACACCGAGTACGTCTACGGACATCCGAACAACGCCCAACGCGGCAGGTCATCGGAGCCTTCGAGACAGGCGTCTCGCCAGCGGCCGCAGACGAACGCCCGTCGCAGGCCGGACAACGACCCCACCGGCAGGCTCCTTCGCGAGAGCCAGAACGGCATCGAGGATCGCGCGGGGGATGACAGGTCCTCGGTGCGCTCTCAGAGGCTGTACCGGCGCGACGACGTCTCGAGGCGGAACGTGCGCCCCAACGAGTACGACGACGACCTCCGCTATGACGACCGGGCCAAGCCGTACGAGCGCGCCTCCACGATCTCGGGCAGGCGCTCGTCTCGCAACATCGCCAACGTAGACCATCCCAACGTGCGCCGCCGTCCCGCATCGAGCACGAGTCGCCGCAGACGGCGCAGGGGAGGCGTGCTCGGCCTTCTCGACGACTTCTTCTCCGACAGCCGGCGTGCCATCTTCCTGATCATCGTCGTCCTCGCGGTCGTCCTCACGGTCATCCTCGTGAGCTCCGTGAGGTCCTGCGTGAGCAGCAAGACGACGACGCAGGACACCCACACCGTCGCCGTGACGAGCGCAGACTCGTCCTCCAGCTCCGGCACCGCTGACTCCGGCACCACGAAGGACACGACGACCACTTCGACCGGCACGACGGGCACGACGACAGGCACCTCGACCGAGTCGTCCTCCTCGAGCTCGACAACCGCCACGACGCCTGTCGAGACCGATGTGACCGTCACCGTTGCGAGCGGCCAGGTCTCCTGGGTCGAGATTCAGTGCGACGGCGTGAGCAAGGTCGCCGAGACCATCACCGGCCCGTGGGACGCTACCTACACCGTCACCGACTCGATCACCATCCAGGTGAGCGACACGAGCGCAGTGCAGGTGACCAAGAACGGCGAGACGGTCAACTTCGACTCGAAGGCGTCGGGCATCGGCAGCGTCACGATCGCGGGCACGCCCGTCGCGACCGACACCTCGACGAGCTCTGACTCGACCTCGACCACCGGCACGAACACCACGACCACCGGCACGACCACCAAGACCACGACAGGCACTGCGAACGTCTAGTCACCCTAGGGGGCATACATGGCAAAGGAATCAAGCTTCGACGTCGTCTCCGTCGTCGACATGCAGGAGGTTGACAACGCCTTCCAGCAGGCGTCGCGCGAGCTCACGCAACGCTACGACCTCAAGGGCACGGGAGCCACGCTCGACCTCTCCAAGAAGGACGGGGTCTTCTCGATCGAGGCGCCCTCGGAGTTCATCGCGAGCCAGGTCCGCGACGTGCTCTCCTCGAAGCTCGTCAAGCGCGGCATCGACCTCGCCGCCGTCAGGTGGGACAAGCCACAGGCGGCCACGGGCATGACGGTCCGCCAGTCGGGGAGCGTCATCCAGGGCATCGACCAGGACACGGCCAAGCGGATCGCGAAGGACATCAGAGACTCAAAGGTCAAGGCAAAGGCGACCGTCGAGGGAGACAAGCTCCGCGTGAGCTCGGCCTCGCGCGACGTCCTCCAGTCCGTCATCGCCTCACTCAAGGAAGGGGACTATGGTCAGCCTCTCCAGTTCGTCAACTACCGATAGACCGCTCGCGAGCGTGCTCTTCGTGACGCTCGGCTGCGCCAAGAACGAGGTCGACACCGACAGGATGAGGGCGCTTCTCCTTCGTGCGGGCTTTGCGGAGGCCGAGGACGTCGACTCCGCGGACGTGGCGGTCGTGAACACCTGCTCGTTCCTTGCGTCTGCCACCGAGGAGTCCATCGAGGCCACGCTCGAGCTGGCCGAGGAGACCGAGGAGGGCGTGCGCAGCCTTCCGATCGTGATGTGCGGCTGCGTTCCCTCGCGCTACGGCGACGACCTTCCGGGAGAGCTTCCCGAGGTCACCGCGTTCGTCAAGGCGGACGAGGAGGACACCATCGTCGACGTCGTAAGCGACGTCCTCGGCATCGACGACTCGTCTGTGACGAGCGCAATGGGTGGTATCCTGCGCACCATCACCGGCGCGAGCGCCTTCGTGAAGATCTCT
>DCZG01000127.1:171-4109 GCA_002331575.1 Atopobium sp. UBA2090 | reverse complement strand
CTCCCCTTCATCCGCGGCCGCTATCGCTCCCGCCTCGCATCTGACATCGTCTCCGAGGTCGCGTGCCTCATGGAGGGCGGCGTTCGCGAGGTCGTGCTCATCGGCCAGGACACGGGTGTCTGGGGAAGCGACCTCCCGGGCGCCGGCACCCTTGCCACGCTGCTGCGCCAGGTTGCCGAGGTCGTCCGACCGTACGGCGGATGGGTGCGCGTGCTCTACCTCCAGCCCGAGGGCATGACCGACGAGCTCATCTCGACCATCCGAGACACCCCCGAGGTGCTCGACTACATCGACATCCCCATTCAGCACTGCTCGGAGCGCGTGCTCGAGCGTATGGGCCGCTCTGGTTCCGTCGACCAGCTCCGGGAGCTCTTCGCGCGTCTCCGCCGGGAGATTCCCGGCATGGTGCTGAGGACGACCGCCCTCGTCGGCTTCCCCGGCGAGACGGACGACGAGGTCGATGAGCTTGTCGACTTCATCCAGGAGGAGGAGTTCGACTACTGCTCGGTCTTCCCGTACTCGCAGGAGGACGGCACCGCAGCTGCGGAGATGCCCGGCCAGATTCCCGAGGACGTCAAGCTCGAGAGAACCCAACGACTCGTCGACCTCACCGAGGAGCTCGGCTTCGCGGCGACGGCGCGGCACCTCGGCGAGCGGGTGAGGGTTATCATCGATGGCGTCGAGGAGTCGGATGACGGTGTCGAGCTCATCGGTCACGCCTGGTTCCAAGCGCCCGACTCCGACGGGGCGGTGCATATCATGAGCGGCGAGGCGGGCGTCGGCGACATCGTCACCTGCGACCTCGTCGACTCGTTCTGCTACGAGATGATCGGCGAGCTGGTCGCCGCGGAGGGGGAAGAGCGGTTTTGACGAACGCGCGAAAGTCAATCTGGACGCCCGCGAACATCGTCACCTGCATCAGGGTGGTGCTCGTCCCCATCTGGCTGTTCCTCGCCGAGGCGTGGGGCGCCCCTCCGACTGGCTCGAACGTCGCCGTGGGCGCGTTCGCGGTCTTTCTCGGCTACTGCTTGATCTCGCTCACGGACAAGCTCGACGGCTATCTCGCCCGCAGTCGTAACGAGGTCACCACCTTCGGCAAGTTCCTCGATCCCATCGCCGACAAGCTCGCCGTGATCGTCGCCCTGTGCTATCTGCTCGAATGCGGTGAGATCGGGTCATGGTGCCTGCTCATCGTCGTCGCGCGGGAGTTTCTCGTCTCCGGCCTCAGGATGGTCGTCGCCTCCAAGGGTACGGTCATCGCAGCCTCGAACCTCGGGAAGGCCAAGACCGCGACGACGATGTCCTCGATCTGCGGGCTGCTGCTCTGCATGAGCCTTCCCGTCGGGCCGCTCTGGTCCATTCTCCACGTGGTCTCGTGGGTTCTCCTCATCGTCGCCATGGTCCTGACCGCCTGGTCGGGTGTCGACTACTTCGTCAAGTCGTGGGACTCGATCACCGAGGAGGACGACTAGGCATGGCGCGTGGAGAGATCCTGCCCTCTGACCCCGAGCTCTACGACTCGTGCGCAGCGCTCGTATCGGAGGCTGCCTCCGCGGGTCTCACCGTGGGAACCGCCGAATCGTGCACGGGCGGTCTCGTCGCCGGGTCGATCACGGCCGTCCCCGGTTCGTCGAGCGTGCTCCGCGGTGGCGTCGTGAGCTACGCGATTCCCGTCAAGCACGACGTGCTTGGCGTCACCGACGAGGTCATCGACGGCGTGGGCGTCGTCTCGGCGGAGTGTGCGGCGCAGATGGCCGACGGGGCGCGTCGCGTGCTCGGCTGTGACGTGGCAGTCTCGATCACGGGAATCGCGGGTCCTGGCGGAGAGGAGCCGGGCAAGCCCGTCGGTACCGTCTGGATGGGTCTCTCGACCCCCGTCGGCACGAGGAGCTTCCCCAATCTCTTCCCAGGCAATCGCGCCGCCGTGAGACTCGCCGCCGTGAGGCGTGCCGTCGTACTTCTCCGTGAAGGAATATTGGAGACTCGGAAGTCCGTTCGATAGCCGCTCGCCGAGGCGGGAGACCACGAGTCGCCATTTTCCCTGATGGCTGCCATGCTCGTCAGACATCTGTCAGACAGTGGTTGGCCAGGGTGTCGCCAGGCGTCAGAATGCGGGAAGAACGTGCTGGTAGAGTGCAGCCNNGCCAAGAGTGATTGACTACGAACGCGTGTTCGTATATCATCACACCTAGTCGGCACACAGAGGGAGTAATCATGGCCAAGTCCAAGAGCGTCGTGCGTGAGATTCATCCGCCCACGAGCGGAGAGGATCGCGAGAAGGTCCTCCAGGCCACCACGTCCGAGATCGAGAAGAAGTTCGGGCAGGGTTCGATCATGCGCTACGGTGACGGAGGGCCGAGCCTCGAGATCGAGGCCATCCCGACTGGATCTCTCGCGCTCGATGCGGCCCTCGGCATCGGCGGCGTTCCCCGCGGCCGCATCGTCGAAATCTTCGGCCCCGAGTCCTCGGGCAAGACGACGCTCTCCCTCGAAATCCTCGCCGAGGCCCAAGCCATGGGCGGTGTCGTCGCCTTCATCGACGCCGAGCANNGGGCGTGGGTGGCCTGCCCCGCGGCCGTGTGATCGAAATCTATGGCCCTGAGTCGTCGGGCAAGACCACGCTGACCTTGCAAGTGATTGCCGAGATGCAAAAAATCGGCGGCACCTGCGCCTTCATCGACGCCGAGCACGCACTCGACCCGGGCTATGCGGCTCGCATCGGCGTCGACATCGACGAGGTCCTCATCTCCCAGCCGGACACCGGCGAGCAGGCCCTCGAGATCTGCGACATGCTCGTCCGCTCCGGTGCCATCGACGTCGTGGTCATCGACTCTGTCGCCGCGCTCGTCCCTCGAGCCGAGATCGAGGGCGAGATAGGCGACACCACGGTCGGCCTGCAGGCCCGTCTCATGAGCCAGGCCCTCCGCAAGCTCGCGGGCTCGCTCTCCAAGTCCAACACCACCTGCATCTTCATCAACCAGCTCCGCGAGAAGATCGGCGTGATGTTCGGTAACCCCGAGACCACCCCCGGCGGGCGTGCGCTCAAGTTCTTCTCCTCCGTTCGCATGGACATACGCCGCATCGACAGCATCAAGGTCAACGGCGAGGCGGTCGGCAACCGAGTGAAGGTCAAGGTCGTCAAGAACAAGGTCGCGCCTCCCTTCAAGCAGGCCGAGTTCGACATCATGTACGGCAAGGGCATCTCCAAGGAGGGCTCGCTGCTCGATATGGCCGTCGACTACGAGATCGTGAACAAGTCAGGTTCGTGGTTCACGTACGGCGACGAGCGGCTCGGTCAGGGTCGCGAGGCCGCGAAGGAGTTCCTCGCTGCCAATCCTGACCTCATGGACGAGATCGACCATAAGGTCCGTGTCGCCTGCGGCCTCGTCCTCGGCGACGAGCGCGTGGGCGAACCCGTGGACGGTCCCGACGCGAGCGACCCGCTAGAGTAGACATGGGTGAGAGTCCCCGACACGAGTCCTCCTTCACGTGGGATGTGAGCCTTCCAAAGGGCGGGACGTCCGCCTTGGGCAGACGTAAGCCGCTCGGCATCGTCTCGGTGAAGTCAGACGAGCGTGGAGAGGAGACGCTTTCCGTTCCCGCCGCCGTCGCGCGCAGGATGGCGGCGGGAAGGAAGTCCGGCAGCGTCAACCCTTCCTCGCGCAACGAGCTTCTCTTTCTCATGGGTAGGGTTACCGACGAGTGCGTCACGCTCAAAGTCGAGGAGCTCGTCGCCAAGCGCGACTACTCGTCGGCCGATCTCGCCGAGAGGCTCCGCAAGGATGGCTTTCCCTCGTCGACGGTCGACAAGGCCGTCACACGTGCTGTCGGCTGCCATCTCGTCGATGATGGCCGCTTCGCCGACGTCTTCATCCGCTCCAAAGCGAGTCAGGGGTGGGGGAGGATCAAGATCGAGCGAGAGCTCGAGCGGCACGGAA
>DCZG01000127.1:0-147 GCA_002331575.1 Atopobium sp. UBA2090 | reverse complement strand
GTCGAGGGCTGGCCGGAGGGCTTCCTCTCCGAGGATTCCGAGGATGATGCGGCATTCGAGCTGGCGAGCAGACGTCGTCTCACGGGCACGCGTGACTTCGAGAAAATCGTGCGCTTCCTGTGCAGCAGGGGATACTCGGTCGGGGTT
>DCZG01000006.1:7005-13371 GCA_002331575.1 Atopobium sp. UBA2090 | reverse complement strand
GGGACAACTTGTGGGGTTTTGGGCAGAGCCGTCGGTCGATGGGACACGAGGACTCTGACGTGAAGTGCTCCGGAGGCTACTCGCAGTAAGTCCGGTTGAACTCGGAGGCAAGAGGCCGAAGGAATTGGATTCAACTTCGTGCCGTGTAACGCAGAGGTGCATGCATGCGTTTCGCGCACTGATGCTGGCAGAGGCTGATGAGACAGCTAGTGATGGAAATCCAGTATCGAGCCAAGGTAGAAGCTCAAGGGTATCGAGAGAATGAGCGCATGAGACAAAACTGCGCAGTGCGATTTCGACCGCCATGTGACGGCCAACCGTAGCCTCGCATTCTGGTCGCCACCCAGCAGAAGGGTCGCATTGTCGAAGCGAGCCACTGAGGCCGGGAGAGACCGCAGCAGTTTTCGTAGTTATTACAAGCTGGCGCACGGGTCGTCCTGTAGGGCTTCCTTCCGTGACCTGTTATCGAAGATTGAATCGCTAACGGTTCGTCCCGACTTGCTGTGCCTGCCAGAGTCCGGCGCTACGGGATTTGCGCACGAAGGAACCCTTTTTGGGCACTATGCCAAAACCAGGCACTCGTGCGCCATGGCACGTGGAGAGAATAAGTGTATAGTTGCTAAACATATACGTGCAATCCGTGAGAGCGAGGATTCCCATGCAAGACATGGCAACAGGTGACGACCCCAGCTCCAGAAGCGTTAGCGTTCGCGAGATAAGCGACGCGCTCCTGCAGCTCATCGCAACCTTTGACCAGGTTGACGGAGCGCCGCGCGGCTTCGGGACTGAAGCCCCCCTGAGCCATCTTGACATCCACCTTCTGCAGCATGTCGCGGACCGCCCGCAGGACAACGCCTCGGCCATAGCCCAGAAGTTCGGTGTGACGAGAGGCGCGGTATCTCAGCACGTTGCCTGGCTCCGCTCAGAGGGCTTGTTGGAGCCCGCTGAACAACCCAGCAGGGGAAGGTCGCTGAAGCTCGTGTTGACGGACGGCGGTCGACGGGCGGTCGAGGGGCACGAACGTCTGCACGAGCGCTATTCGGTCCTCGCAGGCAACCTGCTCCTCACTGCGTCCGCGGCAGAGAAAAAGCGGCTGCTCGAGTTTCTCAGGGGGTTCGACGAGGGCATGTCGCGTCTCGGTGAGAAGGAGGGACTGTGAGCGGCGGGGGACAGTCGTTGACGCGTGGACTTGAGATACTGCTCTCCGTGGCATGCGGGATCTGCGTCGCAAGCCTCTACTACATACAGCCGCTTGAGGCTGTCGTCGCGGGCGAGTTTGGCATTCCCGCTGGCGCGGCGGGCATAGCCGTGACCTGCGTCCAGCTTGGATATGCGGCGGGCCTCCTTCTTGTCGTCCCCCTCGGTGACCTGGTCGATCGCGGAAGGCTCATCTTCATCGCGATGCTTGTCTCAGTGGTGGCCCTCTTCGCGGTCGCCGTCTCTCCGAGCTTCTCACTGCTGGTCGTCATGCTATGTGTGCTGGGCTTCGGCTCGGTGACGCCGCAGCTCATCATCCCTCTCGCGACACATCTGGCGCCGCAGGGGAGGGAGGGGGCGACTGTGGGGACGATGATGAGCGGTCTGCTCGCGGGCATCCTGCTGTCTCGAACCTTCGGCGGCGTGGTCGGCGAGCTGACTGGNNCTGGCGTAGCGTCTACCTGCTGGCGGCAGTCGCAATCTTCGCGCTTGCGCTCGCCGTCCGCAGAAAGCTTCCTAGCCCTCCCTCTCATTCGGAGTTTCTTGCAGCCTCCTACCGAAAGACGCTGGCTTCGTTGCCCGTGCTGGTCCGCGGGTATCCAGAGCTTCGCGAAGCCGCCGTCAATGGGTTTCTGATGTTTGGAGCGTTCAGCTGCTTCTGGGGAACCGTCGCACTTCACCTGGCGGAACCGGGAATCGGGCTGGGCGCGCGGGAGGCCGGCCTTCTCGGGCTCACGGGTCTGGTGGGCGTGCTCATGGCCTCGCCCATCGGGCGAATCGGTGACAGGTGCGGCACGTCGCTTCCCGTGGGGATCGGGTCCGCGGCCTCCCTTCTCGCGTACCTCGTCTTTCTGGCGTCCGGAGGCTCCGTTCCCGGGCTGGTCGCCGGCGCCGTGGTTCTCGACCTCGGCAACCAGTTCGGGCAGGTGTCGAACATGGCGCGAGTCCAGGCATTGGGGGACGGCATCCGCAGCAGGACGGACACCATCTTCATGTTCTCGTACTTCCTTGGCGGCTCAGCGGGGTCGGCGTTTGGAGCGATGGCCTTTGGAGCCTTCGGGTGGTCGGGCACCTGTGTCCTGGGAGGGTCGATGGCCCTTCTCGCACTGCTCATCCACGTCCTGCATTCGAAAAGTGCACGTCGCGGGCGATAGGAGCTAGCGTTGCTCCGGAGACTACACGCAGTATGGCGAGACGGAACGACTGAGCTCGAACGCTGAAGGCTCCAACACTTGACGGTGCTGGAGCCTTCTTGCAACAAATCGGGTGTATTCCTCTCGGAAGGGCTCCCTATCTCGTCATGCGCCGATCATCTCGACGAGAGTCCTCATGGAGTCGAGCGAGCCCTCGCGGCCGACCTCGGGCTCGAGCGAGACGACGCCGTCGTAGCCGCGCTCGGAGAGGCGGCCGAGAAGCACCCGATAGTCGATGTCTCCCTCTCCGAGGGGAACGTGCACGAAGGGCTTGGGCTGGACCTCGGGGTCGAAGCGGTAGTTCTTCAGGTGCACGTGCGCCACGAAGGGCAGGACCTCGTCGAGCTCCTCGAGCAGGGTCGTGTCACGGTAGCGCTCGGGCACGTTGTCCACGACCGCCCGGTACGAGTTGGCGGGATCCCACAAAAGGCGCAGCCGCGGGTCGTCGATCGCCTTCACGACCTCGAGCGTCATCTTCCCCTTGGGCAGGTGCGTGTGGGGGCAGTTCTCGAGGACGATGGTGACGTCGCCCTCGCGCGCGACCTGCAGTGCCTGGCGTAGGTGTCCCTCGATGGCCTCCCTGTCGACGGCGGTGCCGAGCGGCGTCAGCCGGTTGCTGGGATAGCGGAAGGGGAACACGCGAACGCTGGGGCTGCCGAGGACCTTCGCCGCGTCGATGGCGCGCCTGAGATGGGCGAGGTGATCGTCGATGTCACCAGAGGCGCAGGGATAGTCGGTCGTCGCGTCGCCGAGGTCGTCGGTGGGGAAGAGCCTGGCATCGAAGAAGATCGTGCTGGCGACGTTCGCCACGTGCATGTGATACCGGTCGAGAAGGACCTTGGAGTCCGCGAGCTGCTCGTCGGTGCAGCTTTCCACGGGCGTCCCGTCGATGGTGTGGAGCTCGACCGTCTCGAAGCCGAGGTCGGCGATCTGGGGCAGCGCCCTCGAAAGGCTCGGGTCGACGTATTCGGTGATGACACAGGGCTTGAGCATGGACTTCTCCCAACGGTGACGAATTCGACAGGGCGGAGGTGGAAGGACGTCCGGTGGCGGTGAGGGCGCCGCCGGACACGCGGACGTCTAGTGAGTCCAGCCGAAGTCGGCCAGACAGCGGTCGACGTCGTCCTCAAAGGTCCCGAGCTCGATGCCAGCCGAGACGATCTTTGAGTTGTCGAGGCGGAAATCGCGGAAGCGGTCGGCGTAGCGGTCGTTGTTCGGCAGGATGTAGCTGTCGATCTCCTTCTCGCCATAGCCGAACTTGCGAGCGACGAGCCTGGCGCAGTCGTAGGTGCACCGGTCGTTCTGGCTCGCAAAGTGGTAGGCGCCGCTCGGGAGCGAGCAGATCGCGGGGAACTGGTCGGCGAGCCGCTGCGCGTAAGTCATGCAGCGCTTCTCGTTGACCGTGAAAAGGGTCGGGGTCTTTGTCCTCATGGCCTTGAGGGTGTTGAGAACGATGCCGGGCGACGGCTTGATGTGGGGCAGAGGCATCCCGAACATCCAGGACAGACGCATGATGACGTAGTCGTCCATGGTGGAACGCATCCAGGCATCGACCTCCGCCTTCTGCTGGCCGTATCGCGTGACCGAGCAGAGCTTCTCTTCCTCGCCAAAGGGGCCGGGTATGCCCTTGCCGTTGAAGATCTGCTCGGTGGAGATGAAGAGCATGCGCTTGCCCTTCTCGCGGCAGACCTTGGCGATCTCGATTGCAGAGTCGCAGTTGACCAGGTGCGTGCCCACGGGGTCGCTCTCGCAGCTCGCGGTCGTGGCATTGGCGGCGGTGTGGAAGAGCACGTCGAAGTCGAGAGACGAGAAGTACCTCGAGACCTCCTCGGGCTTGGAGTAGTCGACGTCCCGACGTGAGACGCGTATGAACTCGAACTCGTCCTTGTTGTAGAGCTGGATGAGGCTCGCGAGGTATCCGCTGGCCCCGGTGATCACCATGCGCTTCATGTGACGACCTCCTTGGTCCTCTGTCTGTGCGGGCTGCGGCTACGCTTCGGGGACGAAGCTCTGGATGACGCGGCAGTTCCCGCGTACGGTGAACGAACCGGCGCACGCCGGGATGACCGCTGAACGGGTGTAGGTGAGCATGACCTCGCCATTGGGGGTCGCGACCATGGCCTCGCCCTTGACGATGGTGAGGACCTGGTAGCGGTCGCCCATCTCCTCAGTCCACTCACCGTGGACGTCGATGACGTTGGCGGCGCAGAGGGCATGCGTGAATCCCCTGCGTACCAAGGCTTCCGAACCCGCGGCGACGCTTGAGTCGTACAGGCCGAGGTGCGTCACGGTGGCGACGTTCTCGGTCTTGAGGACGTCGAAGCCCTTGTCGACTGCGAGCTCTCGGCCGCGTCCCCAGTCGCAGAGGCGGTAGGTGGTGAAGCCGAGCGTCCCGACCTCCACGCAGAGGATTCCCGGGCCAACGGCGTGCATGGTGCCGGCAGGCACGAGCACGAAGTCGCCCTCCGAGACGGGCAGGTGAAGACCATAGGCGTCACCGATCGTGTCGTCGTCGGCAGCCTTGCGCAGGGCATCGAGGTCATTGGTGGTGCAGCCGGCTATGAGCGTGGCGCCAGGTTCGGCGTCGAGGATGTACCAGGCCTCGGCCTTCTCGTGGTCGTCCTCCACGCGTGTGGCGTACTCCTCGTCGGGGTGCACCTGAACGGAGAGGTTGTCGATGGCGTCCATGTAGCACACCTGCACGGTGGCGTCGTCGGCAAGCGACCCGATGACCTCGTCGTGGTGCTCGCGGATGAGCTGGTCGAACTTCATGCCGGCGTGCTCGGTGTTGAGCACGGTGCCGACCATGCCCCGGTGCGCAGAGACGTCGAACGACTCCCCGTTGTTGACGTCACCGCCATAGGGCAGCCCGCGAATCTGCGAGATCCTGGGCCCAGCCCAGATGGGGGATATGTAGTTGGGTTCGAGAAGAATCGGTCCCATTGACATAGGTGTCAGCTCCTTACGGAAGTTGTAGATCACGGTTTGCTCGAGGCTCATCGCAGACTATAGGTCGATTGTGGTGACGCCCTGCTCGGCGAATCGGCGCCCGATCTCCTCGATGATGGGAATGCCCTGGCTGCAGCCGATGCGGGTGGCGCCGGCGCGGACCATGTCGAGGAACTCGTCCGCCGTGCGCACCCCTCCGGCCGCCTTGACCTGAACCTTGTCGCCAACGTTGGCCTTCATGAGGGTGACGTCGGCGACCGTCGCCCCGGCCTTGGCGAAGCCGGTGGACGTCTTCACGAAGGTGGGGCCGACCTCCCTGGCAACGGCGCACAGCCCGAGCTTCTCCTCCTGTGCGAGGAAGCAGGTCTCGAAGATGACCTTGGAGGGCACTCCTGCCTCGTTGCACACCTCGACGATGCTGGTCATCTCGTCGCGAATGTAGTCCCAGTTGCCCGCCTTGACCTGCGTGAGGTTGACGACGTAGTCAATCTCGTTTGCACCGTTGGCGAGGGCGTCCTTGGTCTCGAACACCTTGGCTGCGATGGAGGTCTGTCCCAGGGGGAAGGCGATGGCCGCGCCGGTGTCGATGTCGGTGCCCGCGAGCTGCTTCGAGCAGTAGGCAGACTGGGCTTGGTTGATGGCGACCATCTTGAAGTGGTACTGCTTGGCCTCATCACAGAGCTTCTTCATGTCCTGCTCGGTTGCGTCGGGGTGCAGGTTCGTGTGGTCCACGAGACGTGCGAGGTCGTCGAGGGTATAGGTTTTGCTCACGGGAAGACTCCTTTTTCTGTTGGACGGCATCCAAGAGATCCTGACCTGATTCTATACGCCGTTCCTCATGTAATGTAAATACATTTGTAAAAAAGTCTGCAAAAAGTCGGAAAAATAGTCCGATATTGTCGAAAATTGGTCTTGACATAACTAACTTTGCTCACTAGTATCACAAATCGACCACGAAATTGGTCGTATAAATTAGGACATATTGGACAAATAGCAGAGAATTCCCAGCTCATTACGTCATACAGCA
>DCZG01000006.1:0-6988 GCA_002331575.1 Atopobium sp. UBA2090 | reverse complement strand
CGGAAGCCTCTGCGCAGGCGTGTACGACGCCTACCACATGCTCGTGCCGACCGCGACGAACGTCTCCGCGGTGAGTCTCACCGACGCGGGGATCAGCGACTTCCGCCTGCGCCTGGATGCTGCGTTCGACGAGCTTCTCGCCCAGGGCGACCTGCTCGTCCTCGCCGATCTCAGGGGAGGCACCCCCTTCAACGAGTCGTATGCGCGCTTCCTGAAGGACCCGACTCACCTGCGCCTTGTTTCGGGGCTCAACCTTCCCATGCTCATCGAGGCAGGACTCGCGGATGGCGACCTCGACGCGGTGTACCAGACGGCGCTTGACGCCGGTAGGTTTGGCGTTTCGGGAACCGACCTCCCCGAGGAGAAGGGCTCGGACGAAGACACGGACCTGTTCTAGGCAATCCACGGAAGACGAATCGGAGTTCATCGAAAGGGAGAGGGGAACGTATGGCAATCACCTTCGCACGTGTGGACGACCGCGTCATCCACGGTCAGACGATCATGCGCTGGGGCGCCGAGAAGCCCTGCAGCGCGATCATCGTCATCAGTGACTCGGTGGCCGAGGACGAGCTTCGCAAGAAGGTCCTGAGGGCTGCCGCCGGTCATCTCAAGCTCGGCATCTACGACGTCCAGCAAGGCGTCTCCGCGTGCGAGAAGGCCAGGGAGTCAAAGAGGGACTTCTTCGTCATCTCCGACTCCATCGAGGCGTTCGCCAAGCTCAGGGAGCTCGGCGGCGACTTCGGACCCACCCTCAACGTGGGCAATCTCACGGTGAAGCGCCCCGACATCAAGAACCTCGGGGATGCGGTGTGCCTGAACGACGAGGACGTGGCGGCGGTCGACTCCCTCGAGGCGAATGGCGTCGAGGTGCAGTTCCAGCTCGTTCCCAACAGCGGGGTACGCACTTGGCAGCAGGTCAAGGCCAAGTACCAATCGATGTAAGCACATACAGGAAAGGAAAGAGGAGGAAACATGGGCATGTTTTTCCCAGCGCTGATCTGCGGATTGTTCTGCTACTTTGGCGCAATCGAGTCGGCCAACGTGTTGGGCACGACGGGCAGCTTCTACTGCCTGGGTCGTCCGCTCGTTGCCGGTCTCGTCTGCGGTATCGCCTTCGGTAACGTCGAGCAGGGCGTTCTCTGCGGCGTCGCCGTCCAGGCGGTCTTCATCGCCAACCTCTCCACGGGCGGCGCGACCAACTCCGAGATCACCTACGCGTCCTACGGCGGCATCGGCCTCGCCATGGCGACCACGCATGACCCCGCCGTCGCCGCGACGCTCGCGGTGCTCGTCGGCAACACCTTCGGTCTGATCTTCTACAACCTCCGCATGGCCTTCTACTCGGTCTTCAACAACAAGGCGTACGAGGCGGCAGAGGCCGGCGACACCAAAGGCATCAACACCTGGCACCTGGTCATCCCGAACATCTGCACCTTCCTGCTTCGCTTTGTCCCCGTCTTCCTGGCAATCTACTTCGGTCAGGGCGTCGTCGACGGTATTCTCGCCAGCGTCCCCGAGATTGTCACGCACATCATCCAGGTCCTCGGCGGAGTCCTTCCCGCCCTCGGCGTCGGCATGCTCATGAACATCGTCATCAAGGACTCCATCCAGATGGTCTTCTTCCTGTTCGGCTTCGTGGTGTGCGCGTTCCTCGGCCTCGGAACCATCCCCATGGTCTTCATCGCCGCCGTCGTCGCCTACCTCACCTACCTCGCCTCCGGAAAGGGCGCAGCTCCTGACGCGGCACTGGCGCAGTCGAGCGACGCGGCCTACGAAGACCCCGACCTGTTCTAATCGAGAGGAGAACAGAGACAATGGCTACATTCACGCCCAAGGTTGTCGACGGCAAGGAAGGTCTCACCAAGAAGGACCTGAATTCGCTGTGGTATCGCTGGCAGGTCGGATGGTTCTCGTCCAGCTCCTACGAGAAGCTCGAGACTCACGGCTTCGCCTGGTCGTACATCCCCTTCGCCGAGAAGTTCTACAAGGATGACCCTGAGGGCAAGAAGCGCCTCCTCGTCCGTCACTCGCAGTTCTACAACACCGAGCCCCAGGTCGGAACCATCGTCAACGGCATCGTCGCCTCCCTCGAGGAGGACATCGCGCTCGGTGGTGACATCCCCGAGGAGATGGTCACCAACATCAAGACCACGCTCATGGGCCCGCTCGCCGGTCTCGGCGACTCGATCATCCAGGGCATCATCGTCCCGACCCTACTGTCCGTGGGCATGAGCCTCGCCTCCAGCGGCAGCCCCGCCGGCCCGATCTTCTACATCATCAGCTGGCTGGTTCTCGGCCTGGCCATCTCCTACGGCATGTTCCGCTACGGCTACAAGATGGGCCTCAGCGCCATCGACGTCCTTGCCGGAAACGAGTCCCGTCGTCTCATGGACGCGATCAACGTCCTCGGCATCATCGTCACCGGAACCCTTGCGGCGAGCTTCATCTCGATTAGCACGATCGTCAACATCCCGAAGGGCTCGGACTACACTGCCCTCTCCGACACCCTCAATGGTGTGTTCCCCAAGCTGTTCCCGCTGATCTTCGTTCTCTTCACCTACTGGATGCTCAACAAGAAGCAGTTCGGCCCCACCAAGGTCCTGCTCATCCTCACGGGCATCATCATCGTCACCTGCCTCGTCGGTCTCTTCTAGGCCGGAGGACCTTTCCGCAGGAACCATTGCAGAGGTGCCCGGTCGTCCCGAGGACGGCTGGGCGCCTCTGGTGAGTTGACGTCGATTGGGGCGATGATGAGCGCACTGTTCTTCGAGCCGATTCCCTTCGTGACCGTTTGGGGAGGGGAGTCGATCAAGCGGTATTTCGGGTACGACTGGATGCCTGATCGCACGGGTCAGGCGTGGGCGTTCTCCGCCCAGGATAAGAACTCCAACGTCTGCATGAACGGGTCCTATGCCGGGATGACCCTTCGGGAGCTCTGGGAGAAGGATCCCCAGCTCTTCGGTGACACCGACCGCGACTTCCCCCTGATCGTCTCGCTTCTGTGCCCCTGCGATCGCCTGTCGATCCAGGTCCATCCCGATGCCGAGAGGGCGAAGGCTGCGGGGTATTCGTTCGGGAAGAACGAGGCATGGTACTTTCTCGAGGCGGCGAGGGGTGCCGACATTGTGTTCGGCCACAACGCCGTCGACGAGAACGACCTCCTCTCCTCTGTGAGTCAGGGACGGTGGGACGATCTCGTGCGTCATCTCAAGGTGCACGACGACGACTTCGTGTACATCCCCGCGGGGACGCTGCATGCCTGCGGCGCGAACGTGATCGTCTACGAGGTCCAGCAGTCAACGGACGTGACCTACCGGTTCTACGACTACGACAGGGTGGGGGCTGACGGCACGAAGCGCCAGCTCCATCTGGAGCAGGCCATTGACTGCCTGAAGTACGGCAGCGACCTCAACCGCGAGCGCTACGACGCAAGGGTGGAGGCATACGGCGGGTGCATCAGGACCACCTACACGGACTCGCCCTCGTTCACGATTGAGAAGCTCGTCGTGGACGATGACGCCTACGTCCTCGAGGGCGCTTGCTACGAGCTCGTGAGCGTGGTGCGAGGCACGGGGACCGTTGGCGGCGAGAAGGTCGCCGTGGGGTCGCACTTCCTCGCGCCACACGGCGAGAAGGTAGAGATCGCCGGGAACCTCACCTGCATGATGACGACTGCCTAGGAGGCAAGCCATGCTGCTCTGCCCATCGATGATGTGCGCGGACTTTGACAGACTCGGAGACGAGGTCGACGAGCTCTGCGCGGCTGGCGCAGACATACTCCACCTCGACGTGATGGACGGCCACTTCGTCCCGAACTTCGGGCTCGGGCTGGGAGACGCGGTCGCCATCTGCAGGAGGTCGACGCTGCCCTGCGACGCGCACCTCATGACCGAGCGGCCGGACGAGGTTGCCGAGCTCTTCATAGCGGCGGGGGTAAGCATCGTCTACGTGCACCCTGAGGTCGCATCTGCGGTGAACTCCACGCTCCAGAGGATCGAGCGTCTCGGAGCTCGCCCCGGCATCGCGGTTGACCCGGGAGTGAGCTTCTCCACCGTGGAGCCCATGCTGTCCGTCGTTGACTACGTGCTGGTCATGACCGTGAACCCGGGATTTGCCGGTCAGAGGTACCTGGACTACGTGACGCCCAAGCTATTCCAGCTCGTGGAGGCCAAAGACAAGTACGGCTACAAGGTGGTCATCGACGGCGCCTGCTCGCCTGACGTCGTGGTGCGGGCGGCAAGGTTGGGGGTCGACGGCGCCGTTCTGGGCACGAGCTCGCTCTTCGGAAGGTCGGAACCCTACGCCACGATTATCAAAAGCTTGCATGCGAGCTGTGTGGACGGCACGCCCGACACGTCTGTCGCGCGTACTTCTCGTGACTCGCTTCTAAATATGTAAGGTTCGTAATGTTTGTTCATGAAAGGAATGACCTTACATAGCTCATATATATCATTGGTCTAACGTCATTTAGACTCCCTGGCTGCCAAGGGGACCCCTCGAAGGACTCATGATGCAGACTCTCTACATGTCGATACGCGATGACCTCCTGGCAAAGATCAAGGACGGCACCTATGCGGAGGGCGACACCATTCCCTCCGAGGTCGATCTTGCCAAGGCGTATGGGGTGAGTCGTCCAACAGTGAGGCAGGCGCTTCAGATCCTCGTCAACGACGGGTATCTTGACAGGCACAAGAGACGCGGAACCATCGTCTCGAAGGCGATCGAGGAGAAGTCCGACAACGAGCCCCCCTCGGTGCAGGGCGTGCAGAGCTTCGAGGAGGAGATGCGCCGCGAGGGCGGAAACGTCAGGACCATGCCCATCCTCGTGAAGGAGGAGCCGGCTGGCGAAGAGGTGGCCGAGCAGCTCGGGATTCCCCTGGGAGAGGCCGTCTACAAGCTCGTGAGGCTTCGCTACATCAACGACACCCCCAACGTCTTCATGGAGAACTACGTCCCAGCCCGCCTGTACCCGGGTTTCATCGACGGAGTCGACTTTTCACAGGTCAGGCTGTACGAACGCATGAAGGAGCTAGGCCGGCCGGTGCATTCCCTGACTCGCCGCATCGAGGTCAGCAAGGCGGATGCGTCTGTCTCGACGCTCCTGGACGTTCCCATCGGGGACCCGCTCTTCTACTTCCACACGCATGGCAAGGACGCGAGCGGAAACATCGTGGAATACTCCATCTCCACCTATCGCGGCAGAAACAACAGCTTCGAGTTCTCGGTGAGTGAGCCTGACACCTCCGTCGAGGAGAGCTGGGCGGACGACCCGCTGTCTAACGGAGAGGGTCCCGTGCAGCTCCGAGGAGGGCGGGATTAGTTCCGGCTGACTGCTAGGAATCGTCGCGCCGCTCTTGGCGGCTACTTCAGTGAGAGCTCACGGTGCCTGGTGGATGCCTCTGCGTCATTCTCACTCGCGTACTGGAGCGAGAGAAGGTAGTGAAGCCGCTGCGCCGTGGGTCCGTCACCGAGCAAATCAGCCTGCTTGAGCTGGTCTTCCATTTCTTTGATGTAGACGGTGCTCCCCTTGGCGACGATGTCATAGACCTTCCTGCACTCGTCTGCCAAGGTCCTGTCTGGCTCGCGCCTCTCGAGCTCGTCGAGGACCTTCTCGGCATTCTCGTGGTCTCCATTCTTGAGGAGGAACTGGAAGGCTCTGGGGAGAAGGTCGGAGCGCTGCTCGTCAGAGCTGTCGAGCGCGAGCAACTCCTTCAGTGTCTCGCTTGCCGCAGCGGCGTCGCCCGCCTTTTGATAGGCGTTGAACTTCGTGTAGAGGCGGTTGTATGCGGGAAATATCCTTCTCGCCTTGGAGCCGTCGAGATACTCCACGAGCTCTTCCGTCCTGCCCTGCTCGTAGAGGTCGTCGACGTGCTTTCTGGCTTTGCCACGCCTGACGAGGTCGAATGCCAGGAAAGCACCGAGTACGACAATGGCAACGATGAAGTAAGGTGTCATGTTTCCTCCAGCTATGGGTTTCGTGGGGAAGGACATCATGGAATGCCTGCGGCGCGTGAGGTTCTCCCGGGAATGAGTATAGTACAATATGTCAGAACATATTTGCAGACATTAAAGACCGGAGGCCCAAGACGGAACCCCTCTACGTGATGATACGAGACGAGATTCTCGGCCTCATAGAGAACCACACCTACAACGAGGGCGAGACGATTCCCTCGGATGACGAGATAGCCGAGACGTACGGCGTGAGCGGGCCGACGGCCCATCGCGCGATAGACCTGCTCGTGGAGGCCGGATACCTGGAGCGCCGCCCCCGCAAGGGCACGATCGTGCGCACCCCGAGAATCAGCCAACGCTACGGAACGATTCTGCAGAGCTTCGACGACGAGATGCACCAGCACAACCTCGTTCCGAGAACACAGGTCATCTCGTCGCACAAGACCCATGCGAGCGCAGAGGTCGCCAGTAGCCTGAGGATCAAGGAGGGGGCGCTGGTCTACGAGATCGTGAGGCTGCGCTATGCCAATGACGCCCCCAACGTGCTGGTCAACAGCTTCGTACCTCTCGACCTCTATCCCCACATAGATGACGTTGACTTCGCGCATGAGTCGCTGTATGCCTACTTCGCCGGTCAGGGCAACCCCGTGCTGAAGGCTCGTCGGACGCTCATCGTGGTCAAGGCTGACTCGTACTTCTCCGCGCTTCTCGACGTGCCGGCTGGCGACCCACTCGAGCGATTCTCGACCATAGCCTTCACCTCGTCTGGCCGCATCGGGGAGTACTCGGTTGCCTACTATCGCGGGGACATCAACGCGTTCGAGTTCAACACGGACGTCGTCTCTGGCAGCGGCGAGTCTGGGGACTTTGAGACGGACAAGTAGGGCGCCCGTGCTAGAGGGGATTTGACCCTCAGAGCTTCCTCACGACGCCGATGAAGAGCTGCTCTCCGTCTCTGGTCTCTGGCTGCTTGCTTCAAGATGCGGGACCATCCGACGGGAGTCCCTGCGCCGCGGGATTTACGCACGAAGGGCCC
>DCZG01000108.1:222-3097 GCA_002331575.1 Atopobium sp. UBA2090 | reverse complement strand
TCGCGAGAATCCGCCGGGGTTCATTTGTATCGTGCGATAGGTTAATGTACAAAAAGCTATCGTGCGACACAAACTCGGGCCTTGCCTACACGTTGAAGCGGAAGACCATCACGTCGCCGTCCTGCACGACGTAGTCCTTGCCCTCCATGCGGCGCCTGCCTGCCTCGCGCGCGCCGGACTCGCCGCCGAGCGACACGTAGTCGTCATAGCCGATCGTCTCAGCCTTGATGAAGCCACGCTCGAAGTCGGAGTGGATGACGCCTGCGGCCTCCGGGGCCTTGGCGCCGAT
This sequence comes from Atopobium sp. UBA2090, assembly GCA_002331575.1. Lineage (GTDB taxonomy): Bacteria > Actinomycetota > Coriobacteriia > Coriobacteriales > Atopobiaceae > Olsenella_D. The sequence goes on along the minus strand of DCZG01000108.1, from coordinate 2,808 downwards.
CCGAACCGTCCAGGCGCGGACCTCCTTGGGACCGGCGGTGAAGAAGCTCTGCAGGCCGAGAAGACGGTACGCCGCCTGGGCGAGCGTCTCGAGGCCGGAGTGCTCGAGACCCATGGACTCGAGGAACTCCGCGCTCTCCTCCGGATCAAGGTCGGCGAGCTCCGCCTCGACCTCGGCGCAGATGGGGATGGCATCCTTGCCGTTGATCATGGGCTTGTCACCGAGCTGGTCCTCGTCGCAGTTGGCGACGTAGAGGACCAACTTCATCGTGAGCAGGAAGAGGTCGTGCGCGGCCGCGCGCTCGTCATCGGACATCTCGAGGTCGGCGGCACGATGGCCCTCGTCGAGCCATGCCTGCAGGCGCTTGGCGACGGCCAGGCGAGCGGCGAGCTCCTTGTCGCGCTTGGCATCCTTCTCGAGTTTGGGGATGGAGCGCTCAAGGGAGCCGAGGTCGGCGAGGACGAGCTCGGTCTGAATCGTCTCTGCGTCGGCGACGGGGTCGACACGACCGTCGACGTGCACGACATCGGGGTCCTTGAAGTAGCGAATGACCTCACAGATGGCGTCGCAGTTGCGGATGTTGGCGAGGAACTGGTTCCCGAGGCCCTCTCCCTCGCTGGCACCCTTGACGAGGCCGGCGATGTCGACGAACTCGACCGTCGCGGGGACGATCCTCGCGGGGTTGACCATCTCGGCGAGCTTCTGGAGGCGCTCGTCAGGGACGTCGACGATGCCCACGTTGGGGTCGATGGTGGCAAAGGGATAGTTGGCGGCGAGACCGCCCTTGCGCGTGAGCGCCGTGAACAGCGTTGACTTGCCGACGTTGGGCAGTCCGACGATGCCAATGGAAAGTGACACTTGGCTTCTCCTCCGTTACTGGGACTTCTTGTCGTCGCCCATGCGCTCGAGCGCATCGCCGACCTTGTTGAGCTGATCCTTGCCGGTCGCGAGGTACTTCTGGGCCTCCGCCTTCGCCTTGGCCTTCTGGCGGGCGAGCTCCTCGGCGTCCTTGTCGGGGATGACGAGCTCCGAGGCGTCGAAGGCTTCCATCGAGAGGGCACCGTCAGGACAGACGACCACGCATGCGCCGCAGCCGACGCAGTACGGGTTCTGGACGCTCACGGTGCCTTCCTTGTCGACGTCAATTGCGTGCGTCGGACAGGCGTTGGCGCAGTCACCGCACATCGAGCAGAGCGACGAGTCGACGACGGGGGCCTTGAGGGTGACGTTGGCGGCGAGCTCGGGCGCATGCTGGAGCGCACCCATCATGAGCTTGCGGTCCTGGGTGAGAAGACGCGTGCGGTTGCTCGACGTCTTGACGCCGACCGCGTTCTCGAGCTGCTTCTGAAGGGAGTCGAGGCGCTTGCTGTGGTCGGAGATCTTCTTGGCGACGGCCTGCGCCCCGGCTCGATTGCAGATGCCAACGATGAAGCCCAGTTTNNGGCGACGGCCTGCGCCCCGGCGAGCGCAGGGGTCGCCTTCGAGAGGATTCGCTCGGTGCTCTTGATGGCACCGCTCACGAACTGGCTCCGCTTGTACTCGCGAGTGAGCTCATGCGTGAGGTTGGCGTCCGCCACCTCGAGACCCACCGCGGCGTCGGCCCACTCCGNNCGCCGTGCCGATCGCGTCGACATAGGCCTCCTCGCCCGTGGTGGTACGACACTTGTCGCAGATGCCGACGGGCAGGTACACGCTGATGTTGACGTAGTCGGCGAGCAGGGAGAACCACAGCTCGCTCGAGATCAGGCCCACGCAGGGCAGGACGATCTCGTTGCCCTTGGGCAGGCGCTTGATGGCGCGGGTGCACGTGACGTAGCACTCCTCGTAGGAGGATGCCGCACGGGCAATCTGGTCGTAGAGGGTGCGCGACGTGTGCTTGCGGGTGAGGATGGCCTCCGTCGGGCAGGCCGCCACGCACAGGCCGCACTTGCGGCAGGCGTCGTCGGAGATGTTCACGCTCTTCTTGTGGATGGTGATGGCGTTCGTGGGGCAGACGTCAAAGCACCGCGAGCAGGTGTCGTCGCGCTCTGCCGCCGTGCGCAGGCAGCGGTTGGAGTTGCACCAGGGCTTCTCCTTGTAGTCCGCCGGGTTGAAGACCTTGCGCTTCGCCGGGTCCGTGGCGAGGGAGTCAGCGATGTCCCCAAAGGGATTCGAGATCTTCTGCCAGTCGGACTGAATGTCGATGAGGTCATCGAGAATGTCGCGCTTCTCGGCCACGTGCCCTCCTAAAGACTGCTCGCGTGCGATTGTCTATTGTACGCCGAGACGATGCGGGGCACGGCGCAAGGCGCGCGTGCCCCGAGAAAATCAACGATGTGCAGGTGGGATACCTCATACGGGCCGCACCTGGAGCGAGGCGAGAAGAGCAAGCGCCCCCGGCCTGCAAGCGAAGGTCGCGAGTCGCATCTCGTGCGACAAGAGACTTCTTCGCGAGCGGACCGGAGGCGCCCGAGTCAACCTACGCGAGCGACGACCTTAGTACATGCCGCCACCCTGGCCGCCGGCTGCAGCAGCCCTGGAAATGGCATCCTCGATCGAGGTGTCCTTGGGCTCGTCGGTGACGGTGGCCTCGGTGATGAGGATCAG
>DCZG01000108.1:0-208 GCA_002331575.1 Atopobium sp. UBA2090 | reverse complement strand
GCCCATCTCGATCATGTCGCCGTACTCGCCGGACGCGGAGTCGAGACCCTGGCCAACGGGCAGGCCCTTGATCTTCTCGACGACGACGGAGCCCTCGTAGCCGGCGTTGGCGGCGATGGTCCTCACAGGGGCCTCGAGAGCCTTGCGGATGATCTCGACGCCGATCTTCTCGTCAGCATCGGCGGTCTCGACCTTGTCGAGCGCGGGG
>DCZG01000068.1 GCA_002331575.1 Atopobium sp. UBA2090 | reverse complement strand
TCACGCGCAACGGCTACCTCATGCAGATGCAGGCCGACCTCACCCGCTCCAAGGTCGTCGTCTCCGACCTGTCCGAGCTCTCCGCTGCAGGCGCCGCCTACGTCGCGGGTCGCTCCGCCGGCGTCTATGCGAGAAACGTCATCCACGAGCGGAACGGTTCCACGACCTTCTCGCCCGCGATGAGCGAGGGGAGGCGCGAGGCGCTCGTCGCGGGCTGGCACGCCGCCGTGCGCCAGGCCACGACGCACGCGTAGGGGGAGAGACGCCCCCTCCGTGCCGTTTACCTGCCTCTCTGGGCAGCTCGCGGGAGCAGGGAACTAAATACTGTCCGATTTAACTTAACGATTTAGTAAACGATAGAGAGTACGAAAGCCGATTCAGATTTGGTGCATCCTATAGATGTGCTGGCAGACAGATAAGAACTGAGCAATGGAACGGAACTGAATTCAGTATCATGAGAGGTGACAACAGGGAGTCGCCTCTTGACAATAGTCCCAGCGAATGGGACTGGAAGTTGGAGGAATCACATGGCAGCAGACAACGCAAAGATTGCCGAGGAGGTTCTGGCGGCCGTCGGCGGCAAGGAGAACATCACCTCCGCCACCCACTGCATGACCCGGCTCCGTCTGACCCTCAAGAACAAGGAGGCTCTCGACGAGGACGCGGTCAAGAACGTCACCGGCGTCCTCGGTGCGCTGTGGTCTGGTACCCAGTACCAGGTCATCATTGGCCAGAACGTTCCGAAGGTCTATGACGCCCTGCTCGCGAAGGGCATCACCGGTGGCGGCGCCGTCGACGAGAACCTCGATGCCGACCTCGTCAAGGAGAAGCTCACCCCAGCCGTCATCGGGAACAAGATCCTCGACTACCTCTCCGGCTCCATGGTCCAGCTCATCCCGCTCATCATGGCCGGCGGCCTCTTCCGCACCTTCGCCGTCATCTTCGGGCCGACGATGCTCAACATCATCTCCGCGGACAGCGCGACCTACACCTTCTTCTACACCACCCTCTACGAGGCCGCCTTCTACTTCCTGCCCATCTACCTCGGCTATGCCTGCGCCAAGAAGATGGGCGCGAGCCCGGTCCTCGGCCTTCTCTGCGGCGGCGTGCTGATCGCCCCGAGCATCATCTCCGCCGCGGCTGACGGTGGCTCGGGTGTCATCAGCGTCTACGGCATCTCCATCGCCGCCGCCAACTACTCCCAGACCGTGCTCCCGATCGTGCTGACCATCCCGGTGCTCTACGTGGTCGAGAAGTGGATGAAGAAGCACGTTCCCGACGTCCTCTCCACCATGTTCGTCCCGTTCTTCTCGATGATCGTCATCCTTCCCATCGAGTTCATCGTCCTCGCCCCCATCGGCAACCTGATCGGCACCGGCATCGCCAACGGCCTCTTCGGTCTCTCTAACCTCGGCGGCGTCGGCATCCTCATCGTGATGGCCGTCCTCGGCGCCTTCTGGCAGCTCTTCGTCATCGCTGGCATGCACATGCCCATCATCCTTCTCGCCATCGTCCAGATCACGGCCGTCGGCTACGACCCCTTCGTCTTCGTCTCCACCAACTGCGCCATGGCCGCCGTCTGGGGCTGCGCGATCGGCGCCTTCATCCGCATCCGCAACAAGAACGAGAAGGGCATGACCGCCGGCTACATCGTCGCCGCGCTCCTCGGCGGCGTCACCGAGCCCACGCTCTTCGGCATCCTGCTCCGCTTCCGTCGCACCATGATCGGCATGTTCATCGGCGGCGCCATCGGCGCGGTCGTCTCCGGAATCCTCGGCGTGACCTACTACATGGCCGGCGGTGCCTCCAACCTGCTCGTCATTCTCAACTACGTCCAGGGCGGCACCAAGAACATCGTCTGCGCCATCATCGGCATGGCCATCTCGTGCGTCATCGCAGCCGTCGTCGTGTACTTCACGGGCTTCTCCAAGGACGAGCTCGCGAAGCTCGACGAGGAGCCCGCGGACCAGCTCGAGGCCTAGTCTCGCGTGCTTTTCCGGCGTCTCCCACGGGGACGCGCCAACCCTCGGGGCGACTGGATTTCGGTCTGGTTGCCCCGCCTTCTTTCGATCGCCCGACGGAACCGTTGACCCGCCACGACTCCATCCCCATCATGGGGGCAGGACAGCGATTTCCCCGGCGCCCGCGTATGGGCGGATGGCGAGAAGAACGTTCGACAGACCAAACCAAGGAGCATGACCATGGCAGGATACAAGAGCTTCACCACCGTCGGGGACTCCGGTCCCTACGTCTCCAAGCTTATCCTCGAGCTTCCCGCCTCCGTCCGAGCGAACGACGTGACCGACCGGTCGTTCAACGTGTTCGTCGAGCGTAGGGATGTCGTGACGGGCGAGGTGGTGCGCGCGAAGGAGCACCACGACGACGCGACGGCCTCGCTCTCGAGAGGTTACGTGCCGGTTCGTCGGGCGTTCGTCTCGGACGAGACGGGCGAGCCCGCGCCGATGGGCACTCACGTCACGCTCGTCTTGCCGGAGGTTCGCCTCACCAAGCGAATCGACGGGGGCCTCGCGGGCGGATTCGTGAGGATGAGCGACTTCCGCGTGGCCCAGCTCGAGGCGTTCCCCGCCGAGGACGCGACGGGAGACCCGCTCGCCGGCCTCGTGTTCGATCGCTGCGACGGCGACGTCTGCCCCCAGCTCGACGGATGGAATCTCGACCTCAGGGGGACCTTCGACGGCATCGAGATGCGCTACGCGGCCTTCGAGCCCGACATCGCTGCCGTCAACGAACGCCGCTCCCACCCGATTCTCGGCAGCGCGCCGAGGCCTCTCGAGAAGATCCCCGTGGTGCTGTGGCTCCATGGCGCGGGCGAGGGCAGCGAGCCCTATCGCACCGTCACGGGCAACAAGGTGGTCGCCCTGGGCGAGGCCGACATCCAGGCTAAGCTGGGAGGTGCCGCCTACGTGCTCGCGCCATCCTGCCCCACCTACTGGATGGACGCGGGATCGGGACAGATCACGGACGACAACCAGTCGATCTACAGCGCCGCGCTCAAGCAGCTGGTCGACGCCTTCGTCGAGGCCCACGCGGACACGGTGGACACCGGCCGCATCTACGTCGGGGGACTCTCCAACGGTGGCTTCATGACCTGCCGCCTGCTCGCTGACTGGCCGGACCTCTTCGCCGCCGGGGTCGCCTGCTGCGCCCCGTGGGTAGGCGAGTTGGGCACGGACGAGGAATACGCGGCGATGGCGCGCACCCCTCTCTGGTTCGTCCAGGTCGACGACGACCCGATCGTCGGGGCGGAGGAACACGTCAGGGCGACCCTTCCGCACCTGTTCGCAGCCGGTGCAACGGACGTCCACGTCACCTACTACGACCACATCGCGGACGAGACGGGCGTCTACCGCGACGAGGACGGACGACCCCTGCGCTACATCGGCCACCTCGTGTGGATCAACGTCTACCACGACACGGTGAGGACGGACCTCGACGGGACCAACGTCTTGTGGGATGGCTTTCCCGTCACCCTCTGGCAGTGGGTCGGCAAGCATCGCAGGTAGTCACAGCAGCTCACTCTCATCTGGAGGTTTTCATGTCCGCACTCACCGTCGCTCCCGACCACCGCACGCTCGTCCGTGACGGGAAGCCCTTCTTCTGGCTCGCCGACACCATCTGGAGCGCCTTCACCAACGTCACCGACGAGGAGTGGATCGCCTATCTCGACAAGCGTGCCGCTCAGGGGTTCACGGTGCTGCAGCTCAACGCTCTCGCGCAGTGGGATCGCTGCGGCTGCGCCTTTGACCGCTACCCCTTTGTCACGTTGGACCACGGCAAGACCTTCGACTTCTCGTCGGTGAACGACGAGTACTTCGAGCACGCGCGGTGGATGGTGGGGGAGGCCGTCGCCCGCGGACTCGTCCCGGCCATCGTCGTCATGTGGTCGAACTACGTGCCCGACACGTGGGCGTCCGCCATCATTTCCGACAACGTGATGCCCGAGCAGCTCGTGGTTCCGGTGGTCGAGAAGATCTGCTCGACGTTCAACGAGTTCGAGCCCGTCTACATCATCTCGGGCGACACCGACTGGGACCGTCCGGGCTCGCTCGAGCGGTACCGTCTCGTGACCTCCGCCGTGGAGGACGCGGCACCCAGGGCGCTGCTCGCCTATCACATCAAGGGTCGCTACGACGTGCTGCCCCACGAGCTCGCCGAGCATGCGGACGTCTACCTCTACCAGTCGGGTCACAACCTCGCCGCACAGAGGGGCGCCTACGAGCTGGCCGAGAGCTTCCTCGCGCGCGACCCCGTCCGTCCCGTCATCAACTCCGAGCCCTGCTACGAGCAGATGGGCTACTCGCACATGCTCTACGGGCGCTTCCGTCGGGCCGACGTCCGCCTCGCCTGCTGGCGGAGCCTCCTCGCCGGCGCGAACGCGGGCATCACCTACGGTGCCCATGGCATCTGGAACTGGCAGAACCCCGACGTGAAGGTGGGCAACGCCCTCGGCGAGGGCTTCCTGCAGGCGCTCCGCCATGAGCAGGCGCTCTACCTCGAGGGTGCGGACGACTTCGGCTTCGCGCGCGAGCTCGTCGAGGAGCTCGGCCTCTTTGGCGCCACGTCCGACCAGGGCGTGCTCGAGAGCTACCCCGAGGACGTCCGGGCTGCGCGGACGACCGACGGCAGGCTCGTGCTCTACGTGCCCTCGAACGCGGCGCTCAAGCTGCGCGGGGACCTCTCGGGCGCGACGGTGACCTGCATCGACCTCCTGTCCCGCGAGCGCAGCGTCCTTCTCGCCCGCTTTGACGCCGAGAAGGACCTCACGACCGTCGAGCAGGGGACGTATCTGGAGGACGCGGTCTACGTGATCGGCTGAAGATAGACGTTCATAAGTCAGAATGCGAGGCCGGCACCAGGGAGTCTGGTGCCGGCCTCGTCGTGTTCTACGTGCGATCCCGCCCGCGTCGTTGCCTGTGCTAGCGGTAGCCCTCCCAGAGGGGGAGTGGGAACATCACGTCCTCGCAGCGCGACCACTCCTCCTCGAGGTCGATCTCGTCCTGGCGTGCGAGCCAGCGACCCTCGATGCCGTAGAGCGTGGCCAGGGCGACGGAATAGGCCTTCGCGCCGTCGATTCCCTCGGGCACGGTCCAGGTGACTCCCGAGCCCCTGTCCACGGTGGTGCGACTGCGCTCGACGAAGTAGTCGTGAGACTCGCTCGCCGGTGAGAACGACTCGGCGTCAAGCACGTGGAAGACCATCACGAGCTCCGGCCTCGTGGCGTTCTGTTGCACGATCCGACGACAGACCTCGGGTACGAGCAGGGGCTTGTCCGCTTCGGACCCACCGGGCTGGTGGCTTTCGAAGTAGTCCTTTTCGGCGGTGGACGAGTCGTAGTAGTGCTGGATGACGAGCGTGAGCAGGCCCTGCTTGCTGTGGACGTAGTGGAGGACGCCGGCATGGGTGATGCCCACCTCGTCGGCGATGTCCTGGAGCGATGCTCCGTTGAAGCCTCGCTCATTGATGACGCGGACGGCAGCGTCGATGATCTGCCCCATCCGCTCCTCGCCCGTCGGGCGTGTCCTCTCCCTCGTTCGCGCGGTCGTTCGTCCCGGCATCTTCTCGTTCCCTTCCTCTGGCGGCCGACTCCATGAGCTCATGATAGCGCATTACTTACTGACCTGTTACTAACAGACCTGTAAGGAAAAGCAAGCGAGAATCGAGATTAAGTGCGTTTACCTGCTCAGAGGTGCCGTTCAACGTCCAGGCGCAGTGTGCTACCGCCTGTCGGAAGGGTGCCCTGCCCAGCGGGCAAGGTGGTACTTTATTAACTAGTTACAGAGTAGTAAGTAGTAACTAGTCAATAAGGGACGCTAGGACAGAGGTCATCAACCAGGAGGGGGTCCACCATGAGCGAAGAGGTCATGACGAGTTCGACGGCGAGGAAGGAAGAGATAGCACCCGATACGGGTCAGACGGTCCCCAGGAAGAAGATGCTCCGGTTCTCGCTCGGCTACATCGTGTACGGGTTCATGTGGGTCATGCCGTGCCAGATTGCCTCGTCCGTGCTGCTGCCGCAGCGCTTCACGACGCTCGGGATCGGCCAGCCCGAGGTGATTCTCACCACCATGAACTCGGTGAGCATCGTCTTCGCCCTCATCGCGAACATCCTGTTCGGCGTCCTCTCCGACAACTGCCACTCCCGCTTTGGCAAGCGAAGCCCCTGGATCCTCGCCGGCGGCATCATCGGCGGCATCGCCTACTGGTGCACCTCGGTCGCGACCACGCTCCCCGGTATCGTCGCCGGATGGTCGTTCGTGCAGGTGGGCATCAACATGCAGCTCGCGCCCGCCATGGCCATGATGTCCGACCGCATTCCCGAGTCAAACCGCGGCCGCATCTCCGCCTTCTACGGTGGCGCGACGATGGTGGGCACCTCGGTCGGCGTCATCATCGGCTCACAGTTCATCACCACACCGCTGCCCGGCTTCATCCTCGGCACCATCTGCTGGCTTCTCACGGGCGTCATGACGCTGCTCGTCCTGCCGCGCGAGAAGTCCGCCTCGACGGGCCAGACGACCGAGAAGCTCTCAATG
>DCZG01000023.1 GCA_002331575.1 Atopobium sp. UBA2090 | reverse complement strand
CGTGGACTTTCCGCAGCCCGACTCGCCGATGACGCCGAGGGTCTCTCCCTCGTACACGTCGAGCGAGACGTCCGACAGGGCATGGAGGATTTCCGGCTTCCCGAAGAGCTTGCTGCTCCTCAGGGAGAACTCCTTGTCGAGGTGCTGGATGCTGAGAATGACGCTTTTCTCGGTGCTACTCATGGGCGTTCACCTCGCCACGCGTGAGCTTGTTGACGCCGTCCTGGCGGTGGCATGCCACGAAGTGGCCGGGCAGGATCTCGGNNGTGGCGTAGGGGCAGCGGTTGTAGAAGTTGCAGCAGGTACCCGTGAGCCGGAGGTCAGGCGGGACGCCGGGGATGGTCTTGAGGTCGGTCTTCCCCGGGTCGGAGAGCTTGGGCATCGAGTCGAGAAGCCCCCAGGTGTAGGGGTGCAGGGGATGCGCGTAGAGGTCCTCCATGGGCGCGTACTCGCAGGTGCGTCCCGCGTACATGACCATGACCGTGTCGGCCATCTGCCAGATGATCCCCAGGTTGTGCGTGATGAGGAGGATGGCCGTGTCGAGACGCTGCTGGAGGTCCTTGAGCAGCTCGAGGACCTGGGCCTGCACCGTCACGTCGAGGGCCGTGGTGGGCTCGTCGGCGATGACGAACTTGGGGTGGCAGCTCACGGCCATGGCGATCATGACCCTCTGGCACATGCCGCCCGAGAGCTCGTAGGGGTAGGAGTCGAGGCGACTCTCGGGATTGGGGATGCCCACGAGCTTGAGCATCTCGATGGAGCGCTCGCGGGCCTCGTCCTTGCTCACGTGGTCGTGGATGCGGATCTGCTCGATCATCTGGCTGCCGATCTTGAACACCGGGTCGAGCGCCGTCATGGGGTCTTGGAAGATCATCGCCATGTCGTTGCCGCGGAGGTCGAGCAGCTTGTCCTTCTCGATGGTGACCATGTCGGTGCCGTCGAAGACGATCTCGCCGCTCTCGATCCTCCCGTTCTTGGGGAGAAGGCGCATGACCGACGCGGCGGTGACGCTCTTGCCGGAGCCGGACTCGCCGACGATGCCGAGCGTCTTGCCTCGGTCGAGGGTGAAGCTCACCCCGTCGACAGCCTTCGCGATGCCGCTGGCCGTGTGAAAGTAGGTGTGGAGGTCGCGAACCGTGAGGATCCGGTCGCTCTCTGGGGTCTCCTCGAGGACGTCCTGTGCGTCTTGAGCCATGGTCCGCCTCCCTACCGCTTCTGCTTGGGGTCGAGTACGTCGCGAATGCCGTCGCCCAGGAGGTTGAACCCGAGGACGGTCAGGAGGATGAAGATGCCCGAGATGGTTGCGATGTGCGGCGCGAGCTGCAGGCTGTTCTTGCCGTCCGAGAGGATGTTGCCCCAGGACGCGGTCGGGGGCGTGATGCCCAGGCCGAGAAACGACAGGGCTGCCTCGGAGATGATGGCACTCGCGATGTTGAGCGTGAAGTACACGATGATGGGGGAGAGGGCGTTCGCGAAGATGTGGCGGAAGAGGATTCGCGCGTTGCTCGCGCCGAGGACCCGCTCCGCGTTGCAGTACTCCTCGTTCTTCACGACGTGCACCTGACCTCGGACGACGCGAGCGAAGTTGGGCACGTTCGCGATGCCGATGGCGAGAATGACGTTGAGCGTCCCCGTCCCGAGGATCGTCATGAGGATGAGGGAGAGCAGGATGAACGGGAAGGCCATCATGCCGTCCATGATGCGCATGATGATCGAGTCGGCGATTCCCCCGAAGAAGCCTGCGACGAGGCCGAGAAGGACGCCGATGACGGCACCGACGATCGTGCCGCCGATGGCGACGAAGATGGAGATGCGCGCCCCGTAGACGATGCGGCTGAAGAGGTCACGACCGTAGGAGTCGGTCCCGAAGATGTGTCCCGCCGCGCCCGGCTTGAGATAGGTGTGGGCGATGTCGATCGCGTTGGGGTCCTGCGGCGCGATGAGCGGGGCGAAGACCGCGAGGATGACCATGACGACCACGATGACGAGGCCGATGACCGCGGTCTTGTTGCGACTCAGCTTGTGCCAGGCGTTGTTGGCGCGACGCTCCCGCTTGAGCATCTCGAGGGTCGAGGCCTCGCTCAGGGCGTCTGCGGAGGTGGCTTGTGCGTTCTTGTCGGCCATTAGCTCTGCCCTCCGCTCTCGTAGCTGACCCTCGGGTTGATGAGCATGTACGCGATGTCGACCACCAGGTTCACGAAGACGAAGATGACCGCCGAGAAGAGAACGACGCCCTGTATGAGGGCATAGTCACGGCTGTTGACCGCGTTGACGATCAGCGTGCCGAGACCCGGCCACGAGAAGATGGTCTCGGTCAGGATGGCGCCCGCGAAGGCGGAGGCCAGCTGGAGGCCGAGCACCGTGAGGATCGGGGGCAACGCGTTCTTGAACGCGTGCTTCCAGATGACGGCCGACTCCTTGAGGCCGCGCGCCCGGAGCGCCTTGACGTAGTCGGCGTTGATCGTCTCGAGCATGCTCGAGCGGGTGATGCGGGCGAAGGTCGCGCCGGGGATGGTGGCAAGGCAGCTGCAGGGGAGGATCATGTGGCTGATGACGTCCCACGCCCCCTTGGCGGCCGATCCCATGCCCATGGCGGGCAACCACCCGAGCTGCACGCTGAAGAACAGGACAAGCATGAGGCCGAGCCAGAAGATGGGCATCGAGACGCCGACGAGGGCAAGCACCATGAAGACGTAGTCAAAGGCGGTGTTCTGCTTCACGGCGGACTCGACGCCGATGGGGATGCCGATGAGAATCGCGATGACCAGTCCCGTGAGGGTGATCATGAGCGTCGCCGGAAGCCTGCCGAGGATGATGGGCAGGACGGGACCGCTGTAC
>DCZG01000091.1 GCA_002331575.1 Atopobium sp. UBA2090 | reverse complement strand
GGCACAAGATCCGCCTGAAAGGGCTTCGGCCGAGGGTGCTCAGAGCCCTTCGTGCGAGTTGTGAGCGAACAGAGGTCGAAGGCGCGAATAGACCGAGCATGGAAATGCCGATTGAGAGCTGGGTATAGGTCTCAACGTTTGCTATGATTGCAAGGCTATGCGTTGAAACTGCGGGCGTGGCGGAACTGGTAGACGCGCTGGATTTAGGTTCCAGTGGGAGAAATTCCGTGAAGGTTCGAGTCCTTTCGCCCGCACCACCGCATGCCACTCGAGCAACATGGGTAACAGTCAGCGGGAAGGACCCGCCGAGGAACGAGACACTGGAGGAACGTTGAAGATCACCGTCACCGCAGAGCAGCCGAAGGACGATAAGGTCGCTGCCAAGGTCACCATCCCTGCCGCAGATGTCGACGCGGCCATCGACAAGACCTACAAGGATATCGCCCACAAGTACAACTTCCAGGGCTTCCGTCGCGGTCATGCCCCCCGTCCCGTCATCGAAGGCCTCATGGGCAAGGAAGCCATTCTCGCCCAGGCCACCAACGACCTCCTCAACGACGCCGAGCCCATGATCCTCATGGAGCTCGACCTCGTTCCCGTCGGCCGCGTCGACTTCGGCGAGAAGCCCGACCTCGCCGAGCAGGGCTCCGACTACGTCGTCGACGTCACGATGGCCGTCCGTCCCCAGTGCGAGCTCGAGACCTACGACGCCCCCGCGATCAACATGCCGCCCGCCGAGGCCACCGAGGCCGAGATTGACGCCCAGATCAAGCAGCTCCTGAGCTACTCCGCCTCCTACGAGGACATCGACGAGGACCGTGCCATCGTCGAGGGCGACGTCATCTCCGCCGACGTCGAGGACCTCGGAGGGGCCGAGCACCTCGCCGGCGAGAACCGCACCATCCACGTCTCCAAGGGACAGGTTCCCGACGAGGTCGTCGATACTCTCGTGGGCGCCAATCCCGGCGACGTCAAGGAGATCACCTGGACCCAGTCCGCGGGCGAGGGCGAGAAGCACGTCGAGCACACCTTCTCGATCAAGGTGGCCGTCAAGTCCATCAAGCATCTCGTGACCCCCGAGCTCACCGACGAGGTCGCCAAGAAGAACTTTGGCTATGACGACGTCGAGACACTCCGCAACGCCGTCAAGGAGGAGATCGAGAACGACAAGAAGAACTCCCTGCCGACCCTCAAGGAGGACCGCGTCGTCGAGGCCGTGGGTTCCACGCTCATCCTCGACGAGGTGCCCGCCGAGTATCAGAACGAGATCTTCAACGAGCTTGCGACCGAGTTCCTGAACAGGCTCCAGAGCCAGAACATCTCGCTCGACATGTTCCTCAACGCCCGCGGCATCAAGACGGACGACTTCATCTCCGACCTCCACGCCCAGGCCGAGGAGCGCGCTCGCCAGTCGCTCGCGCTCGACGCCATGGCCAGGCAGCTCGGCCTCGAGGCCACCGAGGAGGACGTCAGGGACGAGTTCGTCAAGTCCGGCATCCAGAACGTCGAGGAGGAGATCGAGAACTGGCGCAACCAGGGTCGCCTTCCCGCCATCCACGACTCCATCAAGCGCACCAAGGCGCTCGACTGGCTCGTCGAGAACGCGACGGTCACCGTGGTCGACGAGGTTGCCGAGGCAGCCGAGATGGCCGACGAGACGGCTTCCGAGTCCGAGGCTGACGTCGCCGAGCCCGAGGCTACCGAGCCCGCTGACACCACCGAGGAGTAGCCTCTCCACGTCCAGCACGCAGCGTGCCCCGAGTGAGCCCGTCTCGCCCGGGGCACCTTAGGAAAGAACAAGGGAGACGAAACACATGCATAACCCCACCAACATCCCGCTCATCCCGTACGTCGTGGAGCAGACGCCGCGCGGCGAGCGCAGCTACGACATCTACTCCCGCCTGCTCAACGACCGCATCGTCTTTCTCGGCGAGGAGGTCACCCGCGAGAGTGCGAACCTCGTCATCGCCCAGCTCCTCCATCTTGAGAGCCAGGACCCCGACAAGGACATCTCGCTCTACATCGACTCGCCCGGTGGCGACATCTACGCTGGTCTCGGCATCATCGACACGATGAACTTCATCAAGCCCGACGTCTCAACCATCTGCGTGGGCATGGCCGCCTCCATGGGCGCCGCCATCCTCGCCTCGGGCACGAAGGGCAAGCGCCTCGCGCTTCCCAACTCCATGATCCTCATCCACCAACCGAGCTCCGGCGTCCAGGGTCAGCAGACCGACATCCAGATCGTCGCCGACGAGACCAAGTGGATCCGTCATCACCTCAACGAGCTCCTCGCAGACGCCACGGGCAAGTCGGTCGACCAGATCGACAAGGACACCGAGCGCGACAACTACATGCGCGCCTCGGAGGCCCTCGAGTACGGTCTTGTGGACAAGGTCATCACGACCCGCAGCGAGCAGAGCACCCAGGAGTAGCTGCATGGGCAAAGAGAAGGACAAGGACTGGGACGAGATGCGCTGCTCCTTCTGCGGCAAGACGCGCAGCCAGGTGAGCAAGCTCATCCAAGGCCCCGGTGGCGTCTACATCTGCGACGAGTGCGTCGAGCTCTGCAACGAGATCATCGAAGAGCGCGCTGCCGAGCAGAGCGTCGGGGTGGTGTCCGAGTTCGACCTGCCGAAGCCCCGCGAGATCTTCTCGTTCCTCAACNNCTACATCTGCGACGAGTGCGTTCACGCATGCGCCGACATGATCGACGAGGCCGAGGTGGTGTCAGCGGACAAGGAGGGCGGCCCCGATGACGAGGACTCGCCGATCAAGGACCTCCCGACCCCCCACGAGATCTACGAGGAGCTCTCGCAGTACGTGATGGGCCAGGAGTCGGCCAAGCGCGCGATGAGCGTCGCCGTCTACAACCACTAC
>DCZG01000095.1:204-9515 GCA_002331575.1 Atopobium sp. UBA2090 | reverse complement strand
GGGTACGTACTCTATCTAGAACTTTGGACTCACCCCTCTGATGAGTATCGATGAGGCTAATCCTGCGTAGAAACCTTTCTCCTCAGCGTCCGATAGGATTGACGCTCTGGCTCCTGCGCGGTGGCACCGGTTCTTCCGTCTGTCTACTTAGAGACTTTGCGATTCTCATATCGCTGACGTGGCCTGATTGTTTTGAATGGCCTACCGGTAAAGACGGGACACGCGATGCCACCTGCGGGACACCTCTTGATTACTCTCTTCGTTGTTCACTGGCACCACCTCCCGGGTCGGTCGCAAACCCGGTTGCGACTTCCTTTTCTTACTTGCAAGGATACCCAACTCCCGGCCGTTTGTGTCGAGAATGTTTCGATGCCGCTCGGCGATGAGAAAAGACCGTTGGCAACCACCTGAGACGAGGCGCCGCTGTCAGCATCGTTTCCAGAACGATTCCCTGCTCAGGACCCGTCCCGTTCGACCGTTCGACCAGTTCCGTCGCATCCGCCGACATAGAATGATCGCATGACGAGAAGACTCTTCATAGGCATCACCTTCCCCGACGAGGCAGCGGACGCGCTCGTGGCCGACCAGGCCGCGCTCTCCCCTCATCTGCAGACAGGTCGTGCGAGCAGCCGCGAGAATCTTCACCTCACGCTCATCTTTCTCGGCGAGGTGGACGAGGACGTTGAGCGACGCGTCCGAGACGCCGTTCAGGCGACCGCAGCAGCCAGCAGTCCGCTGACGCTCGGCCTCGGCGACCTCGGCTCCTTTGACCATCACAACCGTCTCGTGCTCTGGCGCGGCATCCAGTCGGGAGCTGGTCTCGACGAGCTCCGCTCGCTCCAGGCTCGTCTCGTGGAAGAGCTTCTCGACCGAGGCGTCGCCGTCGAGGACCGTCCCTACCGCCCCCACGTCACGCTCGTGCGAAACGCACGACTGGAGGGCGAGGAGCCGCACGTCGTCAGGCCCGTCTCCTTCGACGTGAAGGCCATCCGCCTCATGTGGAGCCATCATCCCGAGGGCGGGCGCCTCACCTACACGCCGGTCTTCTCCGCGGAGCTCGGTACGGGCGCCCCAGACGCCGATGACGGGCTCGCCCGCTAGGGAGTGTCGTCCCGCCCATACGCCGACCGCTCGGTATGCCATCGTCCCCCGGGTGGAACGCTCGCGGTAGTTGGGCTTTTCGAGCGAACGGGGGCACCTCATGTCCGATCATCTCATCGTAGGTTCGGGTCCTCTCCTCGACGCCGCGGGACACCTCCGCGAGCCGGGCTATGCGCTTCGACCGCCCTTCGACTACAACCGCGAGGTTATCGCGGCACCAGCCTTCCGTATCAAGGACTGGGACTACTACCTCGTGAACGACGAACAGTACGCCGTCGCCCTCACGTTCTCCGACCTTGGCTACGTGGGCCTCGTTTCGGCGTCCGTCATGTGCTTCGCCGACGACACGTTCAAGACCACCTCCGAGACGGTCGTGCTGCCGCTCGGCCGGATGGGCGTGCCGAGAAGCTCCGACGTGGGTGACGTCGACTGGAAGAACAACCGCTGCTCCGTGCGCTTTGTCCACGTGCCCGCCGGACGGCGCCTCTCGTTCTCGATGGCCAACTTCGAAGGGGACGACGATCTCGAAGTGGAGGTCCTTCTCGACCAGGTCCCGCGGGACTCGATGGTCATCTGCACCCCCTGGGCGGACGACCCCGCCGCCTTCTACTACAACCGCAAGATCGTGGGCATGCGGGCACGGGGAGGCTTCCGACGCGGCGCCCTCTTCCATGAGTTCTCTCCCGCCGACTCGCTCGGCCTTCTCGACTGGGGTCGCGGCGTGTGGACCTATGACAACGTCTGGTACTGGGCTGCGGCGCAGGGCCACCAGGCCGGTCAGGTGGTGGCGCTCAACCTCGGCTACGGCTTCGGCGACACCTCGGCCGCGAGCGAGAACATGGTCTTCGTCGACGGGCACGCCCACAAGCTGGGCCGCGTCGACTTCGGCATCCCCAAGGGCGCGGACGGTGCCTACCGCTACCTGGAGCCCTGGCACGTGACCGATGACGGCGGTCGTCTCGACCTCGTCTTCTCGCCGCGCATCGACCGCACCGACTACGTGAACGCGGCCGACGTCATCGTCTCTGACCAGCACCAGGTCTTCGGAACCTTCGCCGGCACGATCGCGCTCGACGACGGCAGCGCCCTGTGCGTGGACGGCCTGCGGGGGTCCGCCGAGCACATCCACAACAAGTACTAGGCTGCGGGTCGGAGGCGGCGGCTATCTGAAGATGGCCATCGCGAGCGTGCTCGCCACGATGAGCGCAAGCCCCGAGAGCGACCTTCTCGTGTAGCGCTCGCCGAACACGGTGGCCGAGAAGGCCATCGCCACCACGATCGAGAGCTTGTCGACGGGAACGACCACGCTCACGACGCCGTTCTGGATGGCGTAGTAGTAGCAGAGCCAGCTCGCGCCGGTCGCGACGCCTGAGAGGCAAATGAAGAGCAGCTCATGGCTATCGATGCCGCGCACCTGCCCCGTCTTGCCGCGCATGACCACGACGACCCACGCCATCACGAGCACGAAGCAGGTTCTCACCGCGGTGGCGAGGTTCGACTCAACACCCTCGATGCCCACCTTCGCGAGGATGCTCGTGAGAGCGGCGAACACCGCCGAGGCGACCGCATACCAGCGCCAGGACTCGCCCTTCACGTCGTGGTCCTGCTCGCGGCGCTCGAGCATCATGAACGTCCCCACGAGGATGCCCACGCAGCCGACGAGCTTGACGACGAGTCCCTGGGTCTCCCCGAAGAGGACGATGGCGAGAATGACCGTGAGCACCGTGGAGCACTTGTCGATGGGCACGACCTTGTTCACGTCGCCCTCGGAGAGGGCGCGGAAGTAGCAGATCCAGCTCGCGCCCGTGGAGAAGCCCGAGAGCCCGAGGAACAGGAGCGAGTTGGCGCTGATGGAGCCCACCTGGCCGGCCGAGCCCACCACAGCGGACATGAGCCACGCGAAGGCGAGCACGACGATGGTGCGGATGGCCGTCGCCACGTCAGGGTCGGTCCGGCGAATGCCGCACTTGGCGAGGATGGAGGTGACGCCGGCGAAGACCGCCGACCCGGCAGCAGCGAGAAGCCACATGAAATGTCCTTTCGAGAAGAGCTCATCGAAGGCAGGATACCCCATGGGCCTTCTCGCCACGTCGGTGCGCAACTCCAGAGAGTTCACTCAGCCCTTGGGGCGTCCTCGTTCGTGAGCTTGCCTCGGCACTCCTCGAGCATGGCCTTCTGCTCGTCGGGGAGCTTGGGGTAGTGTGGGTCGCAGTCCTCGAGGACCTTCACCACGGCCTCCGACACGAGCCACCGGGTGAACCACTTCTGGTCGGCGGGGATTATGTACCAGGGCGCATGCTCGGTGGCCGTCTTGTTGATGCACTTCTCGAAGGCCTCCATGTACTTTGGCCAGAGCTCCCGCTCGGCGACGTCCGTGGACGAGAACTTCCAGTTCTTGGCCTCGTCGTCGATTCGCTCGAGGAAGCGCTTCTTCTGCTCGTCGAGTCCCACGTTGAGGAAGATCTTGAGGACCCGGTAGCCGTTCTCCCAGAGGTACTCCTCGAAGTCGCTGATCTGCCGGTAGCGACGGTCGAAGAACTCGTCCTCGTCCATGTCGATGGTGCGCTTGGGCATGGCGTAGCCGTGTTGGAGGGAGTGGACGCGAACGACGAGCACGTCCTCGTAGTAGCTGCGGTTGAAGAGGCCGATGTGGCCGCGCTCGGGCAGATGCGTCACGGCGCGCCAGAGGTAGTCGTGGGCGAGCTCCTCCTTGGAGGGCTGCTTGAAGCTGTAGACGTGCACGCCCTGGGGGTTCACGCCGCTCATGACGTTCTTGATGGTGGAGTCCTTGCCCGCGGCGTCCATGGCCTGGAGCAGCACGACCACGCCCTCGTGTGCCTCGGCGTAGAGCTTGTCCTGGAGCTCGGCCATGCGGATGTTGTTCTGCTCGGCGAGCTCCTCGTAACGCAGGCGCTCGTCCTTGTCGACGTTCGCAGACGTGGGATAGTCGCCGATCTTGAAATGACCCTTGCCGTCGAAGCGGCAGTCGCTGAGGTCCATCTCGCTCCTCTCATTGGAAACCAATGCCGTCATTCTAAGCGCAGTCAGCTCCGGGTAACCGCAGCGCGCAGGCGGTCGAGTCGGACGGCGGCGAGCGCCTCGCTGCTCTCCGGCCGCCTCGGCCCCAAGCCCCAAGCCCTTTTCAGGCAGATCTTGTGCCGTTCCGTTCATTACTCGCCTCTAGCAGGACCCTGAAATGAACGGAACGGCACAAGATCTGCCTGAAAAGGGCTTCTCCCCTCCCCTCACCTGCGGCGAAAACCTGGAATTTCAACCTGTCCCCTTTTCCATGTGGAACTGCCAATCGGGCTCTTGCATTTACTGTAACTATTTGGTATACATTTAATCGGCACAGGTCAGCGCACCACAGAGAGAGGAGCACCGATGAAGAAACCCACCCAAGCCTCCATCCCACGCCTGATCGCAGGCTTAGCCCTTGCGACGGCCATGACGCTCACGCTCGTGGCCTGCTCGCAGCCGATGTCCTCGGACACCAGCTCCAGCTCCGCCACGAGCTCGACCGAGACGGGCTACACCGTCATCAAGCCGAGCGAGGCCAAGTCCATGATCGACGCCGGCAACGTGACGGTAGTCGACGTCCGCACGCAGAGCGAGTACGAGGACGCCCACATCGAAGGCGCCGTGCTCGTGCCCTTGGACACGATCGGCGACGGCGACATCGCCGCCCTCCCCGACAAGGACGCGACCCTCATCGTCTACTGCCGCACGGGCGTCAGGAGCGCGCAGGCCTCCGCTGCCCTCGTCAAGCTCGGCTACACCCACGTGTACGACATGGACGGTGGCATCACCTCCTGGACCTACGGCACCGTCTCGGGGGCGTCATCATGAGAGGCGACCTCAGCCTGGCGACCCACGCCCTCGTCTTTCTCGACCACAACGCCCGCAAGGTCTCGAGCACCGAGCTGGCTGACAACATCTGCACCAACCCCGCACGGATTCGCAAGGTCATGGCGCAGCTCTGTCGGGCTGGCCTCGCCGTGAGCGCCCAGGGAGCGGGCGGCGGCTACACCCCCATCGAGTCGGCAGCCGACATCACGCTCGACGCCGTGGCGCGGGCGGTCAACGAGAAGCTCATCTCGTCGACGTGGAGAAGCGGGGCGGCCGACAAGGACTGCCAGATCGCGTCGGGCATGGCGGACGTCATGGACGACATCTACGAAACGCTGGACGAGGACTGCCTCGAACGGCTCTCACACATGCGGATAGGAGACATCGAGCGGCGTCTCCTGGCGACACCACACGACGGCACCGAGGGAAGGACACGCCAATGAGCGAGACGACCACGCACTACGACGCGATTATCATCGGATTCGGAAAGGGCGGGAAGACCCTCGCGGCGACGCTCGCCGCACGGGGGCAGAGCGTCGCCCTCGTCGAGAAGTCGGCAAGAATGTATGGCGGCACCTGCATCAACGTCGCCTGCATTCCCACGAAGTCCCTCGTCCACCGCGCAGCGCAGAGCGCCGTCGCCGGTGGCACCTGGGAGGAGCGACAGGAGCGCTACGCCCAGGCGATCGCCCGCAAGGAGGTCCTCACGGCTACGCTGCGCGGCAAGAACTACCACAAGGTGGCCGACGCCCCCACCGCGACCGTCATCGACGGCACGGCCAGCTTCGTCGACGCCCGGCACGTGGCCATCGCCCGCGAGGACGGCACCCTCGTCATCGAGGGCGAGAAGGTCTTCATCAACACGGGTTCGAGGCCCTTCGTACCGCCCATCCCGGGACTCGCGGACAGCCGCAACGTCTTCGTGAGCGAGACCCTGCTCGACCTCGAGACGCTCCCCCGCGAGCTCGCCATCATCGGCGGTGGCTACATCGGGCTCAAGTTCGCCTCCGTGTACGCGAACTTCGGCTCGCACGTCAGCATCGTGGCCGACGGCGCCCGCTTCCTCCCCCGCGAGGACGAGCAGGTGGCCGGCGTCGTCCTCGAGAGCCTGCGCTCCCGCGGCATCGACGTCCTTCTCGGCGCACGCACCCTGTCCGTGCGTGACGAGGACGAGCGGACCGCCCTCTCGCTTGAGGTCGACGGCGAGAAGACCGAGCTCGTCGCGGACGCGGTCCTTGTCGCCACGGGCAGGAGGCCCAACGTCGAGGGCCTCGCGCTCGAGAAGGCCGGCGTCGAGCTCACGGAGCGGGGCGCGGTGAGGGTCGACGAGCACCTGCGCACGACCGCGCCGGGCGTCTGGGCCATGGGCGATGTGGTCGGCGGCCTCCAGTTCACGTACGTCTCGCTCGACGACTTCCGTATCGTGGCCTCCGACGTGCTCGGGGACGGCTCCCGCACGACCAAGAACCGCGGAGCGGTCCCCTACTCGGTCTTCATCGACCCGCCCTTCTCGCGCGTCGGCCTGAGCGAGGGACAGGCGCTGGCCGAGGGTTATGCGATCAAGGTCGCGACGCTGCCGGCGGCGGCCATCCCCAAGGCCAACGTCCTCGAGAAGCCAGTCGGCCTGCTGAAGGCGGTCATCGACGCCGACACCGACCTCATCCTGGGCGCGCACCTCTTCTGCGAGGAGTCCCACGAGACCATCAACCTCGTGAAGCTCGCCATGGACGCGCATGTCCCCTATACGACGCTGC
Organism: Atopobium sp. UBA2090; assembly: GCA_002331575.1. Classification (GTDB taxonomy): domain Bacteria; phylum Actinomycetota; class Coriobacteriia; order Coriobacteriales; family Atopobiaceae; genus Olsenella_D. Next base: position 2,811 of record DCZG01000095.1, on the reverse strand, counting down.
GCGACTCGATCTACACGCATCCCACCATGACGGAGGCGCTGAACGACCTGTTCGCAGCCGTGAAGTAACGCGGTCGCCAGAGGGCGTCGGGGAGGCGGGAGCATGCCGGGATCGGCTGCCCCCGCCTCCCCTCTCTGCTGCTAAAAGCTACTAACAGGTTGCGGGCGGAAACTTGTTGCCGCGAGCCGCGGCTCGTCCACGTATCATTACAGAATCCGTTCCGTAACACTGGAGGCGCATTCATGACCATCGTCGACATGCTCAGGCACAACGCCGCTACCTGGCCCAACGAGACCGCACTCGTGGAGGTCAACCCGGAGATGCAGGAGAACCGCCACGTCACGTGGCGCGAGTATGACCTGGTGGAGGCAACCGACGACGAGCAGTACCGCCGCGAGATGACCTGGCAGGTCTTCAACGAGCAGTCCAGCCGCTTTGCGAACCTTCTTCTCTCGCGCGGCGTCCGCAAGGACGACAAGGTGGCCATCCTGCTCTACAACTGCATCGAGTGGCTCCCCATCTTCTTCGGCGTGCTCAAGACAGGCGCCACCGTCGTGCCCCTCAACTTCCGTTACTCGTCCGACGAGATCGACTACTGCATAAACAAGTCCGACGCCGACATCCTCATCTTCGGGCCCGAGTTCATCGGCCGCGTCGAGGAGATCGTGCCGAAGATCCAGCGTGGCCGCCTCCTCTTCTACGTCGGCGACGACTGCCCCACATGGGCGGAGAGCTATCGCGAGCTCGCCATGTTCTGCTCGAGCGCCGACCCCATGATTCCGCTCTCCGAGAACGAGGACGCGGCGATCTACTACAGCTCGGGCACCACGGGCTTCCCCAAGGCGATTCTCCACCACCACCAGAGCCTCACGCAGGCGGCCGAGATGGAGGCCGTCCACCACAAGACGACGCACGAGGACACCTTCCTCTGCATCCCGCCCCTCTACCACACCGGTGCCATGATGCACTGGCTCGGCAGCCTCACCTGCGGCGGCAAGGGCGTCCTCCTGCGCGGCGTGAACCCCAAGACCATCCTCGAGACCGTGAGCTCCGAGCAGTGCACCATCGTCTGGCTGCTCGTGCCCTGGGCGCAGGACATCCTTCTCGCCATCGAGGACGGCACGGTCCGTCTCAAGGACTACAAGCTCGACCAGTGGCGCCTCATGCACATCGGCGCCCAGCCCGTGCCCAAGAGCCTCATCCAGCGCTGGAAGCAGGTCTTCCCCAACCACGACTACGACACCAACTACGGCCTCTCCGAATCGATCGGGCCGGGCTGCGTGCACCTGGGCATCGAGAACATCGACCACGTCGGCGCCATCGGCGTGCCCGGCTACCGCTGGGAGTGCAAGATCGTCGACGAGCAGGGCGAACCCGTCGAGCAGGGCACCGTCGGCGAGCTCTGCGTCAAGGGCCCCGGCCTCATGGAGTGCTACTACAAGGACCCCGAGGCCACGGCCGAGACGCTCATCGACGGCTGGCTCCACACCGGCGACATGGCCCGTCAGGACGACGAGGGCTTCTACTGGCTCGTCGACCGCAAGAAGGACGTCATCATCACGGGCGGCGAGAACCTCTACCCCGTGCAGATCGAGGACTTCATGAGCGCCTGCCCCGCCATCCAGGACGTCGCGGTCATCGGCCTGCCCGACGAGCGCCTCGGCGAGAAGGCCGCCGCCATCGTCCAGCTCAAGCCCGACTACGTGGGCAAGACCACCGAGCAGGACATCGAGGACTTCTGCCTCGGCCTGCCCCGCTACAAGCGGCCCCGCCGAATCATCTTCGCCGACGTCCCCCGCAACGCCACGGGCAAGATCGAGAAGCCGCTGCTCCGTGAGCGCTACGGCGCCAAGGAGCTCGTAAACCAGGAGAACCAGAGCTAGGTCCGAGGAGAGGAACACCATGGACAAGCAGCTTCTGTCCGGAAACGAGGCCATCGCGCGAGGCGCCTGGGAGGCGGGCGTGCGCGTGGGCGTCGGCTATCCCGGTACCCCCTCGACCGAGACGCTCGAGTCACTCGTGGCCTACGACGGCGTCTACTGCGAGTGGGCGCCCAACGAGAAGGTCGCGCTCGAGGTCGCCGCGGGTGCCTCCATGGGAGGGGTGCGCGCCATCGCGACCATGAAGCACGTGGGCGTCAACGTGGCCGCCGACCCGCTCATGTCGGTGTGCAACACCGGCGTCAACGGCGGTCTCGTCATTCTCGCCGCCGATGACCCCTCGTGCTACTCGTCCCAGAACGAGCAGGACTCCCGCAACTACGCCGCCTTCGCGCGCATCCCCTGCCTCGACGTGGCGGATTCGCAGGAGGCCTGTGACATGACGAGACGGGCCTTCGAGCTGTCGGAGGAGTTCGACACGCCGGTCATGCTCCACGAGACCATGCGCGTGGCTCACACCCGCACGATGGTCTCCTCGACGGACGACCGCGCCGACGTCGAGCCCCGTCCCTACGTCGACAACATCGGTAAGTTCGTCATGATGCCGGCAAACGCCGTCAAGCGCCGCTTCGTGGTGGACGAGCGCACGGAACGCCTCGTCGAGTTCGCCGAGACGACCGACCTCAACCGCGTCGAGATGCGCGACGCCCACGTGGGCGTCATCTGC
>DCZG01000095.1:0-178 GCA_002331575.1 Atopobium sp. UBA2090 | reverse complement strand
CACGTTCAAGCTCGGCCTCTCCTGGCCGCTGCCGCCCAAGCGCCTCGCCGAATTCGCTGCGGGCATGGACGCCTGCTACGTGATCGAGGAGGCGAGCGATTACTTCTCGCTGCGTGTTCGCGCGCTCGGCATCGAGCTCGCGACGCCGCCGGCAGGTTCGCTTCCCATCGCCGGCGAG
>DCZG01000061.1:17249-17393 GCA_002331575.1 Atopobium sp. UBA2090 | reverse complement strand
TTCCTGGCCGGCCACGAGTCCTTCGCGGCTGCTGAGGGTGCCATCGGCATCGCCAACAACGCCAACAAGGCCCGCAAGAAGCCGCTGCGCGTCATCCTGAACGGTCTCGGCAAGGACGCCGCCCAGATCATCGCCCGCATCAAC
>DCZG01000061.1:0-17086 GCA_002331575.1 Atopobium sp. UBA2090 | reverse complement strand
TCCATCACCGGCAACTCCACCAACCCCACGCGCTTCCAGCACCCCGTCGCGGGCACCTACTTCAAGGAGCGCGTGCTTGCCGGCAAGAAGTACTTCTCCGTGGCCTCCGGCGGCGGCACCGGCCGTACGCTGCACCCCGATAACATGGCTGCCGGCCCCGCCTCCTACGGCATGACCGACACCATGGGCCGCATGCACTCGAGCGCGCAGTTCGCCGGCTCCAGCTCCGTGCCTGCGCACGTCGACATGATGGGCCTCATCGGCATGGGCAACAACCCCATGGTCGGCTGCACGGTCGCTTGCGCCGTGGCCGTCGAGCAGGCCCTCAACGCCTAGCTTCCCCGATCACGCCATACTTTCTCGGGCCCGTCACCGCAAGGTGGCGGGCCCTTGTCATGCGTGGACGAAAGGTGTCTTTCGCCGGCGGGCAGAACGGCGTTCTCCCTCGCAGGATGCATAATTGAACAAGAGTCAAATATTTATACCTGGCATTTGCGCTCGTATTGAGGGGGAAGAACGCCTTATAGTGATGGAGGTTCAAAATCGCCTTCACTTGGGGGGACTCAATGCCAGGTTATGTGATCAGCTGCTGCTCGACGGCAGATCTCACGAAAGAGTGGCTCGAAGGCCGCGACATCAAGTTCGTCTACTTCAACTACCAGCTCGACGGGGTCTCCTGCAAGGACGACTTCGGCGTGACCAATCCGCCGGCCCAGCTCTACGCCAAGATGCTCTCCGGCCAGGACTGCAAGACCTCGCAGGTCGCGACCGGTGACTACGTCGGCCTCTGGCGACCCTTCCTCGAGCGGGGGCTCGACGTCCTGCACGTCACGCTCTCCTCGGGGATCTCGGGAACCTACAACTCCGCCTGCGCCGCCCGCGACGTCCTCGCCGCCGAGTTCCCCGACCGAAAGATCCATGTCATCGACTCCCTCGCCGCGAGCTCGGGATACGGCCTGCTCATGGACAGGCTCGCGGACAAGCGCGACGAGGGCCTCGCGATCGACGAGCTGCGCGACTGGTGCGAGANNCTCGAGGTCCATCACTGGTACTTCTCGTCCGACCTCACGTTCTTCGTGCGCGGCGGGCGCATCTCGAAGGTGGCCGGCCACTTCGGCGGGCTTCTCCACATCTGTCCCGTCATGAACATGCCACCCGACGGCTCGCTCGCCGTCGTCGAGAAGATCCGCACCAAGAAGCGGGCGATTCGACGCGTGGTGGACCTGATGCACGAGACCGCCCAAGACGGCGACGACTACTCGGGCAGGGTCTTCATCTCGATGTCCGAGTGCCCCGACGACGCCAAAGCCGTCGCGGACCTCATCCGCGCGGAGTTCCCGCGGGTGCGTGACATTCACATCTTTGACATCGGTGCTACCATCGGCGTGCACACCGGCCCCGGCACTGTGGCAACCTTCTGGTGGGGCACACCGCGCACCTAGATCCAGAAGAGAGGCCTGGCATGACGAGCAGCTTCGGAAGTCCCTCCCCCTTCGTGGAGGGACTTCCTTCCATAACCGTACTCGTGGGACACGCGGGCGTGGGAAAGACCAACACCGCGCTCGGACTCGCCCTCGCGCTCGCCGAGGACGGCCGTGACGTCACGATCGCCGACCTCGACCTCGTGAACCCCTACTTCCGCTCGAGCGACTACCCCGAGCTCCTCTCCTCCCACGGGGTGAGGCTCGTGGCGCCGGTCTTCGCACGCACCACGCTCGACACGCCGAGCCTCACGGGCGAGCTCGACGCCGTGCTGGCTGACATCGTCTCCGACCCCGACAGGCGACTCGTGATCGACGTGGGTGGGGACGACGACGGCGCGACGGCGCTCGGGCGCTACTCGGGACCGATTCAATCGGCGCAGGCGCAGGTGCTCTACGTCGTGAGCGCCTTCCGCAGTCTCACGACCACGGCTGCCGAGGCGGCGGCCCTGGTCCCCGGCATCGAGTCCCACGCACACCTCCGCGTGAACGCCGTGCTCAACACGTCCAACCTCGGAGAGGAGACGACCGAGCGCGACGTCGCTCGCGGTCGGGAGTTCGCGCGCGAGTGCGCAGGGCTTCTCGGCCTTCCTCTCGCTGCGACCGTCATCCCCGAGAGGGTGCTCGCGGGGAGAGCCCCTGACGTTGTGTTCAACGTGTTAACGAAGGACTGCATAGGGGACGAGGAGCTTCTCGTGATGCCAAAATATGTGTCCACACCATGGGATATCCTCTAGGAAACGATTGGGTCACGCCACGTTCGACCCATGGCCGCAAGCATACGCGTTACGAGGGAGGGCAAGCAGATGCCACGCATCATCGTGGACGACGTGCACTGCAAGGGCTGCGGCCTTTGCGTAGACGCCTGTCCCAAGGGCGTTCTCGCGCTCGACATGGCGAGAATCACCCCCAAGGGGTACCACCCCGCAAAGCTCGTCGACCAATCCGGTTGCATCGGATGCTCGTCGTGCTACCTCACCTGCCCCGACGTCGCGATTACGGTGGTGAGATAAATGGCTCAGACAGAAGAGCGCGTCCTCATGAAGGGTAACGAGGTGCTCGCAGAGGCCGCCATGCGCGCCGGCTGCAGGTACTTCTTCGGCTACCCCATCACGCCCCAGACCGAGCTCGCCGCGTACATGGCGCGCAAGCTCCCCACGATCGGCGGGACCTTCCTTCAGGCGGAGTCCGAGATTGCTGCCATCAACATGGTCTATGGTGCCGCCTCCGCAGGCGCACGTGCCATGACCTCGTCCTCGTCACCCGGCGTCTCGCTCAAGGGCGAGGGCGTCTCGTACATGGCAGGCGCCGACCTTCCCGGCGTCATCATCAACGTGGAGCGCGGCGGCCCCGGCCTCGGTGGCATCCAGCCCTCACAGTCCGACTACTTCCAGGCGACGCGTGCGCTCGGCCACGGCGACTTCTTCATGCCCGTCCTCGCCCCCAGCACCGTCCAGGAGATGGCTGACCTCGTCTATCTGGCCTTCGACCTCGCGGACACCTACCGCACGCCTGCGATGATCCTCGCCGACGGCATGATAGGCCAGATGATGGAGCCCGTCACGCTGCCGCCCGCACGCGACCTCTCCGAGCTTCCCGCGAAGCCCTGGGCGACGACCGGCACGCACATGGAGCGCGAGCACAACGTCGTCAACTCCCTCTACCTCACGCCGCAGAAGCTCGAGGACACAAACCGCGAGCGCTTCGCCCGCTATGACACCATCATCGCCACCGAGCAGCGCCAGGAGCTCATGATGTGCGACGACGCCGAAATCGTGCTCGTCGCCTTCGGTGCCGCCTCGCGCATCGCCCGCACGGCCGTCCGCGCCGCGCGCGACGAGGGCATCAAGGCCGGCCTCCTGCGCCCGATCACCCTGTGGCCGTTCCCGACCAAGGCCGTCGACCAGGTCGTCGCCAACGGCTGCAAGGCGTTCCTCTCCGTCGAGCTCAACATGGGCCAGATGGTCCAGGACGTTCGCCTCGCCTCCGACGGCCGCGTGCCGGTCTCGTTCTACGGACGCACCGGCGGCGTTCTCCCCACGCCCGAGGAGGTCCTCGAGCAGATCGAGGGGCTCTCTTCGAAGCTCGGAAAGGACGGTGAGTAGCATGGCAGAGGCCAAGACGCTTCCCAGCTACCAGCGGGACCGCATCGACGTGCACGAGGGTGAGACCATCCTCAACTGCCGTCCGCACTCCCTCGCCGACAACGTGTTCAACTTCTGCCCCGGCTGCACGCACGGCATCGTGCACAGGCTCGTCGCCGAGGCGATCGATGAGCTCGGCATCGAGGGCAAGACCGTGGGCATCGCCCCGGTGGGCTGCTCGGTCATGAACTACGACTTCTTCAACTGCGACATGATCGAGGCCTCCCACGGCCGCGCTCCCGCAGTCGCGACGGGCGTCAAGCGCGTCCATCCCGAGAAGTGCGTCTTCGCCTACCAGGGCGACGGCGACCTCGCCTCGATCGGCACCGCCGAGACCGTGCACGCCGCGACGCGTGGCGAGCACATCACGGTCATCTTCATCAACAACGCCATCTACGGCATGACCGGTGGCCAGATGGCACCCACGTCGCTCCCGAACCAGGTCACGCAGACCTCCCCGTACGGCCGTGACGTCGCCAAGGTCGGCTACCCCGTGCGCATGTGCGAGCTTCTCGCCACGCTCGACGGCCCCGCCTATATCGAGCGCGTCGCCTGCGACAGCACCGCTCACATCCGCAACGCGAAGAAGGCCATCAAGCGGGCCTTCCAGAACCAGGTCGACGGCGTGGGCTACTCCTTCGTCGAAGTCGTCTCCACCTGCCCGACCAACTGGGGCATGACGCCGCAGGGCGCCTTCGACTGGCTCCGCGAGAACATGCTCCCCTACTACCCGCTCGGCGTCTACAAGGACGTCGTGGCCGACGGTTACGCCAACGCGGCCGAGGCGGCACTCGCCCGTGCGGCCGAGTGCCCCATCGCCCAGCAGAAGAGGGAGGACTAGCATGGCTGACGAGACCTCCATCAAGACCCGCGAGATGCTCTGCGTGCTGGCCGGCTTCGGCGGCCAGGGAGTCCTCTTCGCCGGCAAGGTCATGGCCAACGCAGGCCTCATCGACGGACGCAACGTGTCATGGATGCCGAGCTACGGCCCCGAGATGCGCGGCGGCACCGCCAACTGCAACGTCTCTCTGTCCGACGACGCCATCGGCACGCCGTTCATCACCAAGCCCACGGCCCTCATCGCCATGAACCAGCCGTCGCTCGAGAAGTTCGCCGAGGCCGTGGTTCCCGGCGGCGTCATCGTGGTCGACACGACGCTCGCCATGAACGCGTCCGAGGTGCACTCCTCCGAGGGCGTCGCCCGCTTCGAGATTCCCGCCACGCAGATGGCCGAGGACAACGGCCTCAAGGGTCTTGCCAACGTCATCTGCCTCGGCAAGCTCTGGAAGGAGACCCGCTTCTGCGACCGTGGCGTCCTCGACGCCGCGCTGGAGAAGTGCGTTCCCGCCAAGCACCGCAACCTCCTCGAGCCTAACCGTCGCGCCCTGCAGATCGGCATCGACCTGTAGACTTGCGGACGTCCGTCCGAAGGACCTCATGCGCGGGACCGCCACCTGGCGGCCCCGCGTCTTTTTCGACCAGACGGGATTCTCCCGTGAGGAGGAGACGTCGAGAAATGTTGCCAGACGAAAAAGAGTCTCCTTTTACGATGGGCAAAATCCTGATGGTGCTATAAATGAACGTGGTAGCACCCAATCGAGCATCGAAGGAAGGTGACCGCGCGCATGGATAAGGAATCTGAGGTAGAGCGTCGTCAGGAGATCGCCAACCGAATTAGGTCTCTGCGCGAGGACAACGACCTTACGATCGAGGACATGGCACAGGCAACCGGCCGCTCCGCGAAGGAGTACGCCGCCCGCGAGTCGGGCGAGATGGACCTCACCTTCACGTTCCTCTACAAGTGCGCGCACAAGCTCGGCGTGGACATCACCGAGCTCCTGACCGGCGAGAGCCCTCACATCAAGTGGTACTCCATCACGCATCCCGACGAGGGTCTTCCCATCAATCGTCGGTCCGACTTCGAGTACCTCCACAAGGCGCCCTACTTCAAGGGCCGTCTCTGCGAGCCGTTCTATGTCACGGTCCCCTACCAGCCCGAGAGCCAGAACGCGCCCATTCACCTGAGCTACCACCGTGGCCAGGAGCTCGACTACATCCTCGACGGGCACCTTCGCTTTGCCTTCGAGGATCACATCGAGGACGTCGGTCCCGGGGACACGCTGCTCTACGACTCCGGTCGCGGTCATGGCATCATCGCCATCGACGGAGCGGACGCACACATACTCGCAGTCGTGCTTCCTGAGGGCGGAGAGATTATCTAGGCATCGTCTGCCCTGCGGACGGTGCCTCAAACCAGTCCCCTGCCGCCATGTCTTCCGACGTGGCGCCTGTGATTGCGTCTGTCAGACGTCTCTCCCCCGAAAAGGACGAATACCATGCGATACCTGAGCGAANNGAGAACTACCTGTCCGAGTCACGCGACCAGAACGGCGAGGTCTGCCACATCTCCCTGCACTATCCCGAGGAGTTCAATTGGGCGTACGACGTCGTCGACGACATCGCCGAGACCGAGCCCGACCGACCCGCCATGAAGTGGTGCAACCCCGAGGGCGAGGAGCACGTATTCTCCTTCGGCGACATGAAGTACTGGTCCGACAAGACCGCGAACTTCCTCGCCGACCAGGGCGTTCGCAAGGGCGACATGGTGCTCGTGATCCTGCGCCGCCACTACCAGTTCTGGTTCACCGCGCTTGCGCTCCACAAGATCGGGGCGGTTCTCGTCCCGGCGACCTTCATGCTCCGCGAGCACGACCTCGAGTATCGTCTCACGGCGGCCTCGATCTCCACGATAGTTTGCACCAACGCCGGCACGGTCGCCGACGTCTGCGACGCGGTCGCGCCCGACTGCCCCGAGCTCAAGAGGAAGATCATCGTGAACGGGGGTGGCGCGGGACTCTCCGACGAGGGCCGCGAGGGCACGAGCACGCGCGATGTCTGGCTCTCTGGTCCCGAGCACGTCTGCGAGCTCACCTGCGAACGCGAGGGCTGGATCGACTTCAACTCGGGCGTCTGCGGAGCACGCGAGTTTTGGAGCCGCGTCCCGACCAAGGTGCATGACCCAATGATCATGTACTTCTCGTCCGGCACCTCGGGCGAGCCGAAGATGGTCCTCCACAACGGCACCTACGCGCTCGCGCACACCGTCACCGCCAAGCTTTGGCACAACACCGTGGCAGACGGCGGCACGCACTTCACCATCGCCGACACTGGCTGGGGCAAGGCCGTGTGGGGCAAGTTCTATGGCCAGTGGACCATGGAGACCTGCGTCCTCACGTATGACTTCGACCGCTTCCATGCCGACGAGATTCTCGACCTCATCGCCAAGTGGAACGTCACGACGCTCTGCTGTCCGCCCACGATGTACCGCCTCATGAAGCAGGCGGACATCGACTCCCACGACCTCACGCCGCTGCGCTACTGCACCACCGCCGGCGAGGCGCTCAACCCTGATCTCTTTGAGTTCTGGAAGCAGAAGACGGGCCTCACGATCTACGAGGGCTTTGGCCAGACCGAGACGCCACTCACCATCGCCAACCTCAACAACTCCACGCCGCGCCCCGGTTCGATGGGCAAGTTCGTGCCGCTGTACGAGATGGCCATCCTCCACGATGACGGCTCCGAGTGCGACTACGGCGAGACGGGCGAGATCTGCATCCGCTACGACCGGGACAACCCGCCCGAAGGTGTCATGATGGAGTACTACCGCAACCCCGAGAAGACCGACGAGGCCATCTGCGACGGCTGGTACCACACGGGTGACACGGCCTGGAAGGACGAGGACGAGTACGTCTGGTACGTCGGTCGCAACGACGACGTGATCAAGTCCTCCGGCTATCGCATCGGGCCCACCGAGATCGAGTCCGTCCTTCTCACCCACCCTGCCGTGCGTGAGTGCGCCGTCACCGGCGTGCCCGACCCCGTCCGTGGCAAGGCCGTCAAGGCGACAGTCGTTCTCGCCCCGGGATTCGATGCCACGCCCGAGCTCACGAAGGAGCTCCAGACCTATGTCAAGCGCGAGACGGCACCCTACAAGTACCCGCGCATCGTCGACTACGTTGATGAGCTCCCCAAGACCGTCAACGGCAAGATTCGCCGTGTCGCCATCCGCATGGCCGACGAGAAGGCCGCTGCCGAGAAGGCGGAGAACGCCGACAAGAAGGACGGCCTGATCTAGCCTGCCCCCTGAGACCCCAGAAGAGCTTCATTGACATGGCGCCACCCACCGCGGTGGCGCCTGTTTTGTGTCGACGACTCGTCATCCTCCCCGTCGGCCGCCGCCTTTCAGGCAGATCTTGTGCCGTTCCGTTCACTTCGAAGCCCCTCGGAAGCCGAGAAATGAACGGAACGGCACAAGATCTGCCTGAAAGCGTGAATCAACGCCTGTCGAAGATCCGCTCCTCGACTTGATAGGTGCTGTCGCGAACATGCCGCGTCACGATCCTCGACCTTCTCGCCCCCGAAGCCCGCTGCGGCACGTGATACAGCGAGAGAATCGCGGCAAGACGCCCAGGGTCGCGCACGTCTCGCATGGAGAAGCGAACGACTGAACAGCCGGGCAGTGCGATTCGGGACTCTCGTATGCGCTCGTTCTGCCTCACCTGCTCGGGTGTGAGACCCTTCGTCATTTCGGGATCAGAGTACTTGTCCAATCCGTCGAGCTCGCCATAGACGATGGAGCCGTCCCGAAGGCTCCACTTGTAATCGGGACGAAAGACGTGCTGGGAATCGATGGGATCACGGACCTCCACCTGCAGCTCGGGCGCTTCAAAGCCGAGGCCGATCATCACCGCGCGGGCATACGACTCGCCGCCGTTCTCAGAGCGGCCATCGGAAAATGACGCCGTCTCCCAGGCCTGTCGCACTCCGGGACACGACGCTCCCATCCTCTCGACCAGGTTCAGCAGGTCCCCTCGCGTTCCTCCAGCCATGCGCAGCCAAGAGTCCGCCACACCCAGACCAGCTTCGAACGACAGGCTTCGGAGGCAGTCGAAGGCCGTGCGGTCGAGCGTGGTAACGCGCACGCCTTCCACGATGACGCTCCTCAAAGTACCCACGTGGTGCCGCGTGATACCGGAGGCGTTCTGGCAATTCGATTCGACTGAAGTCATGACGTGGATATCTCCGCATGCCTTCCAGGGAATCCACAACCCGTGAACCAATGCGGCGGATTGTCTGCAGAAGACCCAATTGGGATGTTGCGCAGCAAGAGTCCTGACCTTGAACAGGTCACGGGCGTCAGGGTGCATATCATTCCAGGTTTGACATCTGATGAACATGCCAGGAAGCGGCGAAAGAGCTTCACCACTACGAACGAGTCTGCGCAGACGCTGATTCATCACCTCGGATGTGGAAACAAGACAGACACCGCACTTCTCCGCCTCCTCAAGCAACAGCTGCGCCTCAGTCCAAGATCTTCTCGCCATGCCTCCTCCTTTGTCGTCTGGGTGAGCGACTCATTCCCAGATTCGAGGTCCTCCATTCGCAAGATGACAATGTTCGGCGGACTCATCGGATGCTTTCAGGCGGATCTTGTGGTGTTCCGTTCACTTCGGAGCTCCTCGGAAGCCGAGAAATGAACGGAACACCACAAGATCCGCCTGAAAGCAACGACGCACGCGGCAGCTCCAGCCAGGGACCCCGCCGAGAGCTTCGGGCCCTGTCCTTCTGTCTATACTGGGAGCTCATAAGGCTCGTCTGCAGAACGGGGATGGGTTCATGCTGCGATTTCTGGTCGTCCTGCTCGTCGCGCTCGCTGCAAGCTCGATCGGCTTCAAGAAGTACGTCTGGTTCATATCGATCGGCTACGGCTTTGCCATCGCGCTCCTGGGCGTCGTGCTTCTCGTCATGTTCCGAGAACAGCTCGACGCCGGCACGACGCTGATCTGCGCCCTGCTCGTGATCTATGGCATCCGACTTGGCGGCTACCTCACGTATCGGGAGCTGAGGACGAGCTCCTACGGTAAGAGAATGAAAGGCGAGATCAAGGACGGGTCCGAGATGTCGCTCGGCGCGAAGTGCGGAATCTGGGCAGGCGCCTCCATCCTCTACGCCTGCGAGGTGTCGCCCGTCTTCTTCCGCCTCTCTGACGGGTATGGCGCGAACGTCTCCGTCATCATCGGGGCCCTCGTCATGGTGGTCGGCCTTGTGGTCGAGTCCACCGCCGATCTGCAGAAGCAGCGCGCCAAGCGAGCGAATCCCAGACAGTTCGTCCGCACGGGTCTGTTCGGCTTCGTCAGGTGTCCCAATTACCTGGGAGAGCTGCTCTTCTGGACGGGCGTGTTCGTGACTGGCTTCGGCGCACTCCACGGACTGGTGCAGTGGCTGGTCGCGCTGGTCGGCTACCTTGGCATCATCTTCGTGATGTTCAGCGGGGCACGGCGCCTCGAGATTCGCCAGAACAAAACCTACGGAAACGACCCTGAGTATCGGCGGTACGTGAGCACCGTGCCGATCATGATTCCCTTTGTTCATCTGTACAGCGTCGAGAAGTACCGCTGGCTGGTGGCCTAGCCTACAGCGAGAAGAGCCGTCGGTAGAGGTCCAGCTCGCCTGGGACATCGAGGCTCGAGGAGAACTCCACGCCGCCGCAGGCCTCGTCGCCGGCGAGAAGGTCGTGCTCGGCGAGCAGGCGACGCAGCTGGTGGGCGGTCCCCTCTCCCCCGTCGAGCAGCGGCACGTCGCCCACGACGTCCGCGATCTGCCTGCGGATGAAGGGGTAGTGGGTGCAACCGAGCACCACCGAGTCCACCTTGCCGCGATACCGGCCGAGGAGGCTCTCCAGGAGGTCATGAATCTCGGGCGAGTCGAGGTCGCCTTTCTCGATGAGCTCGACGAGACCGACACAGGGCACCGTGATGACCTCGGAGTCCGCGGCCCATTCGTCCTCGAGCTGATGGAACTTCTCGAGCCTGAGCGTCGCCGCGGTGGCCATCACGAGTATGTGGTCATGCCTCGGAAGGAGCGTCGCGGGCTTGAGCGCGGGCTCGACGCCGACGATGGGCACGTCCGCATACTTCTCGCGAAGGTAGGATGCCGAGGCGGACGTGGCCGTGTTGCAGGCAATCACGATGGCCTTCGCGCCCTGCGAGAGGAAGTCGTCCACGATTCGCTCCGAGAGGGCGCGGATCTCCAGACGGGACTTGTCGCCATAGGGAGCGTTGGCGGAGTCCCCGAAGAAGCGGAAACTCTCGTGCGGAAGCACGGACACGAGGTGGCGAAGCACCGAAATGCCGCCCACACCCGAATCGAACACCCCTATGAAGTGGCCGTTTTCCATGACTTCCCCTGAGTTGCGACGTTGCTCCTCTAGTATGCCACTCCACAGGGTACGATATGCAGGTCCGAACATACAGCCAGACAGGAGCTCAGATGAGCAACAACGCAGGCAAGAAGGTCAAGGTCCACTACGTGGGCACGCTCGACGACGGCACCCAGTTCGACTCCTCCCGCGACCGCAACGAGCCGCTGGGTTTCACGTGCATGGCGGGCCAGATGATCCCGGGCTTTGACACCGCGGTGTCCACGATGGAGATCGGCGAGGTCCGTGACGTTCACATCGAGGCCAAGGACGCCTATGGCGAGAAGGACCCCGACATGGTGAAGACCATCCCCCTCAACGCCATGAAGGGCATCGAGCAGTTCAGCGTCGGCGACAAGGTCGTGCTCTCCGACCCCGCCGGGCACCCCTTCCCCGCTACGATCACCGACATGAGCGACGAGACGGTCACCTTTGACCTCAACCACGAGCTCGCTGGACAGGCGCTCAACTTCAACATCGAGCTCCTCGAGATCGAGGAGTAGCTCGACGGCGCACTTTCATTCCCGCACGAAAGAGGACCCCGGCAGCCACGCGGCCGTCGGGGTCCTCGTCATGCGTAGGTCGTATCTTGCCTACTCCTCGCCGGGCATCGACCATGCGTGATGATCGGTGTGCAGCAGGTGCTCGGCACGCTCGGAGAGCGGTTCGCCCAGGTAGTCCTTGTAGCACGCCTGGATGGACGGGTTCTCGTGGCTGCGGCGCAGCTCGGAAACGCGATCGAGTCCCCAGAGGACCTCTCCGCGCACGCCGGCGAGCTCCTCGCCGTCGTGGATGGGCTGGCCACCGCCGCCCGAGCAGCCGCCGGGGCAGGCCATAACCTCGACGAAGTCGTACTCGACCTCGCCGTTCTCGAGCGCGGTGAGAAGACGGTTGGCGTTTGCGAGACCTGAAGCGACGGCCACGCGCAGCGGGGTCCCCGCGAGGTCGAAGGTGGCCTCCTTCCAACCGTCGAGTCCACGAACTGCCTTGAAGGCGTCGGCGTCGCAGTTGGTGCCCGTTGCGAGGAAGTAGGCGCTCCTGAGAGCGGCCTCCATGACGCCTCCCGTGGCGCCGAAGATCACGCCTGCACCAGTCGCGGTACCGAGAGGCGCGTCGAAGGCCTCCTCCTCGAGGGAGACGACGTCCACGTGCGCGGCGCGAATCATGCGGTCAACCTCGCGCGTCGTGAGCGCGACGTCAACATCGGGATCGCCGCAGGCGTCGTTCATGGCCGGGATGGCCACCTCGGACTTCTTGGCGAGACACGGCATGATCTCGACGCAGTAGATGCGGTGCGGGTCGACGCCGAGGAGCTCGGCGTAGTAGCTCTTGGCGATGGCGCCGAACATCTGGCCAGGGCTCTTCGAGGTGGAGAGCTGATCCACGAAGCCGGCGTGGTGCGACTTGCAGTAGCGGACCCAGCCAGGGCAGCACGAGGTGAACATCGGGAACTTCTTGCCCTCGGGGTTCTTGAGGCGCGCCAGAAGCTCGCTGCCCTCCTCCATGATGGTGAGGTCAGCGGAGAAGTCCGTGTCGAAGATGTAGTCGAAGCCGAGCACGCGCAGAGCAGCGACGAGACGGTTGACCGTCGCCTTTTCGCGCGAGAGGCCGAAGGGCTCGCCCCAAGCAGCACGCACGGCGGGAGCAACCTGCACGACGACGATCTTGTCAGGGTCGGCGAGAGCGTCGAAGACGCGCTCGGTGTCATCACGCTCGCGAAGGGCGCCCGTCGGGCAGTGGGTGATGCACTGGCCGCAGAGGGCACAGCTGGACTCATTGATGGGAATGCCGCCCTTCACGCCCACGCACGTGTGGCTCGAGCGGTTGGTGAGGTCCCACACGCCCGTGGCCTGGACCTTCTCGCACACCTGGATGCAGCGCAGACAGTTGATGCACTTGTCGTTGTTGCGGATGAGCGGATAGTTCTGGTTCCAGGATTGATGGGGCAGGTGCTTCTCGTAGGGCAGGGTCGATATGCCGAGGTCGTTGGCAATGGTCTGCAGCGAGCAGTTGCCAGAACGGACGCAGCTCGTGCACTCCGAGTCGTGACGCGAGAGCAGGAGCTCCACGTTGATCTTCCGCGCGAGACGGACCTTGGGGCTGTTTGTGCGGACGACCATGCCGTCGAGCACCGAGTTGTTGCAGGCGGCGACGAGCTGGTCGATGCCCTCGATCTCAACGACGCAGGCACGGCAGGCGCCGATTTCGTTGAGGTCCTTGAGATAGCAGAGCGTCGGAATCTTGATGTTGGCCCTGGCGGCCGCATCGAGAATCGAGGTGTGCTCGGGAACGCTGACGGTACGACCGTCGATAGTGACGTTTACCATTGCTCGATCCTCCCTCCACGGAAAGCGCCGAAGCCAAAGTGATCACAGCGGAGGCACCGAGAGGCTTCCTGCTGCGCTTCCTCGTCGGTGAGCCCGTTCTCGATGTTCTGGAAATCCTTGATGCGCTGGTCCGAACGGCGCATGGTCGTCTCGCAGCGAGCGCAGGAGATCTTGCCCTTGAACTGGACCGTGGGAATCTCGACGTCAAGCTCGATCTTGTGGTCGAACCCAAGGTAGTGGTCGATGTTGGCAGCCGCGACCTTGCCGGCGTTGATGGCGCGGATGACCGTCGCGGGACCGGTCTGGCAGTCGCCGCCGCAGAAGACCCCGTCGAAGCCGGGCACGGAGCCGTCGGACTCGGTCACGATCTGGCCGCGCTTGGTTGCCATGCCGAGCTTCTCGAAGGGCTCGGAGTCGATGGCCTGGCCGATGGCGACGATGACGACGTCACCGTGGACGATCATCGTCTCGCCCTCAGCGTCTCGCGGAGCGGGACGACCACGCTTGAGCCCGCCGATGATCTGGCGATGGACGCGCACGCCCCTGAGCACGCCGCTCTCGCGAGTCTCGATCGAGATGGGCGCGGCGAGCTGCAGAATCTCGCAGCCCTCGGCCTGGGCGCCGACGATCTCCTCGTCCTGGGCGGTCATGTCATCGATACGCCTACGATAGATGACCGTGACACGGGAGGCGTGGCAGCGAATGGCGGAGCGGGCGACGTCCATGGCGACGTTGCCGCCGCCGATGACTGCCACCTTCTTGCCGGTGAAGTCGGGATAGATGCCATCGCCGATCTCGCGGAGCATCTCGACCGCCGAGTGGACGTCAGGATGGTCCTCACCGGGAAGGCCGAGCTTGCGGTCCTTGTGGGCGCCAATCGCCATGTAGACGGCGTCATAGTCCTTGCGGATCTGCTCAAGGTCCTCTCCTCCGACGGAGACGCCGGTCTTGACCTTGATGCCGCAGTCGAGAAGCCACTGGATCTCCTCGTCGAGGCGCTCACGAGGCAGACGGTAGGAGGGGATGCCGTAGCGGACCATGCCGCCGAGCTTCTCGCGCTGCTCGAAGATCGTGGGCTCGTGGCCCATGAGGGCGAGGTAGTACGCCGCGGAGAGACCGGCGGGACCTCCGCCGATGACGGCGACCTTCTTGCCGGTGGGCTTGGCCTTGTTGGGGGTGTAGTCGCTCTCCATGTGCTCGGTGGCATAGCGCTTGAGGCCACGGATGTTCATGGGGTCGTCGACCATGCCGCGGCGGCAGTGCATCTCGCAGGGATGCTCGCACACGAGGCCGCAGACCACGGGCAGCGGGTTGTCCTTGCGGATGAGACGGACGGCGTCGGTATAGCGGCCGGCCTCGATGAGCGCGATGTAGCCAGGGATGTCCACGCCCGCCGGGCAGCCGGCGACGCAGGGGACGAGCTGGCTCTGCGAGAAGCCGCAGGCGTGCTTCTGGATGTGGTGCTCGAAGTCATCGCGGAAGCCGCGAATGGCCGTGAGGGCCATCTCGCCCGCCTCATAGCCGATGGCGCAGTCTGCCGAGAGGTAGATCGAGCGCGCGGTCTTCTCGATGAGATCGAGCGTGTGCTCGTCGGCACGGTTCTCGAGCACGTCGTCGAGCAGGTCCTGGAGGTTCCTCAAACCCACTCGACAGGGAGTGCACTTGCCGCAGCTCTGCGTCGCACACATCGCGACGTAGGCGGCAGTGAACTCCACCGGGCACGGGGCGAGCGAGCTCACCGCGAGACGCTTGCCTAGCGCCTCGTGCAGGCCGTCCATGACGGCCTGAGCCTCGCTACGCTCCATCACGTGAAGCCTAGCCATTTGTCCTCTCCTTCTCGGGACGGCGGGGAGATGCCCCGTCGAAGCCACATGACCAAACACAATGTTAGGCAGAAAAACAAATCGTTCTCTCGCAGTTCTTGCACCGTTCGGTAAGCGTGGGCGTTCTGGCGGACATACGTGAACCCGACGGTGCATTTGCATGATAATGCCACACTCTTGGAATCAACGGTTTTGCTAACCACGACAAGTGTTGCCCGTTTCCGAGCTATCTCGCAATCGGCGTCGAGAGAGACGGACGACGCCCGCCCGAGAGGACAGACGCCATCCGCACCATGTGCCACATGTCTAGATGGTCGCCAGCGCCTGGTCGACGTCGGCGATGAGGTCATCGGTCCCCTCGAGACCGCAGGAGAGCCTCACCATGCTCGGACTGATGCCCGCCGCCATCAGCTCCTCGTCAGTCATCTGACGATGCGTCGATGATGCGGGATGCAGGCAGCACGTCCGAGCGTCGGCGACGTGCGTCTCGATGGCGGCGATCTTGAGAGCCGACATGAACTTCTCCGCGGCCGCTCGTCCTCCGGCGACCTCGAAGCTCACAACGCCGCAGCTGCCGTTGGGGAGGTACTTGCAGGCCAGCTCGTACGACTCGTCACCAGGCAGACTCGGGTAGCGGACGGTCGCGATCCTGGGGTTCGAGCTCAGATACTCGGCAAGTGCCATGCCGTTCTTGCAGTGCTGGGGCATGCGCACGTGAAGGCTCTCGAGGCCAAGGTTGAGGTAGAAGGCGTTCTGCGGACTCTGGATGGACCCGAAGTCGCGCATGAGCTGCGACGTCGCCTTGGTGATGAAGGCGCCCGCCTGACCGAACTTCTCGGCGTAGACGATGCCGTGATACGACTCGTCAGGGGTGGTGAGGCCGGGGAACTTCTCGGCATGGGTCATCCAGTCGAACTTTCCGGAGTCGACGATTGCTCCTCCCACGGCGACGCCGTGCCCGTCCATATACTTGGTGGTGGAGTGCGTCACGATGTCGGCACCCCACTCGATCGGCCGGCAGTTGACGGGCGTGGGGAAGGTGTTGTCGACGATGAGGGGCACTCCGTGCGCATGTGCGGCGGTGGCGAACTTATCGATGTCGAGGACCGTGAGCGCGGGGTTGGCGATGGTCTCGCCGAAGACGCACTTCGTGTTGGGACGGAAGGCGGCGTCGAGCTCCTCGGGAGTGCAGAAGGGCGAGACGAACGTGGTCTCGATGCCCATCTTGCGCAGCGTGTGGGCAAGGAGGTTGAACGTGCCGCCGTAGATGGTCGACGATGCCACCACGTGACCGCCCGACTCGCAGATGTTGAACACCGAGAAGAAGTTCGCCGCCTGGCCGGAGCTCGTGAGCATGCCCGCGGTGCCGCCCTCGAGCGAGGCGATCTTCGCCGCTACGGCATCGTTCGTCGGGTTCTGCAGACGCGTGTAGAAGTAGCCCGAGGCCTCGAGGTCGAAGAGCTGGCCCATGTGATCGGAGGTCTCGTACCTGAAGGTCGTCGACTGGACGATGGGCACCTGGCGCGGCTCACCGTCTCCCGGCCTGTATCCCGCCTGCACGCAACGCGTCTCGATGCTCTGATCCATGGTGACCTCTCCAGCTCCTCGAAGTAGTGATGGGGTGACCCCCGTCACGCTATACCATCTCTTCCGGCTTGAACACCTCGTCGAACCTCTCGGGCGTGAGGAAGCCGAGCGACACGCACGCGTCACGCAGGCTCGTCCCCTCGTCGAAGGCCTTGTGGGCGACCTTTGCCGCGTTCTCGTAGCCGATCGAGGGGTTGAGGCAGGTCACGAGCATGAGCGAGTCATGCAGGTTGTGGGCCATCCTCTCGCGGTTGGCCGTGATACCGCTCGCGCAGCGCTCGTCGAACGACCGGATCGAGTCGGCGAGCAGGCGAACGGACTGCAGGTAGTCATAGGCGATGACCGGCATGAAGACGTTGAGTTCGAAGTTGCCCTGGCTCGCCGCGAAGCCGATCGTGGCGTCGTTGCCCATGACCTGCACGGCCACCATCGTCACGGCCTCGCACTGCGTGGGGTTGACCTTGCC
>DCZG01000025.1 GCA_002331575.1 Atopobium sp. UBA2090 | reverse complement strand
CATGACAACAGGCCGGGCGAGGTGGTGCTCCAGGCAAGGTTCTCTGGTGTGCCGGGCTGCAGGTAGTCCCCTATGGTTGCGGACAGCGGGACTTCCTTGAGCTTGGTGCCGTTTTCATAGATGGTGAGCGTCGCCGTGTGCGTGCCCACGGTAAGCCCTGCGGCGGGCGTCACCGAGAAAACCCCGGAGCTTCCGGCAGCGATGGTCCTGAGGGAAGTCGTGTCCAGCGTGAAGCTGCTTGCATCGTCTCCGGAAAGCGCGGCCGTGATGGTGCCGGAGGCAGAGCCCGCGTTGTTGTAGACCGTCGCGACCTTGCTTGCCATGCTCGGGTCGAAGTTCTTCGCCAGCGTCCATGAAAGCGAATCGGGGGATACCTCGAGCCTGTCCATATGGGCGGTCAGGTCCACGACCCAATCGTTGCAGCCCTCGCTCGATACGGTGAGCTTTGCCTGATACGTTCCAGGCAATGTGCCCTCCTTGACTCCGATCTTGACGGCCCAGTTGCCGCCAGCGGCGATGTTTGCGATCGAGGCCGAGTCGAGCGTGAAGACGGAGGCGTCGGTTCCGGAAATGGTCAGGTTTACCTGCCCGCTCGCGGCCTTGCCGCTGTTGACAACGGACATATCCGTCGGAATCCAGCCGGTATGGTCGCCCGAGACGGTGTATTCGTTGTTTGCGGTATGCAGGTCGGTCAGGTAGTTCGTCCCGGCACTTGCCTCTGACCAGGCACTGTCCCTGTAGAGATTATCTTCTGAGCCGAGCCCCAGGGCCTTGAAATAGTAGGTGCCCGAACCGTATTGGCCCATGAGTGCCGAGAAGTCATAAGACTGAACGCCGGTGCCGACGGTCACCGGGTCGCCGACCTTGTTCGCATCTGCCGTGCCGTCTTTGAACAGCTGCAGCGTGGCTCCGCTGCCACCTTCCGCGACGTTCCACTGGGCGTGTGTAGGATAGGAGGCTTCCCATGAAAGGTTGCTCGGCGTTGGAAGGATATCCCAGACGTTGACACGGAACTCGATATCATGGAGAACGCCTGGCAATAGTATGAGCCAGCTGTCGTAGCTGCCGCGCGCCAGCCCTGTTACGGCGCTGACATAGAATCCCTCCGCCTTCGATGGAGCGATACCTTGGATATCTATCTGCTGTGGGATGAATGCTTCTGAATCGTCGCTGGTGAAATAGCAATTTAACGTGCCTGAATCGTACCACGGATCATTGTTTCTTATGCTGACATAGGCTCTATGCGGATCCGTGTAGCCCACGAGCAGGTCGGGGAGTTGGCAGGTGCTGATATCGACCCCGTCGACGGTGACGGTGAGGTCTTTGTCCGAGGCGGGCGTGAGCGCTTCCGCCGCAGTTGGTGTGAGTGTAGTTGGCGCTGCGGCCGTCCCGGCTCCATCAGTATCGCTTTCGGATGGAACGTCTGCGGTCTGCATCTGGGTGTTGGCTGATGCTCCGGCAGAAGCAGCCTCCTCTGCAGCATTCTGGGTTTCGGCTGTCGCAATGCCCGACCAGCTGGAGAGCGCCATCGTCATGCTCACGCAGAGCGCGAGCGCCAGTGCTTTTTCAAATATCGGCTTCATGACAATCGTCCACCCTTCACCAAATGGGGCTATAGCTTCTCAGCATTCTATGGTGACAGGGTAAAATCGAGATTCCATTCCCCGAACGGGTGCCATGACGCTCTGTGCCGTGCTTACTGCAGACCTTCGATGCGGGCGGTCCTGAGGGCCTCGGTGCGGTTCGAGGCGCCGAGCTTGCGATAGGCAGCGGACAGGTGCTTTTTCACGGTGTCTTCCTTGATGCAGGCNNTCGTTGGCTATCTGCGCACGCGTCATGCCGCGGGCGGCCAGGCGCAGTATCTCCAATTCGCGTTGGGACAGCACTGCCGACGAGGATTGGGACTGCCTGTATGATGTTTGTGCATAGACATCGCATGCCTGCCGTACCTGCGATAGGAATGTCTCTCCTGCATCACCGACGATACCTTTGACGCGAAGTAAAGTTCGCACGTCGAGGGTTTCCGCAAAGGGAAGCAGTACTCCGTCCGGCTGTGCTTTCTCGAGCGCTTCTCGCATCAAAGAGACGCCCGTGCCCTTGCCGTACAGACGCTCGCGTGCAAGTGCTTCGATAATCAATCTGGTAATGCGCGCCTCTTGGCAGACGGCGGGCAGGTGATCGATTCGTTTGCAAAGGCGCTCGGCCCCCGATGCATTGCCGATTACGAGCATGGCTCTTGCGCAGAATACTTCGGGTATTCCCAAACCAACCATCATAGTCTTGTGGGTGCCGTCGCGGAAATCCAGGGGGATGTCGTTTTCTCGTAGCAGGGAGGTGTTCAGGAAGCATTCGGAGAGGGAACCGTTTCGCGTGGCATTGGCACTGTTGTGGGTCGTAGGTTCTGCACGCGCTCGGCGTTGAGCACAAGAGATCGCAAAGCGGACAACTGGGCAACCGCCTCTTCGTGGTTGCCCGTATACAGGGCTATGCGCATAAGCACGAACTGAGCACTGGCCATGACGAACCACTGATCGGCCTGCTCTGCCTCCTCATCGGCCTACACCGCCCTGATGCGCGCTTCGTTCATGCGGCACCTCAGCAACGCAGCCTCAGCGAGCACCAGCTGCTCCGATCCTCTTCCAAACCCGTCGGCCACCAGCTCATAGGGGTTGTATTGGCAGCGGTCAACCGCTGCGTCAAGTTCTCCGGCTCTCATCCACTCGCTTTCAAGCAGCATCGGCAAGCCGAACGTGAAGGGATCAGATGTGCGCAACGTATCGGAATAATGGCCGCCGAGCAAACGCGAAGCTTCCTCAAGGGGTTCGATTCCCTTGGGCACATCACCGAAGCCGGTTATGCGGGAGATGACAATGAGCTCGCCAAGTATGCGGTTGCGATAGGGGTGCTCGTGCGAGGAGAAATACTCCTGCATCGTCCGATGCATCGCATTGGCGATGCGCACGTTGCGCGGTTCGCCTGATAGCAAAAGGAAGAAGATTGTCTGCAGATAGGGGAACGGATAGATCGTGCACTCGTCGTCGGGCAGGCGCTCCAAGACTGCGCAGATTGCCTCCGTGTCGAAGTAGTTGAGTCGATGAACTCCTGGATGATTCAGGCGTTCGAGGAACTCTTCCGTACGGCCGGCCTTATCAAAGAGTGCAACTGAGAAGCTGCCGGACAGCTCCTTCTGATCAAGGTACCACAGACCGGCGCGACGATAGGCGTTTCGCTGGGTTTCGTCCTCGGGACAGAATCGAACCAGGTAATCTCGCAGGAGGGGATGGAAGCGGTAATAGGCTTGGTCGTCGACGGTAACGAATGCGTTTTCCTTTACCAGGCGGTCGAGCAGCCGTGCGGCGCCGCTATCTCCCATGGCCTCGACGGCACACTCTGCGGGCAGCGGCTCTAGCGGCGCAAGGCGGTAGAGCAACTCGCGTTCCTGCTCGGACAGCAAGACCATCAGATTTTCGGAGAACAATCGCTCGATATCCCTTCGTTCGGTTATCGAACTGCCCGAGCGTATGCCTTCGGACATAAGGAAGATGGCCGACACCCATCCGCCCGAAGAGCGGTTGATTTGCTCTACGGCGCTTTTCGTCAGACGCAGCCCGCGCATCGAAAGGTAGCCGGCGGTTTCGCTGTCATTGAAACGCAGCTCATCTTCGCTGATGACTGCGCAGCGTTCCTTGGAGACAAGGGTACCCACCGGTATTGCCGGCTCCCGGCGTGAAAGCATGACCAGATGGAGATTGTCGATCTGCTCAAAGAGGAGCGTATTGAGCAGGCCGAGCACCGGGCTGTCATCAGGGATATGGTGAAAGTCGTCGATGCAGACGATAACGGGTTCGGTGCAGTGCTCACGCAGCATCTTCACTATGCGCGAGGCTTCCCAGGGATTGCGTGGAAGGCCGATTATTCGCAGTTCATCTGCAGCGCCGCTGTTCAAGGCATCCACGGCATCGCAGAGCTTGTCCCAGAATACTTCAGAATCGCCGTCGGTCAGACTTATCCAGGCGTGAGGCGCGTCCGCTTTCTTCAGCCATTCGCGTACGGCTGTGGTTTTCCCAAATCCTGCGCCGGCGATAACAAGGGCAAGTGGATACGAGACCGCATGGTTGATAAGGCGGTCCATACGAGGATGTTCGTATATGGTCCTGGTCCGCATAACAGAGGCCTTTCTGATTCCCCCCCCCAACGATGTCGCTATAGTACCAGGCAGCGAAAGGACCAGGGGCTCACGCAGGATAACCTTGCGAGCAATCTAGGCGTGACGAGGGCATCAGCGTCGAAGTGGGAAACGGAGCAGACCCTTCCCGACATCGCGCAGGGCCTCACGGCATCGACCGCCGCACCGACCTAGACCGACGTCACGTCCGCCCAGAATGCATCATCTCCCGGAGTACATCACCGTCAGTGTTCTGGTTCAGTCGGCTTGTGGGCATGAGTCCGGTCATGAGCTTGCCGGCCACTACAACGCCCCTTGAATTTTGTGCATAGGGATGCTGCGCGTTGAGAGATGGGAAGCGTTCGTTCGCATTTGCGGCGGGCGACTTAAGTCGCACGGTATCTGGCAGAATGGCGAGGTCGAGAGGACAGCCCAGACGCTGGCACGGGAACGGGCCTTTTCCAGACCCTCCTCAAGCGAGGAGGAGAGGGCCGAGACCCTCTCCTCCTTCTTCGTACACTACAAGTGGGACAGGCCGCACAGTGGCTGCGGGGGCCTTCTCCCGACGTTGCGCGTTAACGGCGTCTTGGCAACTTACATCTAGTCCCTGAACGGCTCACGCGACTTGAACGACGTGTGGAGCAGCTCATGAGCAAGATGCGAGTTGGGCTCGCCCAGGAAGTTCTTATAGAGCTCCTGGATCTGCTTGTTGTTGTGCGACTGGCGCACGACGTTGCGCTCGTCCTCGGAGTAGAGCGCCGCGGCACGCTTCTGGCGATAGGTGTCGACGATGTCGATGTCTTCGTCGGGGAGGAACGCGTGGCGGACGATGGGCATGCCGCCTCCGTTGATGCAGCCGCCGGGGCAGCACATGATCTCTATGAACTGATACTTGCTCTTGCCGGCGCGGATGTCGTCGAGAAGCTTGCTGGCGTTGGCCATGCCCGAGGTGACGGCGACGTTGACCGTCATGCCGCCCATCTCGACGCTCGCCTCCTTGAGCTCCTTGATGCCACGGACCGCCTCGAACTTGATGCCTTCGTGCTCCTTGCCCTCGAGCACAAAGTAAGCGGTGCGCAGTGCTGCCTCCATGACGCCGCCCGTGACGCCGAAGATGGTGCCGGCACCCGAGTAGTCTCCCATGATGTCCTGGTCGTACTCCTCGTCGGGAAGGCGCTTGAACAGGATGCCGCTCCTGCGGATCATCTCCGCGAGCTCGGTCACCGTGAGGACGGCGTCGACGTCGGGGAGTCCCGCGTTGTTCTTGAGCTGGTCGCGATCCTTCTCGTACTTCTTGGCCGTGCACGGCATGATCGACACCACGAAGATGTCGGCGGGATCGATGCCCTTTTGCTGGGCGTAGTAGCTCTTGAGGATCGCGCCCTGCATCTCGTGCGGGGACTTGCACGTGGAGACGTGCGGCAGCAGGTCGGGATAGTAGGTCTCGGCGTAGTTCACCCAGCCGGGCGAGCAGGACGTGATCATGGGTAGCACGCCGTTGCCCTTGACGCGGTTGAGAAGCTCGGTCGCCTCCTCCATGATGGTGAGGTCGGCACCGAAGTCGGTGTCATAGACCTTCTCGAAGCCGAGGCGCTTGAGGGCGGCCACCATCTTGCCAGTGACGGCGGTCCCGATGGGATAGCCGAACTCCTCACCCAGGGCGGCGCGGACGGCGGGAGCGGTCTGGACGATGACATGCTTGCCCGCGACCATGGCTGCGTCGACCTTGTCGATCTCCGACTTGACGAGAAGCGCTCCCGTGGGGCAGACGCTCACGCACTGCCCGCACATGAGGCAGGGCGACTTGTCGAGAGAGAGATTGCCGGCGGGGGCGACGAACGTCTTGAAGCCACGCTTCTCGAAGCCAAGCACACCGTTGCCGTGGGCGTTCTTGCAGCGCTCGATGCAGCGGCCGCAGAGGATGCACTTGCTGGAATCGCGGACGATCGAGGGCGTGAGATCATCGTAGTGCGACTCGGTCTTCTCTCCTTGGAACGCGCCCTCGCGGGCACCCGTGAGCTGCGACACGTACAGGAGCTCGCAGTGACCGTTCTTGCGGCACTGCTGGCAGTTCTGGGAATGGTTCGAGAGTAGCAGCTCGACCGACGTGCGACGCGCGGCGACGGCCTTGGGGCTCGAGATCTTGACCTCCATGCCCTCCGCCACCGGATAGACGCACGAGGCGACGAGCCCACGGGCGCCGGTGGCCTCGACGAGGCAGACGCGGCACGAGCCCTGGCTGCACTCGCCGTGGTTGAACGAACACAGGGACGGGATCTCATAGCCGCACGCACGGGCGGCCTCGAGAATCGTCATTCCCTCCTCGACCTGGTAATCCTTGCCCTCAATCTTGATGTTGATCTTCATGGTGTCACCTCACCTCCTAGTTGATCGAGATGGCATCGAACTTGCAGGACGCGAGGCACATCCCGCACTTGATGCATCTGCTTTGGTCGATTACGAAGACCGTCTTGCCCGGCTCGCCATGGATCGTCTCCATGGGGCAGGCACGTGAGCACATGGAGCACTTGCGGCACTTGTTGGGGTCGATGGAGTAGGTGATGAGGTCCTTGCACACCTTGGCGGGGCACTTCTTGTCCTGGATGTGGGCGATGTATTCGTCCTTGAAGTGCGCGATGGTCGAGAGGATCGGGTTGGCCGAGGTCTGGCCGAGGGCGCACAGCGAGTTGGACTTGCAGGCCGCTGCGATCTCCTCGAGGTCCTCGAAGTCTTGCATGGACCCCTTGCCCGACGTGATGCGCTCGAGGATCTCGAGCATGCGCTTCGTGCCGATGCGGCACGGCGAGCACTTGCCGCACGACTCGTCGCAGATGAAGCCCATGTAGAACTTCGCGACGTCGACCATGCAGTTGTCCTCGTCCATGACGATGGCGCCGCCGGAGCCCATCATCGAGCCGGCTGCGACCATGTTGTCGAAGTCGATGGGGGTGTCGAGGTCGTCCTCGGTGAGGCAGCCGCCGGAGGGGCCGCCCGTCTGGATGGCCTTGAACTTCTTGCCGTCCTGGATGCCGCCGCCGATGTCGAAGATGAGCTCTCGCAGGGTCGTGCCCATGGGAATCTCGACGAGGCCCACGTTGACGACCTTGCCGCCGAGGCAGAACACCTTGGTGCCCTTGCTCCTCTCGGTGCCGTACTTCGTGAACTCGGACACG
The DNA here is from genome assembly GCA_002331575.1 of Atopobium sp. UBA2090. Taxonomy (GTDB): domain Bacteria; phylum Actinomycetota; class Coriobacteriia; order Coriobacteriales; family Atopobiaceae; genus Olsenella_D. The sequence goes on along the minus strand of DCZG01000025.1, from coordinate 2,974 downwards.
CCCTCACGGAAGATGTAGGGAACGCAAGCGAGCGTCTCGACGTTGTTCACGATCGTGGGCTTGCCCCAGAGTCCCGAGACGGCAGGGAACGGAGGGCGCGAACGCGGCATGCCGCGCAGGCCCATGATGGAGTTGAGCAGGGCCGTCTCCTCGCCGCAGACGAATGCCCCGGCACCGAGGCGCAGGTGCGCGTGGAAGGAGAAGTCCGAACCAAGGATGTTGTCGCCCAGGAGACCGAGCTCCTCGGCCTTGGCGATGGTCTGCTTGATGCGCTCGACCGCACGGGGATACTCGGCGCGGATGTAGAAGTAGCCGTTCTTGGCACCGATGGCGTAGCCGGCGATGACCATGCCCTCGATGACTCCGAGCGGGTTGTCCTCGAGCGCGCTCCTGTCCATGAACGCGCCGGGGTCGCCCTCGTCGCCGTTGCAGACGACGTACTTCTCGTCACTCTTCTGGTCGTAGGCGAACTGCCACTTGCGACCCGTGGGGAATCCTCCGCCACCGCGCCCGCGCAGTCCCGAGTCGAGGACGGCCTTGATGACGTCGGCTCGATCCATCGTGAGGGCCTTCATGAGGCCCTGGTAGCCGCCACAGCCGAGCGCCTCCTCGATCCTGTTGGGATCGATGACGCCACAGCCGTGGAGCGCAATCCTCTTCTGCTTCTTGTAGAAGGGGATGTCCTCCATCTTCCTGATCTTCTCGCCTGAGGCTGGATCCTCGTAGACGAGACGATCGACGACCTTGCCGTTGAGCAGGTCATCGAAGACGATCTCTTCGATGTCCTCGACCTTGACGAGACGGTAGAGCGTGTTCTCGGGGAAGATGCGCACGAACGGCCCCTGCGAGCACATGCCAAAGCAGCCCACCGTGCGGATACCGACCTTGTCGGCGATGCCGTACTTGTTGATGTACTCCTCGAGCTTCTCCTTGAGGCCCATGGAGTTGGCGGCCATGCAGCCCGTGCCGCCGCAGAGCATGACGTAGCGCTTGCCGTCCTTGCCGTTGAACTTCTCGTCAAGTTGCTCGGTGTAGACGGCGATGTCCTTCTTGAGCTCGTCGGGGCTCTTATACATTGGCAATCGCCCCCTCACGGTACTCGGCCACGATGTCGGGGATGTCCTTGACGTTGACGCGTGCGTAGATCTTGCCGTTGATGGTCACGGCAGGAGCCGCCGCGCAGGCACCGATGCACCTCAGCGCATCGAGTGTGAACATGCCATCCTCCGTGGTCTGGCCAGGCTTGATGCCCAGGATCTCAGAGAACTGATCGATGATTCTCTGCCCGCCCTTGACGTAGCACGCGGTGCCCAGGCAGCAGCCGATGACGTACTTGCCCTTGGGCTCCAGCGAGAAGAACGAGTAGAACGTGACCACGCCGTAGATTTCGGCGACCGAGATCCCCGTCTTGGCCGAGACGATCTCCTGGACCTCCAGCGGCACGTATCCATACTCGCGCTGGATGTCGCTGAGAATCATGATCAGGGGCGTCTTCTCTCCTTGGTAGCGATCACAGATCTCGATGATTTTGCTCTCGGCTGCCTTGCTCAGTCGATTCACGCACACCGCCTCCCTCGTTTTGAGCGGTCGTCAACACGATGTGAATTGCCGTGGAACCTGTGTCTCTGATCGCGAGGGCTCGGAGATGACACCACGAAACGTGGCCTCCAGGGAAATCGCGAGAGTAAGACACACGTTCACAACCAGAAGAGTATACCGCCACCATGTGACGCTCTTTGAGGAGAGCCGTCCGTTGGCGGGTTCGCTTGGTGGACGGAATAATGCTACGGGTGCGGGCGGAGGTTTCCCCGCTAGCATCCTCGCGTCGGGCGCCACGGAGTTCCTGCTGACTGCGAGCAGCCCGTCTCGGCGTCGTCCTGCGCAAGTCGCGTCCAGGCCCATCAGGCAGAGAAAAGCTTCCGCATTCGTCATGCATTCTGCCGAGCCGATTCGAGAGTACTATTTGCTATGGACGGTCATACCATTCGCTCATGGGGCGGATGTTCATCAGGGAGCCCGGCGTGAGGCAAGCATTTTAAAAAGGTCTTCCACCTAGTCGTGCCGATTCCGGTGTGAAAGCGTACGAAGGGGCTGCCCCTCGCCTCCCGCGCACGGCGGGACGCAGGGCGAGGCGCGCGACCCTGACGTCTACCCATTGAAACGATTGACCCTCACATCGAGAGAAGCCCACATTGACTGACGTCACGAGAACCGCGACACGTCGTATCGTCCCCCTGTACATGCTCTTCGTCTTCCTTTCCAACTTCACCACCGTCATGTGCTTCCTGACGCTCTTCCTCAGCGAGGCCGGGTTCAGCGTCGGGACCATCTCCCTGGGGATACTCGTCTACCACGGGTGCAAGTTCGTCCTGGAGGTGCCCAGCGGGCTCATAAGCGACAGGTTCGGCCACAAGGCCGTCGGCATGCTGGGCATCGTCCTGATGGCCGGCTACTACGTCGCCCTGCTCCTCGCGCGCGACTTCCCCGGGCTGGTGCTCGCCTTCGTGCTCCAGGGGTCCGGGGTGTCGTGCCTCAGCGGGTCCTTCGAGGCCATCTACCTCGCGAACGTCGAGCCGAGCCGTCTCGTAAGACTCAACTCCTTCGAGCAGGCGACCTTCTTCGCCTCGTACGGCCTCTCCGCCCTCCTCGGCGGGCTCCTCGCCCAGGCGGGCGCGTTCGACGTGAGCCTCGCCGTCGACCTCGCCGCCGCCTGCCTCACCATGCTCGCCTGCGTCTGGTTCCCAAGGGACGCGTACGGCGACGGGGCCGCCGGGTCGCCCGCCGGCGCGCGGGGCTGGGGAGGGACGAGGGGGTTCCTCCGGGCCCTGGCGGGGAGCCCGCTGCTCTGCCGCCTCCTGCTCATGGACCTCTCCCAGGCGCTGTTCTACGTCGGCTTCGAGGACTTCTACTCGCTCGTGCTCGACTCCGACGGGCTGCCGGCCACGTGGACCGGGATCAGCTTCGCCGCGGAGCT
>DCZG01000083.1:2506-3868 GCA_002331575.1 Atopobium sp. UBA2090 | reverse complement strand
GGATCTTGTAGCCGATCTTCTCGTCGCGGTCGTCGACCTTCACGCGAATGCCGGCGGCGCGGAGCTTGGCCGCAACCTCCTGGGAGTAGTCGCGGGTCTTCTCGGAGACGGGAAGGACCTTGACCTGGCAGGGCGAGAGCCATGTGGGGAACTTGCCGGCGAACTGCTCGGTGAGCATGCCGATGAAGCGCTCGAACNNGAGGTGAATCATGATGGGCTGCTTCTTGGTGCCGTCAGCGTCGGTGTACTCGAGCTGGAAGTTGTGCGGCAGTTGGAAGTCGAGCTGGATGGTGCCGCACTGCCAGGTGCGGCCGAGGCAGTCCTGTAGGTGGAAGTCGATCTTGGGACCGTAGAAGGCGCCATCGCCCTCGTTGAGCGTGTAGTCGACGCCCATGGACTCGAGCGCCTCCTTGAGGCCCTCCTCGGCCTGTGCCCAGTCCTCGTCGGAGCCCATGGAGTTCTCGGGGCGCGTGGAGAGCTCGACCCGGTAGGGGAAGCCGAACTGCGCGTAGTAGGCGGTGATGAGGTGCGCGACGTCGGTGACCTGCTCGGTGATCTGGTCCGGACGGATGAAGAGGTGGGCGTCATCCTGGGTGAACTCGCGGACGCGGAAGAGCCCGTGGAGGGCGCCCTTGAGTTCGTGACGGTGGTCGAGGCCGGCCTCGGCGAGCTTGAGCGGCAGGTCGNNTAGGAGCGGGGCTTGGACTTGTAGATGAGGCAGGCACCCGGGCAGTTCATGGGCTTGATGGCGAAGTCCTCGTCATCAATCTGGGTCGTGTACATGTTCTCCTTGTAGTGGTCCCAGTGACCAGAGGTCTCCCAGAGCGAGCGCGAGAGGATAATGGGGGTCTGCACCTCGTCATAGCCGTACTGCGCCTGCATGTCGTGCCAGTAGTTCATGAGCGAATTGCGGACGATCATGCCGTTGGGCAGCCAGAATGGGAAGCCCGGACCGGCGTCCGACATCATGAAGAGCTCCATCTCGCGACCGATCTTGCGGTGGTCGCGGCGCTCTGCCTCGGCGAGAAGCTCGAGGTGCTTGTCGAGGTCCTCCTTCGAGGCGAAGGCGATGCCGTTGATGCGCGTGAGCATCTTGTTGTTCTTGTCGCCCCTCCAGTAGGCGCCCGAGACGCCCGTGAGCTTGAAGGCCTTGAGCGCCTTGGTGTAGGTGAGGTGCGGACCGACGCACATGTCGACGTACTCGCCCTGCTTGTAGAAGGTGATGCGCGCGTCCTCGGCGAGGTCGCCGATGTGCTCGACCTTGTACTTCTCGCCACGCTCGCGCATGTGCTCGATGGCCTCGGCGCGGGGAAGCTCGTAGGTCTCGAACTTGAGGTTCTCCTTGCAGATCTTCTTCATCTC
>DCZG01000083.1:0-2468 GCA_002331575.1 Atopobium sp. UBA2090 | reverse complement strand
GTAGAAGCCGTTCTCGGTGGCCGGACCGAACGCGAAGTCAGCCTCGGGATAGAGACGTTTGATGGCCTGGGCCATGATGTGCGCAGCCGAGTGACGGATGACGTGCAGCTCCTCGTCGGCAGGGCACTCGCCCACGTGTCCGTCGTTGTAGAGAACCTTCATCTGGATACCTTCCCTCCGGGTAGTGATGTCTCATGAACGCTCCCAAACAAAAACGCCCGCATGCCGCCGAACGGGGTCATGGGGCGATATGTGGCGCCTGCCGCATGGCCGCTCGGGCCGTGAAGGGGCAGACGCCTAGATAGTCTGAGTTCGCGCTGGTGCCAGGAACCACATAAGTCGAGAACCTTTCAATCGCATACAAGGAAAGGTGTACCACATAACACGCCTGCAGCGGCGCGCAAAGCCGCATCTTCTTAGCATGGATACCCGAGGGGCGCCCCCCGCGCCGCGCGAACGACGGTCAGCCGAGCCGCACGACCCACCAGACGCCCAGGCAGGCCGTCATGACCGCATAGGCCGCGAAGGGAGCGGCGAGAGATGCGGAGCCCATGACCGCGCCGATCACGTTGAGGGCGGTGGGTGCGAACAGGGACGTGGTGGCGGTGGCGGCCACCACGAAGGCCGTGGAGAGGGTTGTGGCACCGTCCGCGCACCTCTCGGGCACCATGTTCATGACGTGCGAGATGACGAGCGGCCAGGCGAAGTCGAGAAGGACGCCCGCGACGCCGAGGGCGAGGACGGAGTCGGCGACGTAGCAGAGGAAGGTGCCCGCGACCATGAGGACGCAGGCAAGCGTCACGACGTGACGGCCGAGCAGGCGATGAAGAGAGCCATAGGCGATGCCGGCAACCGTCCCCGAGACCGTCGTCGCCGAGACGACGAGGCTCGCCTCGACCGCGGTGCCCATGACCTGCCCCTCCACGATGGACGGCACGCGGATCACGAAGCCGTTCGCCACCATGCAGATGAGACCCGAGAAGATCGCGAGGCCGACGACCTCTGCGTTGAGCGCGTGACCGGCCTTCTCGCCCGACGCGTCCGTCGCCTCTCGAGCTGGGGCAGGTGGGTCGGGGACGAGCAGGACGAAGGCGGCCAGGATGGGGACGCCGATGAGATAGATGGAAAAGGCCCAGCGCCAGCCGAAGGCGACGAGGACGCCGACGAGGGCTGAGAGGACCGCCGTCGAGAGCGTCTCCATCGACGAGCGGACGCCCATGAGGGTCGCTCGCTCCTGGCCCTCGAAGAAGTCGCCCACGAGCGAGACCGCGAGTCCGTTGAGACAGCCGATGCCGACGCCGAAGACGAGCCTGCTCACGAGGATGACGGGATAGTCCTGGCAGACGAGCGGCACGGTTCCGGCGATGGCGGAGAGCGCCACGCCGAAGGCGACGACCCGCTTCTTCCCGAAGCGCTCGGCGAGAAGGGCGCTCGCCATGACCATGAGGATGATGGGCAGGCACTGGATGGTCGTGAGCGACTCGACAGCGTTTCTCGATTGGTCGGAGAACTGCTCGACCATGGCCGGCAGAGCGGGCGAGATGGCCGTCTGCGAACCGATGATGAGCGAGACCGAGAGCAGCGCCGCCCTCATGGGCAGACCAGAATGAGATTTCGCGGACATTGACCAACTCCAAAAAAAGGCCCCCCGCCGAAAGCGGAGGGCCGAGTCGACGAGCGAGTACGCAGCCTACTGGATACGAGTCCTGCAGTAGGGGCAGACCTTCCAGTCGGCGTTGAGGGGACGATGGCAGGTCGGGCAGACGTTGCGAACCTGGGTGTTGCAGATGGGGCAGACGACGAAGTCGCGGTCGATCGGCGCGCCGCACTTGGGGCAGATGCCGTAGTGCGAGAGCTGGTGCTCGCGGAGGGCGATGTCGAGGTCCTGCTCCTCACGATCGATGAGATAGGAGCTGGGGCGGAGGATGACGTAGGCGAGAAGCCCGACGATGGGGATGACTGAGATGATTGCCCACATCCACCAGGGCTCGGCACCACGGCGCTGCGCGTCGCGAATGACGTAGACGATCGAGAGGACGTAGAGCATGACCACGCAGACGACCATGAGGTAGAGCACCATGCGCACCTCAGGGGTGATCAGCTGATCGAGAAGTTCTTGCATCTCGGGGACTCCTTATGAGACAGGGCGCAGGGCCACGATTGCCACAGAGCGGCTTCATATTGTAGCAGAGATGCCTTACCGGCCGAACTTTCGGAGACCGCCGCGCACAACCAGCACACGCTCCCCCAAGCATCGGAAGGGTCTGGGGGCTGGCGGGATGACGAGGTCGCAGGACAAGGAGCCATTCTCGGCCCCACTCGCCGAGTTTGGCTCGCGGCGAGTTTGGCTCCTTTCAGCAACGCCTCTACCTGCGGGAGCCATAATCGCACCTTACTTTCGATTTTGGCTCCCGGCGTTTACGCAGGCAAGCTGGTCGATAAGACCATCAACCATGAGCCAAAATCCC
>DCZG01000022.1 GCA_002331575.1 Atopobium sp. UBA2090 | reverse complement strand
CGAGAAGGGCTCCGTGGAGAACGCCGTCGGGTTCCTCCGGCGCAACCTCATGTCCCCGCCCCCCTCGGCGCCATCGCTCGAGGCCCCGGACGCCGCGCTGTTAGCGTCGGGCGAAAATAGCCCCTCTGAGGTCAGGCTTTTTTAGCCAATCTCGGCCGAACCAAAATCGCCGATACGCCAGCGCGAGATCGTTGGTTGCCCTTTCCTGTCCTACCGTCTCAGCTTCGTCACCGACGGCACCGCCTCGACCGAGAACGTGTCGCAGCCCGCGCCGCGGTAGCTCGGGCCGCGCATGACGAAGACGGAGGCTTTGTCGAATATCCTGTCGAGGGTGCAGAGCAGGGCGTCGTCTCCCGTGAAGAACTGGTCCCAGTTGTTCACGGGCGTGTTGCTGGTGAGAATCAGGGTGTTCGGTCCCTCCTTCTCGTACCTCCTGTCGACCACGTCGAAGAATATGTCGGTGCATTCCCTGTCGAACGTGCACCTCCCGACCTCGTCCACGATCAGGCACGACGGCTTTACCAGCGTGCCGATCGCCCTCGACGGGGCACCGGACTCGGCGGCCCTCCTGAGCTTGTCGCGCAGCTCGCTGGCCTTGAGGTAGTAGGTCTTGTAGCCCTGCATGCAGCACTCGCGGCCGTACGCCTGGGCGAGGTGCGTCTTGCCGATTCCGCCGGGGCCGATGAACGCGATGCTCTTCCGCGCGTGCAGGTTGGCCAGCGAAGGCAGCTTCCTCAGCGCCTCGGCGTCACGACCCTGGATCCTGGAGAAGTCGAACCCGTCGAAGGCCTTCGGCGACTTCTGCGGCAGCCTGCTCAGCCTGAGCAGCATCTCTGCCGTCGCCTCGTGTCGCCTCTCGGCGAGGTGCTCGAAGACCTTGCGCACCGCGGCGAGCTCCTCGTCGCCGAGGTCCTCCCTGACGGCGAGCTCGGCGAGCTCCTCGGCTGGGAGGTCCATCTTGAGGGATGCGGCCGCGGCGCTGATCGCCGCGTAGGCGTCATTGGCGGCGGACTCTCCCATCATAGCCTCCCCTCGAAGTCGAACTTGGAGAACGCGGGCTTGGCCGGCGGCGGCTCGAGCTGCGCGACCGTCACCTCCACGGGCGCGGTGGGCAGCTCGTAGGGCTGCGACTCGACGTACTGATCCTCGCAGAAGCTGTCCCCGTACCCCCGGGTGACGGGGTGGGCGACGAGCCCGCGCGAGAGGTCGTCGCCGTGGACGCGCGGGTACGCTCCCTCGCGGCTCACGCGGCAGTCGCGACCGGAGTACCAGTAGGGCACGCCGAAGCGCCTGCCCTCGTAGCTCACGAATCCGTCGAAGCTGATCCTCCTCCTGGGGCAGAGGTAGCACGCGACCTCGTCGGTGACCTCCAGCCCCCTCGTGGCTGGCAGGCACTCCGTCCTGTGCTCGTCGGCGGGCACGAGCCCGAGCGCGCGGCGGTATCGGCCGCCCTGCTCCGCGCACCAGGAGAGCGCCTCGGCGTTCAGCTCGGTGATGTCCGCGAATTCCCTGCCGGCCAGGAAGTTGTCCTTCACGAACCGCACCAGCCTCTCGACCTTGCCCTTGGCGGACGGGTGCCGGGGCTTGCAGAGGCTGGTCCTGAAGCCGACGCACGCCATGAACGCGGCGTAGTCGGACTGCCACACGGGCCTCCCGTCTCCGTCCCTGCGGATCACGACGCTCCTCATGTTATCGGTGAGGACCCGTTTCGGGATGCCCAGCGCCATGAAGGAGTGGACCATGCCTACGAGGAGGTTCTCCTGGCGCGCGTTGGGGAAGAACTCGACGTAGCAGGCGCCGCAGTGGTGACAGACCATGGCGAAGCAGGCGATTCGCCACTCCTGGCCGAGGGGGCCGACCACCCTCGCGAAGCCCCAGTCCATCTGGAAGGCCTCGCCCGGCCCCGTCTCGTATCGCTCTCCGCGGCTGCCCTGCGGGACGACGGCCCTGCGCTTCGCGGGCACCAGGTGCATGTGGGACCTGACGTAGTCCTTCACCGTGGTGAGGCCGCCCTCGTAGCCGTCGTCGCGCAGCCTGTCGAAGATCACGGAGGAGTTGGTGACGCCACCGCGCAGCAGCTCGTCCGCGACCTCCGCGTGGCCGGTCATGACAGTGGTCGCCGCCCTCATCCCGCACCTGCCGTGCTTCGCCGCCCTGAATCCCTTTGCCTTCAGCGTCCTGGCCTTCGACCTGGTGAGGCCTGACCGCCTGGCGAACTCCGCGAGGTCGGCGTCGTCGGGGCGGAGCGTCCCGCCGACGTCCCGCCGCATGTCTTCCAGGGTCTTGTCTATAATTTCCTGTAGGTCATTGCGTTCGTTGTCTCTGCTATCCATAGCCCTCCTAGCACTGGCGTACCGGCGTATTCCAGTGTAGGTCGCAACGGCGCAATGGCCATTTCTGCTCGTCTAGGATTGGCTGTTTTAGTTCGACTCTGGGTGGCTATTTTCGCCCGACGCTAACAGCGCTGCTCGAGGGCTGCGACGGGCTCCTCGGCGGCGAGCACTACCGCCGTCACGTACGGGTATCCGAGCTCATGTCCGCCGACCGGGCCGCGCTGCTGCCGCTGCCGGGCGTCGGCTTCGACGCGGTCCGCTGGGAGAGGAGGCGCGCGGACAAGCAGGGATGCGTCGTGGTCGGCGACGCCGGATACTGCGCCGGCCCCTACTGGCACGGCCGCTGGATGCTCGCCGGGATGCGCGCGTCGACGGTCGAGCTGCTAGACGAGAGGGGCAGGAAGGCGGCGAGGCTGCCGGGGGAGTGGTCCCCCGGGACGACCGTCCGCGACCCGTCGACGCTGGTGCCGGCGCTCGTCGCGAGACCGCGCGCGTGGCTGGAGTCGCCGCCCGGGGGCGAGGTCCCCGGCCCGCTCCGCGACGCGATCGACCGCGCGGACGACGCGGGCAGGAGGCGCGCCCTCCGCGCCGTAGCCTCGGTCTCAGAGCTCTTCGGCTTCGAGGCGGCGGTGTCGGCTGCCGCCGAGGTCTGCTCCAGGGGCGCGGAGCCCGAGGCCGGGTCGGTCGAGATGGTCGCGAGGAGGATGCTCGCCGTCGACGGCGACGCCGGCGACGCCGACCTGCGGGCCTGCGACGGGTTCCCGGGAGGGGGCGAGGCGTCGCGGGCGACGAGGAGAGGATCGTGGCGGCGGGCGCGCGGTGCGGCCCCGCCAGGGCCGTGCTCGCCGAGTGGTCGGAGGGCGGGACGCCGAGGCAGCGCGAGTACCTGCGCGGATACCTTGAGGCAGAGGCGGCGTCGAGGGACGCCTCGAAAAGGGCGCAGCTGCCCGGGAGGTGCGCCGTGCCGTTCGCGAGGACGCTCGACGGCTACGACTGGGGGGCCGCGTCCTTTCCGGAGGGCTTCGGACGCGACGCGCTCGAGTCGCTCTCCTTCGTCGACGCCTGCGAGGACCTGGTGCTCGTGGGGCCCTCGGGCACGGGCAAGACGCACCTGNNGAGCGCGCTGTGCGCGATCGCCTGCGCCAGGGGGATCGAGTCTCGTTTCCTCGCCGCGTCCTCGCTCGTGATGCGCCCCGGGCGGGCCAGGGACGAGTCGAGGCTGGACAGGGAGCTCGCGACGGTCGCGCGGGCCCGACTGGTGGCCATAGACGAGCTTGGCTTCCTGCCGCTCGACCCGGACGGGGCGAGGCTGCTCTTCCAGGTGGTCTCGGACGCCTACGAGCGCAGGTCGCTGGTGATAACGACCAATCTCGGCTTCTCCAGGTGGGGCGCGGTCTTCGGCGACGACCAGATGGCCGCCGCGGTCATCGACCGCGTCGTGCACCACGGCAGGCTCGTGCAGTTCAGTGGCGAGTCCTACCGCGTGAGGCACGCCCTCATGCGGGGAGAGGAGGCGGCACGAAAGACGTGACGGCGTGGCTCAGAAAAAGATGAC
>DCZG01000146.1:20745-24974 GCA_002331575.1 Atopobium sp. UBA2090 | reverse complement strand
GAGTTCCATGGTGGGTCCCTTTCTGTCTTCTACCTGTTGAGATTTCCATACGTAGTACGCAGTACATCTGCAACCCCTGCCGCACAGGAGTGGCACAGCGCGTCAGACTCGGCTTCGACGAGTACGCGGATGAGGGGCTCCGTTCCGCTTGCTCGGACGAGGATTCGTCCACTGTCGCCGAGGTCCCTTTCCGCCTGGGCGATGGCGACCTTCAGCTCAGACGAGGCGAGCGCCGCCTTCTTATCCTCCACACGGACGTTCTCGAGCACCTGGGGATAGTCATGAATGGGCGACGCAAGCTCAGAAAGGGACTTTCCGGTTCGCGTCATGACCTCGAGGATGCGAATCGACGTCATGACTCCGTCGCCAGTCACCTCAAAGTCGCGAAAGATCACGTGCCCGCTCTGCTCGCCGCCGAGGGCATAGCCGTTCTCGCGCATGCAGGCATAGACGTTCTTGTCACCGACGTCGGTCTGGACGGAATGAAGACCCGCCGCCTCGAGCGACTTCGTCAGCCCGAGGTTCGCCATGACCGTGGTCACGACCGTGTCATGGGGAAGGCGACCCTGCCCGTCGAGATAGCAGCCACACACATAGATGATGACATCTCCATCAACGACGTCGCCGTTCTCGTCCACAGCGATGCAGCGATCGGCGTCCCCGTCAAACGCGAAGCCGACATCGAGCTGGTTCGCCCGAACATGCTCCTGGAGCGCACGTATGTGAGTGCTTCCGCAATCGACGTTGATGTTGAAGCCGTTCGGAGCGTCGTTGATGACCTCGACCTCGGCGCCTAGGGAGGTGAGGACGCGCTCGGCAATCGTCGACGATGCGCCGTTCGCGCAATCGACACCGATGCGCCAGCCCTCGAGGGAGAAGTCAGCGGTCGCGATGAGGTGGTTGATGTATCGCTCGCGACCTGCCACGTGGTCGATGGTGCGACCGATGGCCTCGTCGGTGGCAAGGGGAACCTCCACCTTGCCGTCAAGGTAGTCCTCGATCCTCCCGAGGACGTCGGGCTCCATCTTGTACCCCTCGCGATTGACGAGCTTGATGCCATTGTCACCAAAGGGGTTGTGACTCGCCGTGATCATGACGCCGCAGTCGAAGCCGCCATCGATGACGACGTAGCTCACACTCGGCGTCGTGGTGACATGGAGCAGATAGGCGTCCGCACCGCTCGCAACGAGGCCGGCGACGATCGCGTACTCGTACATGTAGCTTGAGCGTCGGGTGTCCTTGCCGATGGCGATTCTCGCCTTACGACCGAGACGCGCCCCGTAGTACCAGCCAACGTAGCGGCCGATTGCGAAAGCATGGTAGACGGTGAGGTCCTCGTTCGCTTTCCCCCTGAAACCGTCAGTCCCAAAGTACTTCATCTGTCCTCCTCATGATGATCGAGAAAGCAAGATCGAAGACGGGAGGACGGTCGAACCGTGCTATCCCTCGTCCTCGTCCGTAGGCTTGCCACCGACCGAGGCAAAGAGGGCATCCTTGCAAGTGCCCCGAAGCTTCGCCTTGTCAGTCTTTCCAAGCCCCTCGTCGGTTATCACATGATCGAAGTCGGAGAGCTTGGCGTTTTGCATGAGATACGTATGACCGAACTTGCTCGAGTCGACGAGCAGGAACGTTTCCTCCGCCGCAGAGAATATCGCCCTCTTTGCCGTCACGTCCTCGGTCGTGGGCTCCGTTACGCCATCGGCGAAGCTGCACCCATGGGCACCGAGAAACGCCTTCTTCACGTGGATGCTGCGGAAGAAGTCGACTGTGAGATCGCCGAGAAGTCCTGCCGAGACGTCGCGGTACTCCCCTGGTGCATAGATCAGCTTGATCTTCGAATTCCCCGCCACGAGATTGGACACAGGCATCGAGTTCGTGATGACCGTGACTCGCTTGGCTTCGACATACTTGAGAACCTGGAGCGCGGTCGTCCCGCAGTCGATGATGATCGAGTCCCCGTCCTGGACATACTCGGCCGCCAACTTGCCAATCGTCTGCTTCTCCAGCAGCTGTGCGCTCGACTTCGCGACGAAGCTCGGCTCGGCGCCAGACGAGTCCTTGTTGAGGTAGGCGTTGCCGTAGCTCGTGGTCACGACGCCCTGCTTCTCAAAGAACTGCAGGTCTCGTCTTATGGTCATGCTGGAGACACCAAAGCGCTCGGCGGCGTCGGTCAGGGATACGACTCCCTTGTCGCGTAGCATTTCGAAGAGCTCCATGCGACGTTCCGCAATGTTCATCATTCGACTCCCGTCCGCTCCACCATGACACTCCCTACCCCCCGACCGTCGACTTCAGGCCGAGTCCTCGGCAGTAGTCTAACGCCCATGCAACGTCTTCGTCCGTGGGCTCCTTCGTATCCGGCAGGGGGTAGTCCATCCCGAGGTCTCGGTACTTACCAACCCCAAGCCTATGGTACTTGAGAATGTCCACCTGACGAACGCAGCCACCCAGCGAGGCGACGAAGTCGATGCGCTTCCGGAGGTCATCTGGCTGATCGTTCATGCCGGGAACGACGACGAGCCGGACGATCATCGGCATCTCCCTCTGAGCCAGCGCTTGGGCGTTGGACAGGATCCGCTCGTTCCCGGCACCGGTACAAGCGCGGTGAATGCCGGAGTCGAATGCCTTGATGTCGTAGAGGACGAGGTCGGCAAGGTCGAGTGCCTCGTCCACCCTTTCGATGTCCCAGAGGCCCGCCGTGTCGAGCGCGACGCGTGCGCCGTGGTCCTTGAGGATTCTTGAGGTCGCCGCGACAAAGTCCGGCTGCAGAAGGCACTCCCCGCCCGAGAAGGTGACCCCTCCCCCGCTCGTGAACCAGAACGCCTCGTCGCGCAGCAGTCTGCGAGCCAGCTCGGAGGCGAGCATCGTCTCGCCCTTTCGCTCATAGGCGTCATAGTTGCATACGTCGACGAGGTCGTCCAGGTTGGTGCATGCGCCACGGTCGATTCGGATACCGTCCGCCCTCAGCGTCACCGACCCCGTCGGTGCCGCCGCTGCCACGCACGCGCCACAGCGGCGGCAGAGGTTGCCGTGGTGCATGACCTTCTCACCGGAGAGCATGCTCTCGGGGTTGGCGCACCATAAGCACCTCAGATTGCATCCCACCAGAAACGCCGTGGTTCGGATGCCGGGGCCGTCCTTGGTGGAGTAGTGCTGTACCTCCATCATCATCCCGCTTGGGTCTTGCATGTCCGGCCTCCTCAAGGTCATTCCGCGTCCCAGCGAAGCACGCGCCTGCTACAGCGACTGCTCCGTGCGCTCGATGATCGCATCCTGCGTCTCTGGCATGAGCGTGTTGAACAGCGCGCAGTATCCAGCCACACGCACCATGAGATCCCTGTGGTCCTCGGGGTGGACCTGGGCGTCACGAAGCGTCGAGGTCTCGATGACGTTGAACTGCTCGTGGAAGATGTTCTTGTAGGGCATCGCCTCGATGAAGCTCTCGAACTTCGCGAGGTTCTCGTCGCCGGAGAGCGATGCTGGCGAGAAGCGCAGGTTGAGAAGCTGTCCGGCCGCCATGCGCTTGTTGGGAAGCTTGGAGACCGAGTTGATGACCGCCGTCACGCCGCTCCGGTCCGCTCCGAGGCAGGGTGAGCAGCCCTCGTTGAGCGGCTTGCCCGACAGGCGCCCGTCGGGAGTTGCCCCGACCTCGAAGCCATTGGGGACGTAGCTCGTGATGTTGCTCGTCGACATGGAGTAGCGGCATCCGGTGGGGCCACGACCGTAGCGGTCGGTGGTGTAGTTGGGGAGAAGGGCGAGGTAGCTCTCGTAGACGTCGGCGGTGAGCTCGTCCACGTAGTCGTCATCGTTTCCGAACTTGGGAACGGCACGGCACATCTTCCTGACTCGAGCGCCGTCCTCCCCCTGGAAGTCCTCATCGAGAGCGGTGCGCAGCTGGTCGAGGGTGAGGGTACCGTCTTCGAAGACGAGCTTCTTCACGACGGCGAGCGAGTCCCCGACCACGCTCATGCCGATGTTGGACTGGCTCACATAGTCGAACTCCGAGCCGCCGTTCTTGAGCGTCTTGCCGCGCTCGAGGCTGTAGTTGATCGTGCAGCTGGCAAAGGGATCGGCGTCGTGATAGGCCAGGCTGCGGTCGCAGACCTTGTCGCAGTCAACCGCAAGGCGCATGTAGTAGTCCAGGGCACGGTTCCACTCCGCCCACAGCTCGTCGTAGTCTGCATACTGGACGTCACGCTCGCCCCAGCGGCCGTCGACGGAGAAGAGCT
>DCZG01000146.1:9923-20714 GCA_002331575.1 Atopobium sp. UBA2090 | reverse complement strand
TAGGTCATGCCCGTGGCGCGATGGCCCCACTTTCCTGGAATGGCACTCTCCACACAGCCCATGGAGGCATAGTCCCGCGCCGTCTCGAGGTCGATGCCGTCGAGCGTGAGCATGGCGGGAATCACGACCTCGTCGGAGAACATCGAGGGCATGCCGTACCCCTTGCGGTTGAGCTTTGCCGCGTCGGCGAGCAGAGACTTCGGCGTGTCCTTGGAGAACCGCACCGAGAGGTTGGGCTCGGGCATGAGAGTCTGGTTCATCGCCTCGAGGCAGATGTAGGAAAGGTCGTTCGTGCCGTCGGTGCCGTCCGGGCGCATACCGCCCACCATGAGGTTGGAGTAGAGCGGGTAGCCGCAGCTGTAGACCGTATGATCCCAGGGGCGAATCTTGTTCAGGCTGTTGCACATGACGAAGAAGTGGCTCACGATCTCGAGCGCCTTCTCGCGCGTGATCTTTCCGGTGGCGATGTCCGCCTCGTAGTAGGGGCGCACGTACTGGTCAAAGCGCCCAAACGAGAAGGAGTGGCCGTTGGACTCGATCATCATGAGGAGATGGGTGATGTAGACGCACTCCACTGCCTCCCAGAAGTCGCGGGCACCCCCCACCATGAAGTCCTCCATGGCAGTACCGATGGCCTCGAGCTCGGCGGAGCGCTTGGGATCGTCCTCCCTCGCAGCCTCCTCCTTGGCGAGCTTGGAGAAGCGCCTGATGTAGGCGAGTGCGGCATTCATCGAGATGATCGCTGCGTGGTAGAAGTCCTTCTGGTCCTGCGTGAGGTCCGCGACGGTGTTGAGCTTCTCCTGGGCGATGCGGGCCATGCCGCCGAAACCAACCTTCAGCACGAACTCGTAGTTGGGGATGATGTGTCCGTCACCTGACATCGAGATGCCGCCACGATGCAGTACCCCCTGCTTCTCGGCCTCACGATTGATCTCGGGGAGGTTGCGAAGCACCTCGTCCTGGTGCGTGATTCCCTGCCAGTAGGGCTGCAGGGCGCGCAGGCGGCTCTTCGTGTCCTCGGTGATGTAGAACATGTCGCCCGTGCGCTTCTCGAACTCGTCCAGCTCGTCGATGACCCAGTTGAAGGAGTACTCGGGGAAGATCGGGGCAGCGAAGTTCGCACTTGCCTGGTTGCCCACGATGAGGGACTCGGGCTCTATGTAGACGGTCATCTGGGAGAGGATCGCCTCGAAGGCCTTAGCCCGGCGCATCACGATGGGCTCTCCCTCGGTCTGCTGGTACACCTTGGTGATGATCTCCGCCCTCTCGGGGCAGATGGTGGGCGTACGGTGCTCCATCCGCTGCTGCATGCAATCGATTCGTTCGAAGTCGCAGTCGTTGTTCTGCGGGACGATGCTGAGAAGCTCGTTCATCGCTGTTCCTTCCTCACGTTGCCCTTGTCTGGCGATCCTCTTCCTCGCGGGTTCATTGTAACACTATTTCTCATTATACTTTGTGATTATTTGTTAGTTTGTCAGGCGTTACCACTGTAGGCGTCATCGCAACTCAGACGCTGCGCCCTGGTCGAGCACCACGGTGACGTCGGGATGAAGCCACAGGAACGAGGCGGGAAGCCAGGTGGTGACGAGCCCGGAACCCAGCCAGCGAGCAATTACGGGTGCCTTGGCCTCACCAAGCGCAAGGAGCACGATTCTGCGGCTTTCGAGGATGTTCCTCATGCCAATCGTGATCGCCTGAGTGGGCACCTCGGAGACGTCCTCGAAGAAGCGGGCGTTATCGCGGACAGCCGCTTCGCTCAGACGCTCGACGTGAGTCAGTGGGTGAAGGGCGTCGGACGGCATATTGAAGCTGATGTGACCGTCTCGTCCGATTCCCAGGAAGGTGAGGTCGAAGCCACCAGCCCTCTTGATGAGCGACGAGTAGTCGTCTGCGGCCCTACCGAGATTTGCCGCGCAGGCGTCCGGCGAGAACGTGTTCTCGAGACTCATGCCGACCCTCTCGTAGAGATTCTCGCGCAGGAAGCGGTAGTAGCTCTGTTCATGGTCGCGTCCCAAGCCTACGTACTCGTCCATGTTGAAGCACGTCACGCTCGAGAAGTCGAGCCCCTCCTCCTCGTGCATCCGCGTCAGCTCCGAGAAGACGCCGACGGGGGTGGAGCCCGTCGGGAGACTCATCACGATCTCCGGATTGGTCCTGACCTCACCCGCGATGAGATCCGCTACGACCTTCTCAGCCTCTTCCTTGTCGTGCCTGACGATGACTTTCATTTCGGGGCTCCTTCCCACGCTGATTTCGAGGTCATCCCCAGTGTAGCAACTTTTACAATATTTTTCTTGTTTTTTTGTTAAAACATGTTACTCTTCAAATCAGGGGGTCATGGTCGCGAAGACGGCCACACCCAAGCGCGAAAGGATAGGAGAACCCATGTCGCAGCCAGATATCGTGTTCGCAAGAATCGACAACCGACTGGTCCACGGCCAGGTCGGCGCCTCTTGGGTCGGGGCGGTGAACGCGAATCTCGTCGTTGTGGCCGACGACGTCGCAGCCAAAGACCAGATGGCACAGACGCTGATGCGCATGACTGCCGACGCCGCCGGAGTCGGAATCAGGTTCTTCAGCATCCAGAAGACGATTGACGTCATCGGCAGGGCGAGCGAGTCCCAGCACATCTTCATCGTCGCCAAAACGCCGGCATCGATGCGCGCCCTCGTCGACGGCGGAGTGCCCATCAAGGAGGTGAACATCGGCAACATGCACAACTCCGAGGGGAAGCACGTCTTTCACGACCAGCACGTCTATGTGGACGACAAGGATCTCAAAGACCTCTCTGCCATCGCCTCGAAAGGCGTCCACGTCTACATCCAGATCGCCCCGACCTATCGCAAGATCGAGAACCTCGACCTTCTCGCCTAGGAGAACACCCCCATGGCACGCAACCCAACCCGAAAGGATCCTCTCGATGGAACTGACCTTATCGCAGGGGCTATTGATGGCCCTCGTCGGCTTCGTGTGCTCCTTTGACCAGCAGACCGAGGCACTCTACTGGTTCAGGCCGATTGTCGCTGCCTTCTTCACGGGCATCGTCCTCGGTGACGTTCAGCTCGGAATCGCCTGTGGCGCCGTATCCGAGCTGGCCTATCTCGGCCTCACCATGGTCGGCGGAAACGTCCCGCCAGACCCGCTGTTCGCAGGTGTGATGACGGTCGTCATCGCCTATACCACGGGCCAGTCCGCCGAGGCGGCGCTCGGCCTGTCCTACCCCTTCGCACTTCTCGCCCAAGCGGTGGGCATCCTGTTCTACACCGTGTACTCCTTCGTTCCCGAGAGGCTTGACGGATATGCGAAGGCGGCAGACGAGAGGGGATTCGCGCGTTTCCTCATCTCGACCGCAATCGTGAAGTCCCTCGTCTTCGCACTGCTGCTCTTCCTCTGCACCTATGCGCTCCAGGGACCGATTCAGTCGTTCGTCAGCGCCTTCCCGACCTGGGTCATCCACGGGTTCGAGGTTGCCGGAGGCGTCCTCCCCGCAGTCGGCCTCGGCATGCTGCTGATAACCATGCTCAAGAAGGAGACCTATCCCTACCTGTTCCTCGGCTTCCTCATGGCGACGTTCCTCGTGATGCCCAACGTCCTTCCCGTCGCCATCGCAGGTGCCGCCATCGCGGCAATCAACTACGCATACGAGAAGCGGATGGACGGCGCGTCGAAGAGCGCGTCGATGTCTGCAGCAGAAGGAGACGAGAGCAATGGAATCTAGCGAGCCCCTGAACAAGAACGGCGAGCCTTTGAAGAAGCTCAGCAAGTCGGATGTTACGAAGCTCGGTCTCCTCTCGATGCTCCTGCAGATCTCGTACAGCTACGAGCGGATGCAGGCACCTGGCTGGACGCTTTCCATGATCCCTGCCTTCAAGAAGATCTACGGGGACTCCCACGAGGACCTTGCAGAGTTCTTGACGTACAACATGGAGTTCATCAACACCGAACCTCACATGGCGACCCTCCTCCAGGGACTCGTCCTCTCGATGGAGGAGAACGGCCAGGACCGCGCACTCATCGACGGCATCAAGAACGGCCTCTTCGGACCCTTCGCCGGCATCGGTGACTCCATCTTCTGGTTTACCGTGCTTCCCATCACGGCCGGCATCGCATGCTCCTTCTCCGAGCAGGGCTCCATCCTGGGTCCCCTCGTCTATATCGGGGTCTATGTGCTCGTCTGCCTCTCTCGCATCCTCTTCGCACGTCTGGGCTACTCAATCGGGACGAGCGCGCTCGGCACGATTAGCGAGAGCACGAAGTATCTGACCAAGGCTGCGGGCATTCTCGGGACGATGGTCGTGGGGGCGCTCATCCCCCGCTACGTGACGTTCGCCTTCGCGGACAGTCTGGTCCTCGGAGCAAGCGGGAGCACCGTGCAGTCGGTCTTCGACAATCTGCTCCCCAACGTCTTGCCGCTGGCCTGCGTCTTCCTGATCTACTGGCTCTTCAAGAAGAAGCACTGCAACGTGATTCTGGTCATCCTCGGAGTCATCGCGATAGGTCTGGCCATGTCGTTCCTCGGATGGATGTAGGCCGAGTCGTTCAGAGGGGAGGACGTCGCAGCTCCTTTGCGACGGACGCACATGATTGGAATCGTTGTCACAGGACATGGCACCTTCGCCAGCGGCATGACGTCGGCACTCAAGCTCATCTGCGGTGATCTGGAACTCTGCCGTGCCGTCGACTTCACGTCATTCGAGGGAACCGCCGAGATCGAGGCCGGGCTCGCCGAATCGTTCGACGCGTTCGAGAAGTGCGAGGGCGTCCTCGTCTTCTCTGACCTCGTCGGAGGGACCCCCTTCAAGACGGCGGTCATGCTCGGAAACCCTCGCGGCAACGTGAGAGTCATCGCCGGCACGAACCTCGGCACGCTCATCGAGACGTACATGGCGAGGGCGGACGAGAAGGACGTGGACGAACTCGCACGTCTTGCGGTCGAAACCGCGAAGAGCCAGGTCCTGCTCTTTGAGGACGCGCCAGGCACCAGTTCCGAGCCTGACATCTCCGAGGACGGAATCTAGGGAGAGCAACTGGCAGGGCCTGTCAGTAGAATCGCCACAGATCGAAGGCGCACCGGGCATGTCCCGATGCGCCTTCCGTTTCTTGCACCAACCGCCCTCGTCGGAAAAGTCTGCGCTTGGGCCCGAAGCTCATCGGCCTGGGACGGGAACGTGACTAGACCTCTCGTCCCCTGAACAGCACCATGACGGTCCGAAGGTCATCGTCGAGAAGCACCACGTCGGCCAGGTGTCCCGCTTCCAGCGACCCATACCGATCGCCCTCCCCCAGAATCCGGGCGGGCGTCGTGGACAAACAGGTCACCGCAGCCTCGAGGGGAATCCCACAACGCCTCACGGCCGCACGCATGACCCCCATGAGACTTGTCGCGGGACCTGCGAGCGCGCCGTCCCTCTCGACACGTCCCACACCATCCGCGACCACGATCGGATCTCCACCTAGGACATAGGTGCCATCTGGTAGGCCCGACGAAGGCATGCCGTCACTGATCATGGCGATGCGGCTCGTCCCGAAAAGCTGGAGAGCCATGCGAACGACGGTCGGTTCGACGAAGTTGCCGTCGCAGATGAGCTCCGCCGTGACGTCATCGCGCTCCCAGGCCGCGCCCACCACCCCAGGGGCGCGATGGAGCAGGGGCGGCATGGCGTTGAACAGGTGAGTGACATGGCGTGCGCCCTGCCCGAAGGCGGCCTTTGCCTGCTCGTAGTTCGCCATGGTATGTGCGATGCTCACGCGCGCACTTGCTGA
Source organism: Atopobium sp. UBA2090 (assembly GCA_002331575.1). Taxonomy (GTDB): domain Bacteria; phylum Actinomycetota; class Coriobacteriia; order Coriobacteriales; family Atopobiaceae; genus Olsenella_D. Next base: position 14,951 of record DCZG01000146.1, on the reverse strand, counting down.
CGCCCTCTCTACGAGCTGTTTAGAGCCGTCGACCTCGGGTGCGACCCCCACGATTCTCACGCGCCCCCTCGCGCATGACTGAAGGTGCTCGAAGAGGTCCGCGTCAGGCGGGATGACGTAGGCGGCGTTCTGGGCGCCGCGCTTCTGAACCGAGATGAAGGGAGCCTCCATGTTGACCCCCAGGAAGTCGGCGCCCTCCTTCTCGGGGTCCTCATAGGCACCTGAGACTTCGCACATGCTCTCGAGAGTCGAGATCGACTGCGCCATCGTGGCGCAGAGGAAGGCTGCGACTCCCTCCCGTCGCTCGAAGCCGGCGATCATTCGTATCGCCTCGTCACTTCCCTCACAGAAGTCCCTCCCGAGCGCGCCGTGAAGGTGAAGGTCCACGAGCCCGGGGATGGCGTATGCCCCACCGGCATCGACGACCTTCTCCCCCTGCGATTCGTCGAGGCCGTCGCCGAGCTCGGATATCACCTCCCCGCACGTTCGGATGGAACCTCGTCTGAAGCCATCGACGGTGAAAACCCTCGCGTTCCTGATGAGCATTCGTCCTCCTCGAGATGTCCAGTCTCAACCTCATCATTTCATACTATCACATTAGTTAATGTTATTTTATGTTACTCTGTTCAACGTAGACACGTGCATACGCGAGGGCGGAGGAGCGATGAGACCTGATCAGGAGGCGGCAATGGGCGCTTATGACATTCGAGAGACGCTCGTGCAAGCTGAGTGGGAGGACTTTCGACGAGTGCGAAACCTCGGCGGGACCGCCTCATGTCAAAGCCGACCCGACCTGTTTCGCGTTATGAGGATGGCGCAGTTCCTCACCTGGCCTGAAGAACTTGTCGAGAGCTACTCGCTCGATCTGAAGACGGCCAAGGGTTCAGGGCGAAACATCGTCGCTGAGAAGTACGCCTTCATGATGGAGTCGACCGATCCGATGCGATACGAGGACCTTCGCCGCTCGCTCCCTCTCGTCGGGGAGGAAGCGCGAGACATCGTGGGGCAGGTCGTCGCCTTCGAGCTTGCTTGGGCGGAAGACTATGGGCGCCTCTACCCGCTCCTTTCCATGGGCAACCGTGCGATGCGGACGTCGGAGGACACGCCGACCGGCACATCCTTCGAGACGTACCTGCGAGGTGAGCTTCTCACTTACTCCGTCCGCACGCTTCGACTCCTTCTCGCTCATGTCACGAGTCTCAGGTCGGAGGGCAAGAACCACGTCGAGGAGATCATGGAGAACGAGGTCAGGGCCTTTGGCTACTCCTCGCTTTCCGATGCCGAGCATGCCCTGGCTGACCGCCAACGTAGGTAGGTGTCTTGACCTCGTCAATTTGGCAGTTCCTAGCAATGGGTTAAAATATCCAAGTACATCGACGAGAAGAAAATGGATAATATTACCTAGTGCTAATCTTCGTGAAACATGGTCATGGCAGTTCCGATGTTTGTCGTAAGAACGGAAGGGCACGAGTATGGGCGAGTATTCCGTCGGCGTCGCCACGCGCAACAAGATTTACTCGGTCGCAAAGCGGCTCTTCTACGAGCAGGGCGTCGAGGCAACCACCTACGCGCAGATCTGTGATGGCGCCGAGGTCAACCGAGGCCTCATTCCGTACTACTTCAAAGGCAAGCCAAACATCGCCATCGCCGTGTTCAACGACTTCCTCGATGGCATCGAGAAGGCTATCGACCAACAGTGGCATCCCGGTGAGCTCATCGATCCCGAACGCAACATCATCTACGAGCTGTTGGAGTTCCGTCTCTTCACCCATGACAAGAACGCGTTGCGCTTCTACAGCGAGATTCTCGGCGACCGACGCTATCAGGATGCCACTCTCGGCACACAAGAGGAGGTCATGAGGCAGCTTGCGGCAGGCAGCGGCGTCGAGATCACTCCTGCCGAGATGCGCACGATCACCTCGATGGTCAACGGTACCGAGTCCGAGCTCGTCAAGGCGCTTGAGCGCGACTACCTGCAAGAGAGCGTGGAGGACTTCGTCCGCCGCGACATGCTGTGCTGCTTCTTCCTGCTCGGTTCGGACATCGAGCAGGCATCGCGCTGGTGCGACTCGGCCTTCCAGAAGGCCGCCGGTCTCACTCTTGCGTGCACCGTCGACTTCAATACGTCGGTAGTCCGAGACTCGTAACCTCCCTCGAACAATCTCACAGCCCCTTCTACCGCAACAGACCCACCTGCTGCTGCGGTTTTCGCATGACGAGGTTCTGAGTTCCATTCCCAGCCGAGGGCCTGGACCTTCACTCCCCCGCATCCAGCCTCTCACCACTCGGTCACGAAAAGTGCCCGTTCGCACAGTGATATTGTCTGTGTTTAAATTTATCTTGACATAAATTAAATGAGGTCGTAACTTAACTCTCGAAGTTAGCGGTAGATAATATTATGTCGTGATAATCAAGGAGGAAGCATGAGGGTCCAGCCAAAGCTCACAAGGAACAATCACCTGCTCTCGACCGCCGACCTGAGCGGTGAGGAGATTCGGAACATCCTGTACCTGATGGGACTACTCAAGGACGCACATAAGCAGGGAATTCAGCTCCCGCTCTTGAAGGACAAGGTCCTCGGCATGATCTTTGAGATCAACTCCACGCGCACGCGCATCTCGTTCGAGACGGCCATGACTGAGCTCGGGGGTCACGCGGAGTTTCTCTCCGCGAGCAACCTCCACATTGGCGACGGCCAGGAGTCCATGCGCGACACCGCCGAGGTCATCTCGCGCATGACGGACGCCGTGATCATGCGCTGCGAAGATCACGCATACATCGAGGAGTTCGCGAAGTACTCATACGTGCCCGTCTTCAATGGCATGACGATGGACGGCCATCCCACGCAGGTTCTCGCCGACGTGTTCACGATGATGGAACACCTTCCGAGCACACCGCTCGAGGACATGGTCATCGAATACATGGGCGACAGCAACGACAACGTTGACAAGCTCGTACCCATCCAGCGCGAGATGATGTGGATATGTGCCAAGCTCGGCATGACCTACATCGCCTGCGGACCGCGCCGCATGTGGCCCAACGAGGCCGATAGGGCGCAGTTCGAGCGCTTCGTCGCCGAGGAGGGCACGAGCGCCAAACTCCTTACCACCGATGATCCCTTCGAGTACAGCGACGTCGCAGACTTTGCCGTCACTGACTCCTTCGTCTACGGCATGCCCGACGGTCCTGAGAAGGAGGCCCGTCGCTCCGTCCTCATGCCCTTCCAGATCAACCAGGCGTTCGTCGATGCCGGCAAGCCTGGTCTGGGAGTTCTGCACTGCCTGCCTTGTGAGCGTGACGTCGAGCTGACCTCGGAGGTCCTCGATGGTCCCAACTCGCTTGCCTTCGAGGAGGCCGAGAACCGCCTGCACGCGCAGAAGGCCATCCTCGTCTGGTACCTGCGCACCGACCCCAAGGACGAGGCGCTCCGTGCATACCACATGGGGAAGGTCGACGCGTTCCTGAACTCTGTTGAGCGCAGCGTCCCATCTGCCGTTTATCACGAGGATCACTCGGAGAACTAGACGGACCCACAACGAAGGAGATGCACTACATGGAAGAGAAGAAGCTAGGCAAATTCGACGCGTTTATGCTCATCATCTGCGGCATCATGTTCGCCGACACCATCGCCTCAAACTCGAGCACGGGCGTCACCTCGATGAGCTGGTGGGTCATTCTCGGAGCCCTGTATATGATTCCCTCGGGCTTCATCATCGGAGAGCTCTCAGGTGCCTATCCTGGCGAAGGCGGCATCTACGACTGGATTCTGAACGGCCTTGGGCCCAGGTGGGCAGCGCGCACCAGCTGGCTGTTCTTCTGCTGCGGACTCTTCATCCCGGTGTCCAGCTTCATCATGTGCTCGGACATACTGTTCACCCTGTTTGCGCCGAGCGCCGGGATGACCATCCGCGTCATCGTCGCCATCATCTTCATCTGGGTCTTCGCGTTCGTCTCAACCCGCCCGATGAGCGAGGCGCAGGGGCTCACCAACGCTGCCGGACTCGTCAAGCTCGCCCTCTTTGTCGGCGTATTCACCATGGGCATCGTATATCTTGCCAAGGGTGGAGTCATCGCAAACGACATGTCCGCGGCGGCCCTCGCTCCGCAGCCTTCCGACACGCTGATGTATCTTCCTGTCATCCTGTACTGCTGCACGGGCATGGAGCTCGCATCCGCCTCTGCCGAGTCGTTCGACAACCCCGCAAAGGTCCTGCCCAAGGTCATCGTCGGCAGCGCCGTCCTAGCCGTCGTCCTCAACATCATTGCCTGCTGGGGCATGCTCACCATCATCCCGCTGGATAGCATCGACCTTGACCTCGGCCTTCTCGACGTCTTCAAGATCGCCACGGGTTCCGACGTCGTCTACACCATCGTCGGTCTCCTCTTCGTCTTCGGCGTCTTCGTCCAGTGCGTGACCTGGCAGGTCGGCGGCAACCGCGGAACCTGCGAATCGGCCAAGTCGGGCGAGCTTCCCGCCATCCTCGGCCGGGAGCACAACGGCCAGCCGATCGGTGCCATCCTGATCTGCTGCATCCTCGGCACCGTCCTGCTCATCCTGTACGCCATCTTCGCCGACAGCGCATCCGACCTCTTCTTCTCCCTTCTCTCGTGTGGCGTCATCGGCTCGCTTCTCCCCTACGTCTTCATGCTGATCGCCTATCAGAGGCTCAAGAAGAACGGCGGGTTCGACCACTATGACGGCTTCAAGGCCCCCGCTGGCGTCGCCTTCTCCTGGATTTGCCAGATTCTGCAGGTCGTTACCCTCTTCCTGTGCTTCTACATCCCTGGCGCAGGCTGGAACGACGCCGTCGTCACCAACACCCTCGGCGCCCTGATCATGATCGTATCCGGGGAAATCGCCATCCGTTGGGCAGCCAAGCACCCCGCCCCCGAGCTTGCCGAGGAGAAGGCCGAGTAGCAGACCTTCGTTCGAGGCGGTTTGCGTCATCCACACGACATCCGACCCCGTCCTGCAAGAGTCGCACCCGTCAGGACGGGGCCACCCCGATTCAAAAGGAGAGTAACCAT
>DCZG01000146.1:0-9899 GCA_002331575.1 Atopobium sp. UBA2090 | reverse complement strand
GCGGTAGGCGTGCTCATCGCCTGGCCCATCTGCATTCCGTCCGCCCTCGTCACCAAGCTTGCCCATGACACGCAGCTCCATCTCATGTGTGCCGACGAGGCCGGCATTCAGAACGCCAAGGAGACCCTGCCCAAGATGGGCATCGATCCCGAAGCCGTGCGCTACCTCGTCGTTCCCAAGGGAGACGACGAGTTCTGGGTTCGCGATTGGGGCCCGCACCCCCTGTTTGACGAGATGGGCAACTACGCTCTCCTCGGCCCGCGCTACACCCTTGCCACCCCGCACTGCGGCACCGAGGAAAATGCCACGCTCTACTGCACGCCTTGGGGAAACGAAAAGGTTCCGCTGACGCAGTTCGACGGTAACACCGCCGACGACCTCGCGGCGGAGCCCATCGCTCACCAGCTGGGACTCTCGTTCATAAAAGCCCCGTTCGCCTTCACTGGCGGCAACGTACTCAACGACGGCATCAACACCGTGATCTCGACCAAGGTTCTCGTCGCCGAGAACGAGTTCGAGGGTCTCACCCGCGAGGCGTTCTTCGACTACGCCACGAAGATCACCGGGATGACCAACTACATCGTGCTCCCCAACTACGAGGAGTTCAGCCTCAACCACATCGACTGCTTCCTCAAGATCCTCGACGAGAGACGCCTTCTCGTCATGCGCGCGCCCAAGGACAGCGACCGCTATCCCATCTACGAGAATCTCGTCGCACGACTCCAGCAAACCACCAACTCCTACGGCGAGCCCTGGCAGATCATCCGCATGGACACGGGAATCACCCGTGACGGCAACGGCTTTGCCGACTACGTAAACTCTCTCATCCTCAACGGCTGCGTCTACGTGCCCATGTACGGTATCCCCGCCGACGAGGGCGCCCTCGCCACCTGGCGCGCGGCCATGCCCGGCTACGACGTCCAGGGCTTCACCTTTGAGTTCGCGGACGAGCCGTTCTCCGTCAACCCCGACGACCTCTACAACGAGTGCGGCTGGGTCGCGGGCGACGTGCTGCACTGCCGCACCCGTGCCGTCTGGGACTCCCAGATGCTGCACGTCGACGTCCCCGGCCCCGTCGGCACGCCCACGGCAGGCACCCCCGTCGTGGTTCAGGTTCGTGCCGTCGCCTACAGCGCAACCCAACTTGTCGCCGAGAAGACTTGTGTACGCTGGCGCACGGTCGACGAAACCGATTGGCAGACCACCCCTCTCGTGCCCTCCCCAATCAACGAGGTGCTCTGCGCAGAGATTCCCGCCCAGCCGTCCGGCACCGCCATCGAGTACTACGCCCACGTCGCCGACGAGTCCGGTCGCGAGACGAGCTCGCCGCGCGTGGCACCCGCACAGTACCTCACCTACGTCGTTCGCTAGGAGGCATGGTCATGAAAAAGCGCATCGCTGCGGAGTGGGAACCCGCCATCGGCGTCATGTTCGCCTGGCCCCTCTTCCTGCCGCACAAGCTCGTCCAGGAGTTTGCCAAAGACACGCATGTCTACCTGCTCGTCAGTGATGACGAGGCCATCGAGGCGGCAAAGCGGACCTTTGACGAATGGGAAGTCGACCCCACGCGCGTCACGTACGTGAAGGTCTCCCAGGGAGACGACTGCAGCTGGCCTCGCGACTTTGGCCCGCACGCCCTTTTCGACGAGCGAGGCGAGCAGCACCTTCTCGGCCCGAGCTATCTCTTCTCGACTCCGTTCGCCAACGTGGGGCACGACGCCCCTCTCCTCGCACCGGACTTCGAGGAGCACCCCATCGACGAGTTCGAGAGTGACGGCAAGGACGACCTCGCCGCAGGCCAGATCGCCAAGGCACTGGGGGTGGACTTCATCAAGCTGCCGTTCGCCTTCACGGGTGGCAACATGCTCACCGATGGCGTCAACTCCATCATCTCGACCGAGATCCTGCTCTTTGAGAACCGCTACAAGGGCTTCTCCGACGACGAGTACTTCTCGCAGGTCGCCGAGGTCACCGGCATGACCAACTACACGGTGCTCTCCGACTACGAGGACCTCAACCTCAACCATATCGACTGCCTCGCCAAACCAATCGACGACCGTCGCATCATCGTGCTGCGCTTCCCCAAGAGCCACCCACACTACGACATCGTGGAGCACATCGTCGATACCGAGCTCGCCGGCGCCACCAACTCCTACGGCGAGCCCTGGGAGATAATCCGCCTCGACACAGACTACTTCGGCGAGGACGGAGGTGTTGCCGCCTACTCCAACTCGCTCATCCTCAACAAGTGCGTCTACGTGCCCATGTATGGCATCCACACCGACGAGGGAGCTCTCGAGACCTTCCGCGCCGCCCTTCCCGGCTACGACGTCAAGGGCTTCACCTTCGTGCTTGACGACGAGCCAGAGAGTTCCGACATCCCGCGCGAGGACTACGAGGAGATCGGGTGGCAGTCGTTCGACGTCCTTCACTGCCGCACCCGCGCCGTGTGGGATTCCAAGATGCTCTACGTACGTGCGACACGCCCCCTCGGCACCGTGTGCGCGGGCGAGCCGTACCGCGTGCACGCGACCATCGTGGCATACAGCGGCGAGGAACTGACCGAAGGAATGCCAAAGCTGCATTGGCGAGCCAATGGCGGAGCATGGACGTCCGCCGACCTCGAAGCTGCCGCCACGCGTGAGGTCTTCACCGCTGAGATTCCCGGTCAGGCAGCCGGAACCACCGTCGAGTATTACGTCGAGTGCTCAGACGCGTCGGGGCGTCATGAGTTCGCTCCGCGCGTCGCTCCCGCTGGCACCTACTCGTACGTCGTCAGGTAGATCTTCGAGACGCCAATCCCGCCACGCCCTCAAAAGGAGATAAGCATGTACACCATCACGAAGCCGTCCTACCGCGTCAATCCCAACCTCACCATGAGTGACCACGTCCTCGACTGGCAATATCGGACTCAGGACGAGGTCCTGAAGGTCCTCGAGATTACCAAGCTCCTCAAAGACGCCCACAAGCAGGGCGTCAAGCCCCGTATCCTCGAGGGCAAGGTTCTGGGAATGCTCTTCTTCGAGTCCTCGCTGCGCACCCGCGTCTCGTTCGAAGCGGCCATGTCCGAGCTCGGAGGCCATGCGGAGTTCCTGACCCCCAAGACCATGCACGTCGGTCAGGGCAACGAGTCCATGCGCGACACCGCCGAGGTCCTCTCGCGCATGGTCGATGCCATCCTCATTCGCGCAGAGGACGACTCCGTGACGAAGGAGTTCGCCAAGTACTCGTACTGCCCCGTCTTTGACGGTGGCGGCATGTCCTACCACCCCTCGCAGGTCATTGCCGACGTCTTCACGATGATGGAGCACCTGCCTGGCGTGCCCTTCTCCGAGATGACCGTCATGTTCATGGGCGACAACAACAATGACTCCATGTTCGCCTGCGTGCCCGTTCAGCGATCCCTGATGAACATCTGCGCCATGCTCGGCATGACCTACATCGCCTGCTCGCCCAAGGAGTTCCAGCCCACGCAGGAGGACATCAACACCTTCTGGCGCCTGGCCACGGAGAACAACTCCGGAGCCAAGATCATCGTGACCTCGGAGCCCGATGACTACATCGCCCAGGCGGACTTCCTGGTCGGCGAGGTGTTCACCTTCAAGGGCATGCAGGAGCACACCGGCCTCTCCGACGAGGAGCTGCGCGTCGCCCGCTGGGACAAGCTCTATCCCAAGTACCAGATCAACAAGGAGCTTCTCGCCAAGGCAAAGCCCAACGTGGGCGTCATGCACTGCATGCCCGGCAATCGTGACGAGGAGATCACCTCCGAGGTATGGGATGGCCCGAACTCGCTGCTCTTTGAGGAGGCCGAGAACCGTCTTCACGCCCAGAAGGGCATCTGCGCCTGGCTCATGTACAGCCCCAAGCCCAGCCCCGAACTGATTGCGTACCACACCGGCAAGGTCGAGGCTGCTCTCAGGAACACCCTCGCCTACTAGCTTCACTCGGGCGGTTCGTCACGTCGGATACCAGACCAGTGGCATGACGCACCGCCCGCACGTCCTTCTCGACCATGTTCGACTCTCGATTGTCGTGTCGCCCGCCAAGGAGAAAGGAAGTGCTGCGATGGCAGCGGAAAAGACCAAGAAGCTTGCAGGCGGCCTCAGGATGTTCGATATGATGATGCTCGTTGCCTGCAGCATACTCAACACGGACCTTATCTCGTCGAACACGTCGGCAGGCACTCCCATCATCACCTGGTGGATCATCATCGGCGTGCTGTATCTCATCCCAATGAGCTTACTTACCACCGAACTATCACTCGCATTCCCGAAGAACGGCGGCCTGTACCACTGGATAGACGCAGCGCTCGGGCCTCGTTGGGCAACGCGCGCCAACTGGCTGTACTGGGCAAACGGAGCCTTTATGCCTCCAGCGAGCTTCCTCATGGTCGCAGACCTCATCTGTACGTGCTTCTTTCCTGAGGTCACCTATCTCGGCAGGACGGCAATCGCGCTCGTGCTCGTGTGGGTGAGTATCGCGATTTCCTGTCTACCCCTCGTGGAGTCGAAGAGGCTATTCGACGTCGTTGGCATCATCAATATCACGGTCTACCTTGGCGTCTTTATCGCTGGTATCGTCTATGTGGCAACGGGGAACGCACCAGCCAATGACATCTCACCCGTCAGTCTCCTCCCTCGCATGGACACGGCGGCCAAGTATGTTCCCATCGCACTCTTCTGCTCAAGCGGAATCGAAATCGTCGCGCAATCTGTCGAGGACTCCGAGAACCCCGAGCGCGACCTCAAGAAGGCAACTTCCTTCATCTCGGTAGTGTTCATCGTGTTGAACTCGATTGCAGCTCTTGGCATACTCCTGATCTGTCCAATCAAGGAGATGAGCATCATGAGCGGCATCGCCGACATCTTTACCATCGCTTGGAACAGCCGCCTGCTCTACCTGGTCACAATCTTCTGCGTCATCCTCGGCATCTTCACGCAGATTTGCTCCTGGACTATTGGCGGCTCTCGTTCCGCCGCCGAGATGGCGAAAGCCGGGGAGTTTCCCCACGTCTTCGCTGGCTGCACGAAGGCGGGCATGCCGCGTAACGCAATGATCATCGACGGCATCGCCGCGAGCATCATCCTCGTGTTCTACGCTCTCGTCGCCAACACTGCGGCGGGGCTCTACTACAGCCTCATGAGCTGCACGACCATAGCGGCGACCATCCCCTACGTCATCATGCTCATTGCCTATTGCAAACTGAGGAAGACAACGCTCGGCGAGAGCTACCACGGTTACCGCACGCCTCATGGCGTCGCTGTTGCGTGGGTCGTACAGGTTATGCAGGTTTTTGTCACTATGCTTCTCATCTGGATTCCTGGAGTGGGATTCACCTCGGACGCTCCAACGACCACCATCGGCTGTCTTGTGATGATTGCCATCGGCGAGCTCGTGATGAGACGTACCGAATCAGCCAAGAGGCCTCGTATTCAGGTTGAATAGTCTCAAGCGTGATAGGTTCGGCCGCTCCCGAGTCGTGAGTAACAAAGAGCGTTTCTGTATAGATCAATAACCTTCTTGTCGGTGGACGGTATCGCAGCCGAACTGCGCTGCAGATGGGGAAGACAAGTGAAAAAGGAGAAGTTGGGGCGCTTCGAAGCCCTCATGCTCTTGGTCACGGGCGTACTCTTCGCGGACTCGGTGGCCTCCAACGCATCGGCGGGTACCCCGGCACTCACATGGTGGGTCATCCTTGGCATCACGTACATGCTGCCCATGGGAGCCATCATCGGGGAGCTGTCCCAGGCCATGCCCGACGAGGGAGGCATCTACGTCTGGGTCTCGGAGGGTCTCGGCAGGCGATGGGGAGCCCTGGTGGGGTGGATCTACTTCTTCTGCGGCCTCTTCATTCCCTCTTCCGCGTTCATCATGATGAGCGACGTGTTCTTCACGCTCTTCTTTCCGACGGCACCCTTCACGCTGCGCGTATGCGTTGCAATAGCCCTCGTATGGATTATGGGGTTCGCATCCACTCTGCCCATGGCGGAGAGCAGCTGGATGACCAACGCCGCGGGTGTCATCAAGATCGTGCTCTACCTACTTGTTTTTACCGCGGGCATCGTCTACGTCCTGCGAGGGAACGCACCAGCCAACAGCTTCGACGCCGCCTCGCTCGTACCGACGCCCGGACAAAGTCTCACGTTTCTCCCCGTCATCGTCTACTGCTGCTCGGGCATGGAGTTGGCCTCTGCCTCCGCGGAGCAGTTCGACGACCCGGCGCGCATGCTGCCCCGCGTCATCCTGGGCATGGTGGTCATGAACGTGGTGTTCAACATGATCGCCGCGACTGGCATGCTCCTCGTCCTGCCGGTCGATGCCATCGACCTCGACCTCGGGTTCCTTGACGTGCTGTCGACGCTTCTCGGCTCAGGCGCACTGCTCTACGGCGCGGCACTGTGCTTTCTGTTCAGTCTCTTCGCCCAGACCGTCGCCTGGGTGGTGGGCGGCAATCGCGGAGCCTGCGAGAGCGCAAAGGCGGGAGAGCTGCCTCGGTTCCTCGGCGTTGAGAAGAACGACCAGCCGTTCGGCGCCATCATCACGACCTGCATCGTGAGCACCCTGTTCCTGGCACTCTACGCCCTGCTGGCCGGCACGGCCTCAGACCTGTTCTTCAGCCTCATGAGCTGCGGCGTGTTGAGTACCTTGCTGCCCTATGTGCTGATGGTCGCGGCATACCAACATCTTCGTCACGCTGGACGCATCGGTAGCAAGGGGACGTTCCACTGCCCCGCAGGCATCACTCTGTCGTGGGTCGTGCAGATCATCCAATGCCTGACGCTCTGTCTCATGATCTATGTACCAGGCGCCGGTTGGAACTCTGCAGTCGTGACCAACGTGTTCGGCGCAGTGACCATGGTGGGCATCGGCTGGATTGCCGTCTCTGCCTGCCTTCGCAAGGCAAGACAAGAGAATCGAGCGTCATCGCTCGACGAATAGTGTTTCCCGTTTCAGATGTCTCGTCAGGGTGTCAGAGGAGAAGTCATGCAGAACGAAAAATGGCAGGAGAATCGCATCGTTATCGCCCTCGGGGGCAACGCCCTCGGAAACAACCCCAAGGAGCAGATGGAGAGGATTCGCGAATCCGCTCCTGTGCTTATCGGCGTCATCGAGCAGGGCAACGAGATTATCATCACTCATGGCAACAACCCGCAGGTGGGCATGATCCAGAAGGCCTTCGCCACAGCCAACGAGGTGAACCCCTCCATCCCCAAGATGGACCTTCCCGAATGCGGTGCCATGAGCCAGGGCTACATCGGCTACCACCTCCAGCAAGGTCTGGGCGTCCAGATGCACAAGCAGTACAAGCGCTGGCACGTTGCCACCGTAATAACCCAGATCGAGGTCGATCCCGACGACCCCAGCTTCCTAAGCCCCACGAAGCCCATCGGCGCCTTCATGACCAAGGAACAAGCCGACGCCGAGAAGGCCATGCATCCCGAGATGACCTTCGTCGAAGATTCCGGCCGCGGCTGGAGACGCGTCGTCGCGAGCCCGGAGCCCAAGAAGATCGTCGAATACGAGTCGATTCTCAACCTCCTCGACAACGACTTCATCGTCATCGCATGTGGTGGTGGTGGCATCCCGGTGGTCCGGGACTACAGCGACAAGGGCGCCTACAAGGGCGTCGCGGCAGTCATCGACAAGGACATGGGCGGCGAGCTCCTCGCCGAGGACTGCCAGGCCGACGTGCTCGTGCTCTTGACCGCTGTCGACCACGTTGCCGTGAACTTCGGCAGGCCAGACCAGCGTGAGCTTGACGACATCACCGCAGACGAGGCGGAGCGCCTGGCAGACGAAGGCCAGTTCGGCAAGGGCTCCATGGAGCCCAAGGTCCGTGCTGCAGTCAAGTTCTGCCGTAGCCGACCGGGACGCACCTGCATCATCGGCTCCCTCGAGCACGCCCGCGAGGCCGTCGCAGGACTCTCCGGCACCCGCATCCACGCATAGGACGAGAAGACCGGCGGTCGAGAGACCCCTCCAGGTGTTCCGCAAGACGCATTCGAGGCTTCGCCCCGAGCGTCCCAAGGAAGGACTGGAGGGGTCTCTCGCTGTGCGTTCTCGAAGCGGTCTCCCGACCCAGATACACTGTCCGACATATCGACAGCGACGCACAGAAAAGAGCCAGCCGCCTGCCCTCGCAAGCGGCTGGCTCTCGTCCAACCATGGATACAACCTTGCGGCCCACGACTTCGCGCCATGGACGCCGCACACCTTTACTGAACGATGTACGAATAGAACCCATCTGGTGCGACTCTCGGTGCGCACTCGCTTCGGCCGGACTCGTCTGCGGCGGATACATAGTACTCGACCGAGGTTCCCGAGACGCATGCGGGGATATCGGCAAACCAAACCTCGTGGGTAGCTGACGGGGTCATCTCGATCTTAGCCCAGTCGGACTTCTCAGATTCGCGCCAGAAGAGCTCAGGAGCTCCCTTGAGCGCCTTCCCGCTGTATGCAATGACCGTCGCATCGACGCGATAGGACTGGTCAGAGAAGACGGGACCGAACGGGCGGGAGGCGCGAACGTAGAGCATCTCGGGATCCCAGATGGCACGGGTGCGGCAGTGCAGGACGTCGCCCGGGTCCCATCCGATGTACTCGTAGATGCCACGCTCGTTTGGACTGTCGGGCTCGTCGGCGAGCTTGTACTCAAAGCCCTTGACCACGTAGCCCGGCATGGCCTCGCGCCACTGCTCCAGGGCGATTCTGTCCTGGTCAATCGAGTATTGAGGAACGTAGATGGTCTTGTTCAGGATGAGCGAGTTGGCGTATGCGGCGACGGCGCCCTCACGATGGATGTAGTTCGTATCCATGCGCACGATTTCCCAGGGCTGGCCATAGGAGTTTATCGCCGAGGCGAGCTCCTTGTTGACGATGTCCTCGACGAGCTGGTGATGAGGATGGTCCGCAGGATAGCGAAGGACGAGAATTCGGCGGTCATCCAGCGGCTTGGCGAGACAGTCGATGTGGTTGAGACTAAAGTCCTCGTAGTCGGAGAGAATCGTGTAGTTGGTCATGCCAGTGAGCTTGGCCACCTGGCTGAAGTAGTCCTCCTTCTCAATACCGATGTAGCGGTTCTCAAAAGTGAGGACCTCGGTGCTGATGATGCTGTTCACGCCGTCGTTCAGTACGTTTCCTCCCGTGAAGGCAAAGGGCGCCTTCACGAAGTCATATCCAAGGCCCTTGGCAATGGCCTCCGCGGCCTTGTCATCAAGGCCATCTCCCTCGAAGTCATCGAGAGGATGGGGCTCATCATCAGCACAGAACAGAGGGACGTCGTGCCCGATGTTGCAGAACGGAGTGCTGTACAGGTAGGTCGGACCAACCATGGCGAACCCACCATCCTCCGTGAAGAGGGCGTGAGGACCCCAATCGCGAGGCCAGCCGCAGTCCTCGCCCTGAGGCACGACGACAAATCTGACCGCGTCCTGATCGATGCCCCAACGACCGAGGGTCTTTCTGGCACCAGCTTCGACGCTCGCGTCGCTGATCAGGATGTGAAGGGTAGTATCCTTTGCGAGTTCCACGAACAGGGTGTGAGGGATGACGGGTGGCCATGCGACCATCACACCGATGGCAGGCTCCCACTCTGCCGCAAGACGCCTCTTCATGACAATACTTCCTTTCCTTGTGTCCCCCGAAGGACGGCCCCTCGGGCTAGACTTTCGCAATGAGGATCAACGCGACTTCCCAGTCGCAGGCTCGCCATCACGGGACTTGTGCTTGTCTGCCCACCAGATCGCAATCGCTCCGGAGACAACCATGGCGAGGAATCCAGCGATGTTGGTCATCGCGTTGTCGTTCAGGCCGTAGCCTGGGACATACACCATCAGGAACAGGGTGAAGAGCTGGATGATGTTGCAGATCCAAGAGAGAGCAATGCCAAAGGGGGC
>DCZG01000032.1 GCA_002331575.1 Atopobium sp. UBA2090 | reverse complement strand
GTTCTTGGGCGCGCCGAGCTTGGTCTGGTCGTCCGAGAAGGAGTACTGCGTCTTGGCCATGCAGACGGGCAGGTGGTCAAAGCCGAGGTCGGTGAGCTGCTTGAGCTGCTTCGTGGCGGCGGTGGTGAAGTCGACGCCGTCGGCATGGTAGACGCGCGTGGCGATGGCCTCGATCTTGTCGGCGATGGAACCCTCGAGCCCGTAGGAGAAGCGGAAGTCGTTGGGCTCGTCGCAGAGGCGCACGACCTCGCGAGCCAGCGCCTCGCCGCCCTCGCCGCCCTTCGCCCAGACCTCGGAGAGCGCGACGTTGACACCGAGCTCCTTGCACTTGGCCTCGACGAGGTCGAGCTCGGCCTTGGTGTCCGTGGGGAAGGCGTTGATGGCGACGACGACGTTCAGGCCAAAGACCTTCTGCATGTTCTCGACGTGCTGGAGGAGGTTCGGCAGACCCGCCTCGAGCGCCTCGAGGTTCTCCGTGCCGAGGTCGGCCTTGGCCACGCCGCCGTGATGCTTGAGCGCGCGCACGGTCGCCACGACGACGCAGGCGGAGGGGGTGAGACCGGCAGCACGGCACTTGATGTCGCAGAACTTCTCGGCACCGAGGTCCGCGCCGAAGCCTGCCTCGGTGACGACGTAGTCGCCGAGCTTGAGCGCGGTCGTCGTCGCGATGACCGAGTTGCAGCCGTGGGCGATGTTGGCAAAGGGTCCGCCGTGGACGAAGGCGGGCGTGTGCTCGAGCGTCTGGACGAGGTTCGGCATGATCGCGTCCTTGAGGAGTGCCGTCATGGCACCCTCGGCGTGCAGGTCATGGGCGGTCACGGGGTTGCGGTCAAAGGTGTAGGCGACGACCATGCGGCCGAGGCGGGCCTTGAGGTCGGCGAGGTCGGTGGCGAGGCAGAACACGGCCATGACCTCGGAGGCGACGGTGATGTCGAAGCCGTCCTGCCGCGGCATGCCGTCGGCGACGCCGCCCATGCCGTCGACGATGTTCCTGAGCTGGCGGTCGTTCATGTCGACGCAGCGGCGCCAGACGATGCGGCGAGGGTCGATGCCGAGGGCGTTGCCCTGCTTGATGTGGTTGTCGAGCATCGCAGCGAGGAGGTTGTTCGCCGCGCCGATGGCGTGGAAGTCGCCCGTGAAGTGGAGGTTGATGTCCTCCATGGGGACGACCTGTGCGTATCCGCCGCCGGCGGCGCCTCCCTTGACGCCGAAGACGGGACCGAGGCTCGGCTCGCGCAGCGCGAGGACGACGCTCTTCCCGAGACGATGGAGGGCGTCGGCGAGACCCACGGAGGTCGTGGTCTTGCCCTCGCCAGCAGGCGTGGGGTTGATGGCCGTCACGAGGACGAGCTTGCCCTTCTGCGGACGGTCCTTGAGGGAATGGATGTCGACCTTGGCCTTGGTGTGGCCGTAGGGCTCGAGCATGTCCTCCGTGAGCCCGACCTGCTCTGCGATCTTCGTGATGGGAAGCATCTCGGCTTCCTGTGCGATCTCGATGTCTGACTTGAATGCCATCGCTTGCTCCTTGTCCCCGCAGTCGAAAGTGACACGTTACCAGCGTATACCACATGGAAAAGCTATCGCCATTCCGATACCAACACGACCCACAAACCCGCGCCCATCCGCACCAGCTCACGAAACCAGCGCGTAGGACGGGCGAGACGCGGGCGCCCTCGCCTCAGGCACGGTCACGCACGACCTCGCCGTCCCGGCTCGCATACGCGAGCCAGTACGAGAGGCCGATGATGCACACGCCGCCCGCCAGGTTCCCGAGCGTCGATGCGGAGAGATTCCAGATGATTCCCCCGAGGTTGAGCGCGGACACGTCCACACCCTGGGGGACGACGCCGGAGAGCATCGTCGCGAGCCCCATGGGCAGGAAGAACATGTTCGCCACGCAGTGCTCGAAGCCGCAGGCGACGAACGCGATGACGGGAAGCGTCACCACGCAGAGCTTGTCGACCGCGGTTCGTGCGCCGAAGCTCATCCACACGGCCAGGCACACGAGCACGTTGCACATGACCCCGCGGAAGAAGATCACCCACCATCCCTGGTTGATCTTCGCGGCGGCGACCGTGACGGCGGTGACTCCCACCGCGCCGGCGTTCATGCCGCGAAAGTTCGCGAGCGTGAGGAGAAGGACCAGGGCGAGCGAGCCCACGAGATTGCCGAGGTAGACGACCGCCCAGCTGTGCGCCAGCCGACGACGCGAGTACCTGCCCGAGAGCCTGCCGCAGATCATGAGGCTGTTGCCCGTGAAGAGCTCGGCACCGGCCATGACGACGGCAAAGAGTCCGAGGCTGAAGGCGAGTCCGCCGAGAAGCTGCGACGTCGCGAAGGGCAGCGTCGAGTCGCTCTTGACGAGAAGCATGAACATGCCGCCCATGCCGATGAAGAGGCCGGCGAGACAGGCGAGCACGAAGGTCTGGCGCGTGCCCATGCCCGCCTTTACCTCGCCCACCGCCTCGGCCTTGGTCTCGATCTGGGCCGGTGCCAGGGCGTCGGGCCTTATGCCTGCGATCTGGTCATCTGACATCTCATTCACATCCCTTGGAGGCGCACGGCCTCTTCGCTCGTCCGAACGTCGTCTCGCATGCCCTCGCTTGCTTGCCTGCGGCCAGAAGGCGGCGACTCCGCCTCCGCCCTTTCAAGATGCAATCTAGCTGCCATCTCTCCGAGACGAAATACCCAACCCTTGGTACCGCGACATTCGTCGGACGCACGGTACCGATAAGCTTGGTGGCCCTATTCTCACGGATGACGGGCATCTGGTTCATCAGCGAACTGTCGCGAAAACGAGCCGAGGTTTTGGCACTTTCGACGAACGGCCGACCGAAGCATGACGCCCCACCCCCACAGGGGCAGGGCGTCGGGAAAGAGCGTCTCGTCCCGGCTTAGAACGACGTCCAGCCTCCGTCGACCGTGATCTCCGCCCCGCAGAGATACTTGTTCGCATCGTCGAGACAGAAGCAGATGGCGTTCGCGATGTCCTCGGCGTCACCCATCATGTTGTTGCCCTCGGCGTCCATGCCGAGCGAGACAGCGCCCTTCTCGTTGTAGAGCTCGTTGCCGTCGAGGTCCATGATGTCTCGATCTGGCCACCTCTCCATGGCGTTCTCGAGGATCGAGGTCATGATCGCGCCGGGGTTCACGACGTTCACGCGGAGGTTGCGCAGATGATATGACCAGGCCAGGCTCTTGGCCAGGCCAAGGACCGCATGCTTGGAGGTGATGTAGGCAGTACCAGCGGTCGAGCCGAAGAGTCCTCCCACCGACCCCACGATGACGACGTTGGCAGCTGGGCCCTCGTGGTCGAGAAGCATCGGGAGCGCATCCCTGATGAGCTTGAACGCCGAGGTCACGTTGACATCCATGACGTAGTCCCAGAGCTCGTCGTCGCACTTGTGCGCGGGACACATGAGGTCGAGCGTGCCTGCGACGTAGCAGAGCTCATCGATGCTGCCATAGGTCTCCCTCACGTGGGCGAGCACTCCCTCACGCGCTTCCTTGTCGGTCACGTCGCCGATGAAGGGGTCGAGCGTGCCGGGAGCGTCCGGACACTCGTCTGCGATCTCGTCTGCGAGGTCGTCCATGGCATCGGCCCGATTGTCGAAGGCGACGACCCTGGCGCCCTCGCGGAGCAGCTGCTTGACGGTCGCGTTTCCCATGCCGCAGGCGGACCCAACGACGAGGGCGACCTTGTTCTCGAATCTCATGAGTACCTCCTCGGGATGGAGTCGTCGGCACGTGTCGGCGGCTCCCTCAGTCCGGCTACAGCCATTTGCTCGCGACGACCGTCGCGGGAGAGGCGTTTCCGCCGATGGTCACCCGCGTGCCGAGAGGGGCCCTCTCCGCGTCAACGATGCCGAAGCCGATGTTCTTGTCCACGGAATAGCCGTAGATGAACTGGCGTACGACGCCCACGGGAATGCCCCGCCCGTAGATGATCTCGCCCTGGGCGATGTCCTCGTAGGAGTCGCGGTCGATCTCGAGGCCCACGAAGGCGCGCTTCTCCCCCGCCTCGTGGGATGCCGCGAGCGCGTCCTTGCCCACGAAGTCCTTGTCCAGGTGCACGGACCATCCGAGACCAGCTTCGTAGGGCGTGAGTCCGTAGTAGTCCTGGCGCAGTCCCATGCCCTTCTCCATGGGCAGGGCGCGAACGTAGACCTCGAGCGTGTCGAGACGGGGAGCGCCGAGCTCTCGCGCCGGCCCGGCGATGGCCTCGGCGACGCGGTCCGAGTCCTCGCGCGAGCAGTAGATCTCGAAGCCGAGCTCGCCCGTGAACCCGCCGCGATCGACGGTGGCCTCCATGTCGCCGATCGAGGTCCGCATGATCTGGAAGCGCCTGAGGCCATCGACCTTGTCCGCCACGATCTCGTCCATGAGCCGAGCTGAATTGGGACCTTGCACGGAGTACATGTCGATGGTCTGCGTGACGTCGTGGTAGGAAACGTCGAAGCCATCCCTGTGCTGGTCGAACCAACGCACCATGTGGGGCCCGTAGAGCGTAGAGAGCCACCAACGTCCCTCGCCCACATGCATGGCGATAAGGTCGTCGATGATCGTGCCCCGCTCGTCAAGCATCGTCGTGTACTTACCTTGGCCCACCGCGGCCTTGGCGACAGTCGCGACCATCATGTGGTCGACAAATGCGTCGGCATCGACACCGGTGAGCTCCACCGTGTCATGAGTCCAGCGATACCAGCCCGCGTTATCGCGCACCGCCAGATGCTGCGAGCGTGCGACGGAATCCTCTTTGAACAGCATGTCGCTCCTCCCCTACTGCATCCGGCTGTCGACCCTGCGGCCGACGTTGATGGTCATGAACTCGTCGTCCTTGCCCTCGAACCAGCACGACCACTCGGGGCTCACCATGGTCTTGACGGCCCCGCTCCACTGGGCCTCGTAGCCCATGGTGATCTCGTCGAGGGGAGCCATCGGAAAGCGGCCGTTGAAGTCGTCGGTCGAGACCCTGATGACCACGCCGTCCTCGTCAAACGCCTCAAGCTCGCAGGGGCAGAGCTGGCAGTCGATGATGTTCTTGACGTAGGCGCCCATGAGACGCGGGTCGTTCGGACCGATCTCGCGGGGGACGCCGAGCCAGGAGCGCAGCCCCTCGACGGCGAACGGGTCGATGAAGGCGTTCTTGCCGGCAGTCGAGAAGACGATCTTGAGCAGCCGTTCGAACTCGTCATCGTTCTCCGCCATGTCTCGAATCGCGATGAGGGGGAACGAGACCGACCAAACCCAACCCATGGCGCTGACCCAGTTGTACTCCCACTCGAGGCTCTTCTCCTCTCCGAAGGCGTTCACGTACTGACCGTTGCGCACGCCCTGACCGTCATGCACGCGCCGTTCGACGGGGGTGTCATGAACGGGCATTGTCGGCTGCTGCATGTGGTCGAGCCAGTCTTGGTGCTCGAGGTCAAAGTGGTCGAGCCGCTCAGCCACGACGCGGCAGTGAGGGTTGCCGCAGCCACGGGCCTCGCACATGTTGAGCTGCACGTCATTGGTCGTCTCGCCATGCTCGCCGCCGGCGGCGATGTCGAAGTTCGCCGTGAACATCGCCGTGGTCATGTTGCACATCTCCGACCCGACGATGTCCCAGGGGCAGGTGTCGAGCTCCTTCTCGACGCGGTTCTCCGTGAACTGGATCACGCGGCCGGCCATGTTCTCGTACTCGTCCCCCGAGTCGCCCCAGATGGCGCCGAGCCATGCCGAGCGCTTGCAGAGCTCGGGAATGTTCCACTCGTCATAGAAGGCGTTGAGGTACTGGTCGAGCTCGCCCTTCCCTCCCGCACAGGCGGCCATGTTCATCATGTTCGCGATCTCGCAGATGGCAGTCGTCCGATCCTCCCAGCTCGGATTGAGAATCCTCATGAGCTGGAAGATGTTCGCAGAGAACGCCGCGATCGTCCGCGTGCTGTACCGGTAGGCCTCCTTCTCCGAGATGAGCTTCCCGAATGCCGTCTCCACGCATGCGTGCGTGTCGAGCCTTTCTCTGAGCGCCATGCCCTCTCCTTCTCCGACGACGTGGATTCGTGCGCCAGCCCCCAGACATCGCGGGTCTCGCTCACTCCCAATGAGTAGTCTCATGCGCCGTTCACCACGGGAACACTCTCCAATAAGGAGGTTCTTTTCCGTTAGACCACGTACGTTCTGTAGGGGGTCACTACAATCGCATCATTCCGATGACGGGAGAAGCGATGAAGCTCAACGCGGACATGGTCTTTGACAGCCTGCCCCACGACCTGCTGCCCTCCATGGCGGGTGCCAAGGAGCAGGCGTTGCTGCTCCACAGGCCGAAGCTCTTCGAGTCAGGCGACAAGGAGCTCATGACCAACCATCTGTACGTGCTCACTCGTGAGAGGCTTCCCTCGCGTCTCGAGGTGGGAAGGGGCGTCGTGCTCCTCTGCATCGGTGACGCCCCGAAGCTCGACTGGTATCGCAGCCGCTGCTGCGTCATCTCGGTGCGGGAGGACGCGGACTTCTACTCGACCTTCAACGTGGTCCAACGGATCTTCGACTCCTACGACGCCTGGGAGGAGCACCTGAACGAGTGCTTCACAGAGGCGTCGAGCATCCAGGAGATGCTCGACGCCAGCTCAGACATGGTCGGAAACCCCATGCTCGTGGTCGACTCGCAGTTCTCCTACCTCGGGATGACGAGGGGACCGTGGACGGACTACTCGGCTCACCCGCAGGCCAGAGGACTCGGGGCGCTCGAGATGGAGGAGTTCCTGAGAGAGCACGACCTCGAGATGTACACCGAGCGACCGTTCGTTCTCGAGACGCAGGGCGTCAAGACCCTCTGCGTCAACCTGCTCGAAGACGGCGCATACCTCGGATGCCTCACGATCGCGGCCGACGAACGCCCCTTCGTCCCCAGCGACACTCCGAAGGCAGCCTTTCTCGCCGACATGGTGAAGAGGGCGCTCAAGCAGCTCGCCCTCACCTCTGACGAGGGCACCGGGTCACCGAGGGGCATCCTCCAAAGTCTCATCCTCGACCAGCCCATCGACGCTCGCGAGCGCGAGCGGCTCGACCACGCGTCCAAGGACAAGGCCTTCCTCTGCCTGAGGCTCCGTCTCGGACGGCGCATCGGAGGCATGCCCCTGGGATTCGTATGCAATGCGGTCGAGAACGACTTCCCTGGTGGAATGGCATTCTCGTACAAGGACGCCTCGGTCGTCGCCGTCGTCGAGACCCCGCCTCAATGGCCAGAGGACCCGACCGCCATACTCGTCGAGCGCCTCTCTGCCCTCATGGAGTCCTCCACCGTCCAGATTGGCGTCTCGAACAGGACGGAGAGCTTGGTCGACATTCGCATGGCACTTGTCGAGGCCACGATCGCCCTGGACGAGGGCAGCCTCCTCGATCCCGGCAAGGGTCTCTACACCTTCCAGGACTACGCGCTGGCGGAGCTCATTACACGACCCCTCGACGAGCTGCCCCTGGAGCGCTTCTTCTCCCCCGGCCTCGCCAGGCTCGTGCGTCACGACGCCGTCTCTCCCGTGAGCTACGTCGAGACGCTGCGCTCCTTCCTCAACAACAACCTGTCGGTCACCGCGACGGCGTCCGCGCTCTACATCCACCGCTCGACGCTCATCGAGCGCCTCGACCGCATCAGGAGGCTCCTCGGCGAGAACCTGGACGACCCGGACGTCCGTCTCAGGATCGAGATCGTCCTGCGCGCCATGAAGCTTCGTGAGCAGACGGACAAGGGCTCCGACTAGCGAAGGCACCCCGCATGGACAAAGATGGCCGCGACCCCCAGGCGAGGTCGCGGCCATCATGCGCAGGCGCAGCTACGATTCGATCTGCGGAACGAAGACCTCCGCGGTCGAACCACCGTCCGCGAGGATGTCCACTCCCGTGATGTAGGCCGCAGCGGAATCGCAGAGGAACCTGACGAGCGAGCCAATCTCATAGGGATGTCCCCACCGTCCCTCGGGAATGAGCTCGAGCTGATTCTCGGCTACGTCCGGCTGGTTTGCGATGAGCTTCTCGTGCATCGGCGTGAGGTAGCATCCAGGCGAGATGGAGAGGATACGGCAGCCCCTGTGCGCGAACCTCTCGGTGTTCATCTGGGTGAAGTAGAGCACGAAGCGCTTGGACAGCGAGTAGGCGATGCCGTCCCTGAAGAACGAGTCCTCGCAACCGTCGTCCTCACCGACCTGCCCCATCATGGCGTCGAAGAATGCCGGCGAATCCCATTGCGCAAAGGCGTCGAGCCACTCCTGCGTTGGCTCCATGGAATACGCAGCCATGGATGCGAAGTTGATCATGACGCCGCCTTCGGAGAGGACGGGCGAGAAGGACTTCACCATGTTGACGGTCCCCACCGCGTTGGTCGAGACGATGTCCGTGGCCACGCTGTCGGCTGGCGACACCCCTGCCGTGTGGATGACGCACGCCACCTCGCCGAGTGCCTGGGCACGACTGGCGAGCGACCGCACATCCTGCTCGTCACGAACGTCGGCACGCACCCCCTCGACGTCAAACCCGAGCCTCGTGAGCTCTCTCACCTCTGACTCCAACTTGACTACGTCCCTGCCGGACACCAGGAGGAAGTACTCCTCTCCGAGCGACAGGGCGGACGCATGCCCCATCCCGCCATAGCCTCCCGTGATGACGCAGACCTTTCTCATGTCCCCTCCTCGTCGCGGGGTTGTCGGGCAGACTGGCGAAGGCTAGTCACCGAGGGCCTTGAGCTCCTCGTCGATCTTGGCGATGACTTCGTCGGTGATGCCCGCCGCCTTGGACTGCGGGAAGGAGGCGAGCTTGCGGAACGTGAGCCCCTGGACCATCTTCATCTGCGGATTGGTCGAGAAGCCCTCGCTGTACCTCTCCATGATCTTGACTGCCTCGGGGTTCTTCTTGATGTCCTTGATCTTGGAATCGACGCTCAGACCCATGGTTGGCCTCCCTGTGCACTGGGATGGGCCCCGTGCCCATCCGCCGCCGTACGAGCTCACGGTATGGCAGAGGAAGGTTCGCGAAAAGACGGCGAACGAACGGGAATCCGGACGAGCCGTGCCTACAGATTGGAGGTACGGCTTGTGCATGTCGACAACGAACGAGGGGCGCCAGGGGAGGGCGGCTGGTCGGGGACACTGTCCCGCCTCAGTACTTCGGGAGGATGAGGCTCTTGTTCACGGCGTCGACCACCAGCTGTATGGCGTTCCGGTAGCCCGTCTTGATCAGAAGGTTCTTGACGTGGTACTTGACCGTGTTGACCGTGACGCCGAGGTCCTGCGAGATCTCCTCGTACTTCTTGCCCTGAGCAAGCTCTCGGAGAACCTCGAGCTCGCGGTCGGTCAGGGTGCGACTGTCCGTCTCTCCGAGGATCATGGGCGGCGTCGAGCTGGGCCAGACCGACTCCCCCCGCATGGTGCGATCGCAGACGTCGAGAAGGTCCTCGTCGCCGTACTCCTTGTACCAGAAGCTGTCACACCCGCTCGCCTTGGCCTTCGTGATGAACGAGTACTCGGGCATCGACGTCATGATGATGACCTTGATCTCGGGATGATGCCGCTTGATCTTCTCGGCCGCCGTCAGTCCCGACTCGTCCTCCGCAGTGCACACGTCCATGAGCACGAGGTCGACCTTGCCTCTCAGGCAGGCAATCTCGGCATTCGCGGCGTTCTCGATCGAGGCGACGAGGCGGTATCGATCCGATGCGACGATTCCGCTCTCGATGGCCATCCTCGAAATCCGCGAATCCTCAACCA
Organism: Atopobium sp. UBA2090; assembly: GCA_002331575.1. Classification (GTDB taxonomy): domain Bacteria; phylum Actinomycetota; class Coriobacteriia; order Coriobacteriales; family Atopobiaceae; genus Olsenella_D. The sequence continues at coordinate 11,630 of DCZG01000032.1, read as the reverse complement.
ACAGCACGTTCGTCATGGTGTCTTCCCTCGTCCGCACGCTCTCCCGCACTACCTTGCAGACCCGTCCGCCCCACAGTCGACGGGTATGTCCAGCACGAGTACCACCCCCGGATCGTATCCAATCGTGAGCGAGGCGCCTTCCTCCTCGAGCCGTCGTCGAAGGTTGCCGAGCCCTCCACGCTCCCTCACCACCATCTCGGGAGGCCGCCCGTTGCTCGAGATCTCGACGTGATACCCTCGGGCGTCTCGACGCATGGACACCGTGAGCCTGTCGGCGCCCGCATATCTGACGGCGTTCGTAAGCGCCTCGCGGATGGCAGCGTACATGAGGTGCAGGACGAGACCATCCGTGGGCTTCTCGCCGATGAACTCAATCGTGCATCCTATCATCTCCGCCACGCGGAGCAGCTCCGACTCGGGAGAGGTTCTCCCCGTCTCCGTGGGCGAAGGCAGATTCGAAAGGTTTCTGATGACTTCCTCCCAACCTCTCTTCAACGATGGGACATCTTCGTCGAGGCTGTCCTTGGACAGGGATCTCCTCGTCGCGACGAGGCACCGCCCGAGCTCGTCATGGACGCGCATCTTGGCGGCCAACAGCTCCTTCTCACGGTTGACCTCGACGATGTTGGCGAGAAGACTCTTCTGCCGTGTCTGGAAGGCGGCGAGCCTGGCATTGTTCTCGGAAAGCTCCTTGCCAAGGCGATACAGGTCGGAGATGTCCGAGGCGACGATCTGGACGGCCTGCATCGTGTCATCGTCAAGCACCGTTCGACGGAGCTGCCAGATGCTCCCATCGGACATGCGGAACGCGAGAAGGTCATCCCTCTCGTCATCCTCGCCATCTCCGGCAACCGCTCGCAGCGAGCTGTGGGTCGCGACCATCTCGCAACCACGCGACCGGGTCATCGCTCCAAGGGCAGTCCACGTCTCCTCTGCGTCGATGACCGTGTGGCCAACAAGTTGGTACACGACCTCGTTCATCTGGCGATTCACGAGAATGACCCTTCCATCGGGCGCGGAGAGGCAGATGCCGCCAGGATAGGAGTCGATGGCCTCGCGAATGGCGCGGGGCACCTTTGGGACAAAGATCCCCCTCCTCGACGGCCTCATGCGACACCACTCCCGACGTTCGTCGTGACGCCATCGTCGGTGACGTCAACGAGCTCGAGTCGGTATCCGCCAGGAATCGCGTCGCACGCCGCATGACAGTCAGTGCTCCCGAACACGGAAAGCAACTCCCCCGGAAGCTCGCCTGCGGCACCACTCTCTGACCAGACGCTCATCGAGAAGTGCTGCCCGTCCTCGAGCTCAGTCCTCACGATTGTCGGCTCGAAGCGCTCATACTCCAGCACTTGCTCGAACGCGTCGAGGATAGCGAGGGAGAACTCGGCAGTGGGCTCTGCTCCGGGCAGCCAGAGCGTCTCGGTCCCGATGCCCAGGGAGGTGAGACTGTCGCACAGGTCCCTGAAGCTGAGTCTGAGGTCGTCGAGGACGATCGTGCCCTCAGCCTGCTCGGTCAGTCTGAGGTTGCATCTGCGCTTGACATAGGCACCGATAAGGCAGACCCGCTCGAGAACCCGTGTCGAGGTCTCGTCCGTCTCGCCCTGCGCCTCAGCGTCGAGCTCGCCGAGCAGCTCCCGAAGCTGTTCAAGCTGAGGCTCCACCTCCTGCGTCATCCGCTCGAGGATGCGGCTCTTTTCTTGGACGCGTACCTCTTCCGAGCGAACGCTGAGCTCTTGACCGAGCAGCGCCCCCTCCTGCTCGAGCTGCTCGCCCGTCTTCCTGAGCGCGCGAATCGCCGTGTTGAACTCGGAGACGTCCTTCTGCCAGACGAGGTATCCCCCATCGAACACATGGAGCCTGAGCTCCTTGTCACCAGGCATCTCCAGCACGAGCTCGTGCCTCAGCCGGTCGAAGAGCTCGGGCGAGAGGGACGGCGCACGGCTGGAGCGCGCTATGGTCTCGCCGTTCTCCCCGACGATCTGCATCGCCACGGTCGAGCGGTCGAACACCTCGCTGTACAGGGTGTTCACGGGAACGAGGCCTATGAGGATGCAGCTCTCCCAGGCCATCGCCTCGAGGAAGAAGAGGCCTGCGGACAGCTCGACGAACTCGACGTCAACCATAAACGAGGCAACCATGTAGGGCATGACAAAGACCACGATGGCAATGAAGAACAGCATGGGGGCAATCCACAGGCGCGTGCGCTTCCTCGATGCCCGACTTCTGCGATAGAGGAGAACGAGCCGTGACAATTCGAGCACGAGCGCCCAGGCCATGATCGGCAGGATGCCGAAGAAGGGGTGGAACTCGAGACTTGCCAGCGTCTCCCCCGGCTCTCGGAGAAAGACGAGGTGGTGGGCCTCGTTCGTGAGCATGAGGGCCATGAGGAGCGTACAGGGGACGAGAAGGAGATACCAGCGGCCAGGCAAGCGGTACTCCTCGGGCATCCCCAGCATGAGTGCGGCATAGAGGCCGAGCAGCGGGCACAAGACGACTGGAATGCTGATGAGGTAGCCGCTCATGCGCATGAGCGGCATATCCCGCATGAGGAATGCCTCCTGGAAAAAGCGCACGCTCATCCAGAGGAGCATGACGACCGCCTCGGAACAGAGACAGACCCGCATGGCGCGCTGCGTGACCCGGTTCATGATCGACACCCACCATCCCGCGATGAGTGCCGCGTAGACGGCATAGACGGCATACGGACGAAGGCTGTCGCCGGGAACGAGACGCATGCTCGTCTGGCGGTACGCCGAGACCGCGCAGAGCGCGATTGTCGCGACCGTTATCCAGAACGCCTCAGTTCTCTTCGCGTGCGTTCGCACCATGACCTCCCGCGAGCCAGCGCGGATCGAGGGGCAAACCCCACCTTGGCTATTAACGCACGGGAGCGTCTCCTTTACCCCACACAATCGGGTAGGAAGCCCCATCCGTCTCCCTGTTCGTGCCTGGGAGACGGATGGGGCTGGTGTTGGTGTCCCTACGGAGGGAGAAGCTCGACAGAGAGGTCCTCGTCTCGCCCTACATGCTGGTAGGCAGCTCGCTCTGAAGCTCATAGCTGTGCGAGTAGATCTCGAAGATGGTCCCGAAGGGATCCTTGGCATAGGCCGTACGATAGGTCTTCTCGAGTCCGAGCAGGTCGGTGTGGGGAATCTCGAGAGTCGGGGTGATTCGCTCTCCGCCCCTCGCGACAACCTCGTCGATGAGGGCGTCGACCTCGGGACACTGGACGCCAAAGTGGAAGATGCCATGGCTCAGGCAGTCGAGGTCGTCGGCGGGCTCATGCCCCTCCGCGAACTCGAAGAGCTCGACTCCCACGCGGTCAGGAGTCGACATGTGTGCCATCCTCACGCTCGTCCACGTCTTTCCATTGCGACCGAAGAGCAGGTTCGAGAAGTCCCCTCCCCGCCCGTCACGCGTCACGGGAAGCGGTCCAGCGATGTGATACCAGCCGAAGACCTCCTCATAGAACGTGATGGCCGCGTCGACGTCGGGGACCGAGATGGCGACGTGTGAGAAGCTGACGGCTGCAGGTGCGCTCATGATGCTCTCCTTCAAGGAAACGGGACGCGCCGCCAACCGTTAGGTCCGCGACGCGTCCCCTACCATCGCTGCTAGTGGGTATCGTTCTCTACCATGGTCTTGAACTTCTCAAGCTCGTCGGCATCCATGGGGTAGCCGTTCTCAGGCTGCGGGTAGGCACCCGTCTTGACATCGTTGATGAACGCGCCGTAGGCACCGATACAGACCTGCGGAAGCTGCGCGTACTGCTTGGCGTGGACGGTTGCTGCGGGGACGATGCCGAGAAGGTCCCAGACGACCATCTCGGAGCCGTCGCAGGGGGCGCCGGCGGCGATGCCGACGACGGGGATGGAGAGCTTCTCGGAGATGGTCTGCGCGACCTCGGCGGGAACCAGCTCGATGGTCATGCCCTTCATGCCGCACTCCTGGTACTCATAGGCGGTGCGGTAGATCCTGTACGCGTCCTCGGCGGTCTTGCCGACGCGCTTGTAGCCGCCGATGTTGGTGGTCTGCCAGCCGGAGAGCGCACCTACGTGACCGAACACGGGGATGTGGTTGTCCGAGAGGTACTGGAGCTTGTCGTTGGTGATGCCCATGATGAGGACGGAATCGGCCTGGTCGGCCATCAGAGCCGAGGTGGTCTCGAGTGCCGAGCGGTTGTCGGCGACGGTGAAGGTCTCGCACACGATGTTGAAGTGGGCGTTGGGGGCCATCTTGCGCACCTGGCGCAGGTGGCTCTGAAGGTTCGCGGAACGGTCGATGGCGTTCTCGCCAGGGGCCACGAAGCGAATCATGTCGACGCCGGCAGCATCGGCCCAGGCTGAGAACAGGGGATCGAGATTGCCCGGCCCCACCATGACGATCTTCTCGCCCTTCTCCTTCATCTTCTTGAGGTGCCAGACGGTCTTGCGACCCTTGTGCATGAGGCTGGTCTCTACCTTCTCGGTCTTCTCTTCTGCCATTGCGGAACTCCTTTCGTTGGTGCTTCCAGTGACAAGAACGTGCAGATACGTGACGTGCGGTCGTTCGTGGTGCTATGCGGTGGGGGCGGAGTCGGCCTTCTTGCCTGCCATGAGCTTCGTCGCGACGAGTGGAACGAGGCCGAAGACGACGAATCCGAACGCGAGCGAGAGCGCGGCCTGGCCGAGGTCGAGTGGAAGTCCCTGAGCGGTGCACACCGTGAGGAAGCAGGCGGTGTAGTTGTTCGAGAACCAGGCCCAGCGATGCGTTACCATGCCGAAGATGAAGAAGACGAGGATGACGGCGGCAAGGCCGAGCGCCCAGGTCCCGAGCTCCGTGGAACCGTGCGTGAGAAGGAAGCCCAGCCCGATGCCGAAGGCACCGCCGGTCCACGCGCGGACCACCTCGGTGAGCTCGACCTTCATCCCGCCCAGGCCGCACCACAGGCACATTCCGAGCCACACGATCCATATCGCGCACCCCAGCACGGTCGCGAGGGCTGTGACGGCAACGACCATCACGAGTGCCACGACGACCATGATGACGCCCTGCTTGACGGGCATGGCCTTTGGCGTGGTGGCCACAGGTTCGCTCTTCTCGTCTGCCATGACATGACCTCCTTGGGTGTCGGTGCGACGGCTAGGCCTGGGGTCCGGGGATGCAGCCATCGACGTTGATGGAGAACGGCTTCGACTGCGTGATGAGAAGGGCGCCGCCGTTGACGTCGACGATCGACCCGTTCATGTAGTCGCTCATGGGCGTGCACATGGCAAAGACCGCGAGCGCGACGGCGTCGGGGTTGTAGGCGAGGGGCGTGTCGTAGGCGTGCGCGTTCTTGATCTCCTTGTACTCGTCGCCATACTTTGCCTGGTTCTCCCAGCCCTCGAAGAAGCAGCCGTGGGTGAGCATCCCGCCGGGGGCGACGCAGTTGACGTTGATGCCGTACTGCTTGAGCTCGCCTGCGATGTCGGCGATCATTCCCGCGACGCCAGCCTTGGCCGCCTGGTAGAAGCTGAGCATGCCCAGGCTCCTGATGCACTCGCCCAGACGGGCGGCACTCGAGATGAAGACGATCTTGCCCTTGGTCTTGTTGGCGACCATGTTGCGGGCGACGGCCTGGCCCATGAAGTAGGAGCCCTTGAGGTCGGTGTCGATGACGCGGTCCCAGACCTGCTCGGTCACGTCGAGATAGGCCATCTCGTCCCACACGGCGGCATCGTTCACGAGGATGTCAACGTTCCCGTAGGTCTTCACGGCAAAGTCGACCGCCGCGTAGCAGTCGTCGACCTTCATGACGTCGGTCTGACAGTAGGAGACGTCGTAGCCGCGCTGCCTGAGGACGTCGACCGCCGCAGTGCCGCGCGTCTCGTTACGGCAGGCGATGACGACCCTGCAGCCAGCCTCGGCGAGGCGGTTCACGACGTTGAACCCCAGACCGGTGGCACCGCCGGTCACGATGGCGACCTTTCCCTTGATCGAGGCGCCGAAAACGTCGGAGAGGGGCGCGCACTGGTCGAGCGTCTTGAAGGCCAGGGTCTCGGGATCAGGCAGCTGCGAACGTAGATCATCACTCATGAGAACCATCCCTTTCGTATTGCGCGAGGAGTACATCCTTGAGCGCAGAATACGCGGGAAGGGGCCGAGCGATACATAGCCAAACGCTGTCACAAAACAGGCCAAAGTCAGGAGGGTCAGCCGCTCGCACCCGCGCATGGCACCGTCCGCGCCTGGCCGATGGCCGTTCGCACCCACACGGAACCGGTAGGCGGAACGGGTGCTCGACCTCTCCTAGCGGCCGACGCTCTCCCGAAGTCGCGCGATGAGTTCTGCCTGGTTGGACACGCCGAGCTTGGCGTGGATGTGGTTCACGTGCTTGTACACCGTCTCTCGGCTGATGCCGAGACGGTCGGCGACCGCCTTCGCAGAGCTTCCCTGGAGGATGAGCGAGGCGATCTCCCTCTCGCGCGCCGTCAGCGGGAGGTCGCTCGTGGCGAGCGCAAGCGTATCCCCATGGCCGAGAGGCGGCTCGGCGTGGAAGTTGACGTAAGTGTTCCCGAGATGCATGGCCACGAGCTCGAGGAGGGTGAGCTCGTCATGGCTGTAGTCGACGTTCCTCGTTCGGTCCAGGCAGAAGACGACGCGAACCCGTCCCCTCATGTCGAAGAAGCCGAATCCCGTGGAGAACCTGATGCCGCGAGGGCGGACGCATTCCCGGTAGAATCGCGAGTCATGGGGGTACCGCGAGAAGTCCATCGAGGTGATGGGGTTCGTCGGCACCCTTCCGAGGCGTTCCTTCTCCTTGGCATCAGCGATGATCCGATCCGCATACTGGCGGGCGATGGCGGAGACGGACCACTCGGACTCCTCCTCCGGGTCGTCAAAGACGTGCAGGTGATACGCCCGCACGGCCTTCTCGCTCACGCCGACGAGATACTCGTCGTAGACGCTTGCCGTTTCGTCGAGAAAGTAGACAATGCCCTGGTCATAGGAGACGAGCTTGGGGAGAAGGTCGAGCGCCGCCACGCAGAAGTCATGCGGCTGGTGGATGGTCGTGACCTGTAACAGGTACTCGTTGAGCTTGGACCACTGAACTGATGTCGGCACGGCAGACACCCCCCGATTCCTCGTGACGATGATACGTACGTGTCCTGACGTCCTCCGCACGGAGTCGGCAGGTGGCCGAAGGCTTTCGCGGAGGTGCTTCTCATTCGTCTAGTGCCTGAGCACACGACTCTCCGTGACGACCGCATCAACCCGACGGTCGTGGGCGTCGGTTACCCCGGCGTCAGGCAGACTCGCTGACAGCTGGGCCTCGCGGCAGAGACCCACCGCCGCCCCGTGGAACGTGGAGAGGAACACGTCGTAGAACCCGCCACCATAGCCGAGGCGAAACCCCGAGGCGTCGAACGTGAGCCCCGGTACGACCACGAGCGACGGAGCGACATCCGCGTCAAGCTGCGGCATCGTATGCGGGTCGGGCTCTTGTACGCCGAACGCGCTTCTCAGGAGGCCGTCGAAGGACGTGATGCGGTACCACTCCATGTCCCGCGTGCCGGGAACGCAACGGGGAGCCGCGACGACCTTGCCGTCTGCCCAGGCTCGCTCGATGAGCGGATGCGTGTCGACCTCCGCCCCGAACGACACGTAGCACAGCACGACGCGCGCCGCTTGATACTCCGCGGTGGACGAGAGACGCTCGCATATCGCGGCGTCGATCACGGTCCTGTCGGAGGGCGACAGTTCCGCTCTCACCCTTCGAAACTGGCGGCGAAGCTCCGTCTTACGCTCGCGTGAGGTGTTGTCATCCATGTCGTACGCCCCTATCCCCTGATGGCTCGATCACATTCCTCGTCCACGCGCGACTGGTCACGCGGGTAGAGCCGCTCGAGTATCGGTCGTAGCCTTCGCTCCACGAGCTCTTCGCGGTCAACGGGCGCGAGCCCTCTCGCGAGCGGCACGCCAGTCTCCGCAGCATGCACGAGCTGGAGCGGATTCGAGAAGGGCAGACGAGACTCCGACATCTCCCCCAGCATGAACTGGAGCAGGTCGAGGTAGTCCGCAGCCGTCTCGGGCAGGTCGTCAGGGTCGACGCCGAGCCCGTCTGGCGAGCGGAGATAGGCGTCGGCGCATCCGGTGAGCGGAAGATAGGTCCTGGGGCGAAGCAGGTAGAGGGCACCGCTGAGCCGAGAAAGCGACGCCTGTGGGCGTCCGAGGTCGAGCACCGCCTGAAGCGCGTTCGCGAACTCGCGCCTCATCACGTTGGGCACCATTCCGAACGCATGCGCGTCTGCGGCCGAGGCGGCCGCATCGGCGAGGCTCCAGAGGCCGTCGACGAGGGATTCGTCAGGAACGCCCCGGTCAAAGAGGCAGGGGTCCCCGTCGAGCGCGATCATGCCCGAGCCGTCGAGCCTGGAGCGAACAAATAGCCCGAGCCTGCCGCACAGACATCCGAGCGACGCGTCGAGGTCTCCCCCTCTCGTCCTCGCGACGCAGGAGGCAAAGCTCAGGGGGTCCATGGCGTCGCACGAGAGTCCAAGATCCACGCCGCTCGCGCGCCCCGCCTCGACGAGAAGGTCGACCAGCTCGGACTCGGCGAGACGGTCGCGAGAGAGCGCGTCGAGCACCGTCGGCAGAACGTCCTCCCAGCCATTGCGTGCGAGCATGAGCACCTCCCCGATATGCGAGCACCCATCGTAGCTTCGATGATAGCCGCCCGCGAAGCATGCGCGTATACCCAAGTTCGGGTATGTCAGTGCTAGGGGCAGCGGTTCGGAGCCCTCGGAAGCCGCCGCGCCGACACCCTCGTGAGGTACCATGGAGCGAATGACGTTCCTCAGTTCGAAGGGAGACGAGACGACATGAGCGACGAGCCCGAGACCCCACGGGACAGGCTCCGCCTCATCCTCGGAGACGAGGGGCTGAGACGGCTCGACGAGGCGACCGTCCTCGTCATCGGGCTCGGCGGCGTGGGCTCCAGCTGCGCCGAGGCGCTCGCCCGGGGAGCCGTGGGCGGGCTCGTACTTCTCGACCGCGACGTCGTGAGCCCCTCGAACATCAACAGGCAGGCCCTCGCGTTTCACTCGACCGTCGGCCGAGGCAAGGCCGACGTGATGCGGGAGATGGTGCTCGACATCAACCCCGAGGCGCGAGTCGAGGCGGTGCGCGCCTTTCTCCCCAAGGACGGGCTCGCCGACGCGCTCGACGCGCTCCCCCGCCCAGACTACGTGGTCGACGCCATCGACACCCTCGCCCAGAAGCTGGGAATCGCACGGTGGGCACAGGACCACGGCTACCCGCTCATCAGCTCCATGGGCGGCGGCAACAAGCTCGACCCGACGAGGCTGCGCTTTGCCCGCCTCGAGGACACGGTCAACGACCCGCTGGCGCGCGTCATGCGCAAGGAATGCCGACGCCGCGGCATCCACGACCTGCAGGTCCTCTTCTCCGACGAGAAGCCCCTCTCGATGCGCCCCATCACCGACGAGGAGTGGGAGAAGAACGGGAGCCTGCTCGGCACCATGAGCTACTTCCCGCCCATCATGGGGCAGATGATCGCGAGCCGCGTGATCCGCGACCTCGTGGGGTTCGCATGATGGGCCGCCTCACCGACAACCACTTCCACCTCGACTTCGTCGAGGACCCTGCGCGCTTCTCCGCGGCGGCCGACGCAGCGGGCATATCGATGCTCGCCGTGAGCTGCACGCCCTCAGGCTATCGACTCGTTCGCGACGCGACGGGCGCGGCACCCAACGTGCGGGCCGCGGTCGGCGCTCACCCCTGGTGGGTCGCCGACGGACGTCTGGGCTCCACCGACATCGACGAGGTCGTGACGCTGGTCGGCGAGACGGACTACGTGGGCGAGATCGGCCTCGACTTCTCGCCGAAGCACGTCCCCCAGGGTTCCGAGGAGCTGCAAATCGCCGCATTCGAGCGAATCTGTATGGCCGCCGCACGCGAAGACGGCAAGGTCCTCTCCATCCACTCCGTGAGGGCGGCAGGCACCGTACTCGACGTCCTCGAGCGGACGGGTGCGCTGGACGGCTGCCGCTGCGTCTTCCACTGGTTCTCCGGTTCGAGCGACGAGATCTGGCGAGCAATTCGGGGAGGCTGCAGGTTCTCGGTCAACGAGATGATGCTCTCGACGGGTCGTGGTCGCGAGTATGCCAAGCTCATCCCCCGAGACCGTCTCCTCCTCGAGACGGACCAACCCGCAGGGCAGCGCGTCCCGTGGGACGTCGAGCGCGTGACCGGCTCGCTCGTGGAGACGCTCATGCGCCTCGAGCGCGTCCTCGGTCGAAACGTTGCCGATGAGGTCCAAGCCAACGCCGAGACGCTCCTCGAACGATAGACGTTATGCGCCAGGGCGACGTGCGGGAGAGTTGACGGCTGCGAGCGAGACGCGCAGCGAATTTTGCTCGCGAAGACCGCCAGGCAAGACTCGTGGCGAGTTTGGCTCCTTTCAGCAACGTCTCTACCTGGGGGGCGCCAAAACGCTCGTCTCCCACTTGTCCACTTTTGATAACGCACATTTTGCCCAGGGCCGAGTGCGCCAACTGGGATTTCGTAACCGACTCCAGGCAACATGTACGATAATTCGCGCCTGGGAGCCGCCGAGAATGGCTCGAGACGATGATGGCTCCTCTCATCAACGTCCTGAGCCGCGGGACCAGAACTCTCACGTCGGAGTCACGTCGGAGCTGCAACGCAGCCTCGGACCGCATCGGGTCGCCATGCAGTCGCAACGCCCTACAGAGCGCGGCGCCTGCGGATTGAATCCCGCAGGCGCCGCGCTGCGTACGGACTTAACGCGCCCCTATGCGAAGTCGGCCACCTGGCTCTTGATCTGCTCGATGGTCTGTTCGAGCTCGGATGCGCGGTCGCGCTTCTTCTGGATGACCTCGGGAGCCGCCTTGGCGACGAAGCCCTCGTTGGAGAGGGTGCGCTGGACGCCCGCGAGCTCCTTCTCGGCCTTCTCGAGCTCCTTCTCGAGGCGCGCGGACTCCGCGGCGAGGTCGACGAGACCCCCGAGGACGACGAAGACCTCGAGCGACCCGTCGGCGACGGACACGGAGTTGAGGGGCTTATCCTGCTGGGCGCCAAGCGCGAGCTGGTCGACCCGGCCGACGGAGCAGATGAAGCCGCGCTGCTCCTCGAGGACGGCGACGTCCTCGCGAGACGCCCGAACGGCAACGTCGAGCTCGGTCTTGGGCGAGAGGCGATACCGGGCGCGCGTGGAGCGCACGACGGAGACGACGCGACGCGCGAGCTCGAAGTCATGCTCGGCGCGGTCGTTCGAAAAGCCCGCGAGCGCCTCCGGCTCAGGCCAGGACGCGACCATGAGGAAGTCGGCGGAGTGGTCGTCCAGACCCGAGGCGGGCAGGGCGTCCCAGACGCTCTCGGTCACGAAGGGCATCACGGGATGAAGGAGGCGCATCGAGACGTCGAGGACGTAGACGAGGTTGCGCTGCACCTGCAGTTTCTCCTCCGGCGTCCCGTCGAGGAGACGACCCTTGCAGAGCTCGATGTACCAGTCGCAGACCTCGTTCCAGAAGAACGACTGGAGACCGCGGGCGTAGTCGCCGAAGTTGTAGGACTCCAGCTCGTCCGTCGCCTCGGAGACGATGCGGGCAAGGCGGCTGAGCATC
>DCZG01000088.1:174-5293 GCA_002331575.1 Atopobium sp. UBA2090 | reverse complement strand
TTCCAGCGGGGTGCCGTAGAGGGAGTAGTCGATGTTCTCGGCTGCCTTCCACTCGGCGCACTTGTCGTTCATGTGCTGCATGACGGCGAGCGCGAACGGCGTGGACTCCTTGTCGGTGTGGCTGCGGCCGGTCATGTACTTGACGCACTCGTAAAGGCCGGCGTAGCCGAGGCTGATGGTGGAGTAGCCGCCAAAGAGGAGCTTGTCGATGGTCTCGCCCTTCTTGAGGCGAGCGAGTGCGCCGTACTGCCAGAGAATCGGGGCCGCGTCGGAGAGCGTGCCCATGAGGCGGTTGTGACGGCACTGGAGGGCGCGGTGGCAGAGCTCGAGGCGCTCGTCGAAGATCTCCCAGAACTTGTCCATGTCGCGACCCGAGGAGAGGGCCACGTCGGGCAGGTTGATGGTCACGACGCCCTGGTTGAAGCGGCCGTAGTACTTGGGCTTGCCGGGCTGGTAGTTGCCCGCGTTGGACACGTTGTCGTAGCCGTTGCCGGAGCGGTCGGGCGTGAGGAAGGAACGGCAGCCCATGCAGGTGTAGACGTCGCCCTCGCCCTCGGCCTCGCCCTTGGAGAGCTTGTACTCCTTCATCTTCTTCTCGGAGATGTAGTCGGGCACCATGCGCTTGGCGGTGCACTTGGCAGCCATCTCGGTGAGGTAGAAGTAGGGCGTCCCCTCGGTGACGTTGTCCGGCTCGAGCACGTAGATGAGCTTCGGGAAGGCCGGGGTGATCCAGACGCCCGCCTCGTTCTTCACGCCCTGGTAGCGCTGGCGGAGCATCTCCTCGATGATGAGCGCGAGGTCATGCTTCTCCTGCTCGTTGCGGGCCTCGTTGAGGTACATGAACACCGTGATGAACGGCGCCTGGCCGTTGGTGGTCATGAGCGTGACGACCTGGTACTGGATGGTCTGGACGCCGCGCGCGACCTCGTCGCGGAGGCGCTTCTCGACCATCGCGTCGATCTGCTCGGGCGTGGCCTGGAAGCCGATGGTCTCCATCTCGGCGTAGACCGAGCGGCGGATCTTCTTGCGCGAGATGTCGACGAACGGCGCGAGGTGCGTGAGCGAGATGGACTGGCCGCCGTACTGGCAGGAGGCGACCTGGGCGATGATCTGCGTGGCGATGTTGCAGGCCGTGGAGAAGGAGTGCGGGCGCTCGATGAGCGTGCCGGAGATGACCGTGCCGTTTTGCAGCATGTCCTCGAGGTTGACGAGGTCGCAGTTGTGCATGTGCTGCGCGAAGTAGTCGGCGTCGTGGAAGTGGATGATGCCGTCCTCGTGAGCCTTCACGATGTCGGCGGGGAGCAGGGCGCGGCAGGTGAGGTCCTTGGACACCTCGCCGGCCATGTAGTCGCGCTGGACCGAGACGACGGTGGGGTTCTTGTTGGAGTTCTCCTGCTTGACCTCCTCGTTGTTGGACTCGATGAGCGTCAGGATCTTGTCGTCGGTCGTGTTCTTCTGGCGCTTCTGGTTCTGCGCGTAGCGGTAGATGATGTACTTGCGGGCGACGACGAAGTGGTCGAGGGCCATGAGCTGATCCTCGACGAGGTCCTGGACCTCCTCGACCGTGACCGTGTGACCGGCCTCCATGCACTCGTCGGTGACGTTGAGCGAGGCGAACTTGATCTCGCGCTCGGTGAGACGCTCGTCCTCGGGCACCTCTTGGTTGGCCTTGCGGATGGCGTTGGCGATCTTCTCGACGTCGAAGGTAACCTCTGAACCGTTGCGCTTGATGATCTTCATGATGGTTCCCCTTGCTGTGGGTGGCTCGTTACGGCGCCGAGGCGCCTGAGCTGCGTTGTCCGACGTTTTTCGGCAGTAGTTACTATGACACAACTTGTTGTGGTCTGGAAGTGACAAAACTACCAGATATTGTCGAAAAGCTGTCGAATACTGAGCTCGCACGAACAGAGTCGCAGGTGGGAGTGGGACTTGGTTTCGATATGTATCTATCGGCATCCCTTATGAAATTCTGTGAACGGCAGAGCGTCTCCATGTGTCCGCGGACGGGTCGGGGGAGAGGGCTCGATCGGACCCGCACTCGTGACGAGGAGCGATGGCGAAAAGAAGAGGCCCCGGACGGTGACGTGCACCGGCCGGGGCCTGGGAGAGACGATGTGCGAGCCTGGAGCCTACGCGAAGGCGCGGCGGATCCCGGCCCTGCCGTCACTGTGGATGAGGGCGATGACCTCGTCACCCTCCCGGATGACGGTGCCGCCGCTCGGGATGAGGACCTCGCCGTCAGGCCGCTCGACGGCGATGAGGACGGATTTGTCGGGGAGGTCGAGCTCCTTGATGGCGAGACCGACGGCATGGGAGTCGGGACGAACCTCGAGCTGGACGATCTCGTTGTCCCCGCGAGCGAGCTTGAGGAGCGTGGAGACCTCCTTGGGGTTGAGGCCCTCCTCGACGTAGTGCGCGAGGGTGTCGGCCTGGTTGATGCCCACGTCGACGCCCATGCCCTCGTTGAACATCCAGGAGTTGCTGGGGTTGTTGACGCGAGCGACGACGCGGCCGACGTTGAACTCCATCTTGGCGAGCATGGAGACGACGAGGTTGACCTCGTCCTCGCCCGTGACCGCCACGACGACGTCGGCGTGGAGGATGCCGGCCTGCTCGAGCACGGCGGGGTCGGACCCGTTGCCACGGATGATGTCGGCAGGGTCGACGTCGTTCGCGAGCTTCGCGACGGCCGTCTTCTTCTGCTCGATGACCTTGATGGAGTGGTTCTCCCGCGCGAGGAGCCGGGCGATGTAGGAGCCGGTCTTGCCGCCTCCGACGATGATGATGTGCATGGTGGCCTCCTACCTGTTGTCGCCGAGCATGTAGCTGAACTTTGCGGCCGAGCTCGAGACGACGGCGGCGTAGATGACGTCGCCATGCTCGAAGAGGGTGCCGAGCGTCGGGACGAAGGTCTCGTTGTTGCGCGAGACGGCCGTGACCTGGATCTCGCCGACGACCGTGAGGTCGCGGACGGGATGCCCCTCGAGGAGTGACGGGACGTCCGCGCGCACGAGCTGCACGTCGCCCGAGCCGATTTCGGTGACCGTGTCGAGCTCATGGTAGGTCAGGAGCTCGCAGGCGCGGCGGATGCCCCAGTCCGTGGTCGAGATCGTCTGGATGCCGAGACGACGATAGGTCTCGGCCTTCTCGATGTCGTAGAGGCGCGCGATGACGCGAGGCACACGATAGGTGCTCCTGGCGACGTGGGCGACCACGATGTTCGCCTCGTCCGAGGCGGTGCAGGCGATGACCGCGCTCGCGCGGTCGACCCGCGCCTTCTCGAGGACGCCGCGGTCAAAGCCGACGCCGACGATCTTCTCGCCCGTGAAGTCGCTTCCGAGGGCATCGAACTTCTCCGGGTCCTGGTCGATGGCCGTGACCGAATAGCCCTGCCTGTCGAGCTTCTTCGCGAGACCGCTGCCCATGCGCCCAAGTCCCACAACGATGACGTTCATATGTCGCCCTACCTCTCTGTATCCTGCGACGGAGCAGGCTGTGCTGCTTTCTTATGGTATGCGCGGACGATTGCCTTGCGTGCCTCTTCGATTCCGAGAACCACGAACGGCAGGATCGCGAGGAAGCCGTAGTCGGCGAGGTTCAGCGGACAGGTGTGGAACACCGACTGGAACGGCGGGAACAGCGTGATGAAGACGATGAGGAAGATCTCGAAGACGATGCCGATGTTGACCTGGCGGTTGGAGAAGAGGCCCACCGAGAACACCGAGGCGAGCTCGGTGCGGCAGTTCCACACCTCGCCGATCTGCGAGAACACGATGGCCGCGAGCGCCATGGTCGTCGCGCGCACGTAGACGGGGTCGAGGCTGTTGACCACGCCGAAGAGGGCGTTGCCCGGCGTCCAGCCAGCCGCGAACTGGGCGAAGAAGTACGCCGCCATCGAGGAGGCCGCGCCGAGAAGGCCGTACCAGAGGAAGGCCTTGCGCATGACGTGGACGTTGAGCAGCGGCTCGTGAGGGTCGCGAGGCGGCTTGTCCATGACGCTCGCCTCGGGGGGTTCGGTGCCGAGTCCGAGGGCGGGCAGCATGTCGGTGCCGAGGTCGATCGTGAGGATCTGCATCGTGGTCAGGGGCAGGGGCACCGCGCCGCCGGAGAACAGGTAGACGGCGGAGGGCACTGCCTCGGGGACGTTCGAGTTCAGGATGTAGAGCATGAACTTGCGGATGTTGGAGTAGACCGCGCGGCCCTCCTCGATCGCGTGGACGATCGAGGCGAAGTTGTCGTCGGTCAGGATCATGTCCGCGGCCTCCTTGGCCACGTCCGTGCCCGTGATGCCCATGGCGACGCCGATGTCGGCCTTCTTGAGGGCGGGGGAGTCGTTGACGCCGTCGCCGGTGACCGCGACGATCTCACCCATGCCCTGCAGGACCTCGACGACGCGCAGCTTCTGCTCCGGGGCCATGCGAGCGAAGACGACCTCGCCCTTGAGGGCCTCCCTGAGGTCGTCGTCCGAGGTCTTCTCGAGCTCGACGCCCGAGAAGACGCGCGGGTGGGCACCCTTGACGATGCCGATCTTACGTGCGATCGAGACGGCGGTCAGGCCGTAGTCGCCGGTGATCATGACGACGCGGATGCCGGCGCGACGGCACTCGGCGACGGCGTCGGCGACCTCGGGACGAGGGGGATCCTGCATGACCTCGAGACCGACGAAAGTGAGGTGGCACTCGATGTTGTCGGGCGTGTACTCGCTCATCGCGCGGGGGAGGGTGTCGTCGTCCTTGGAGATGGGACGATAGGCGACGGCGAGGACGCGCAGACCGTCGGAGGCGTAGGCGTCGTTCGCGTCCATGATCCTCTTGCGGAGCTCGTCGGTGAGCTCGACCGTCTCGCCGTTCACGCGGATGCGCTCGGAGAGGCGGACGACCTCGTTCGGGGCGCCCTTGACGTAGGCGACGCGGCGCGCGCCGTCGAGGGGCTCGTCGAGCTGGTTGATGGTCGTCATGCGCTTGCGGCGGCTCTCGAAGGGCAGCTCGCGGATGCGCGGGGTCTCGGCCTCCTGGTCCTTGGGCTCGATGCCGGCCTTCTGGGCGGCGACGAGCAGGCAGGCCTCGGTCGGGTCGCCGAGGACGGTGAACCTGCCGCCTTCCTCCTCGGGGGGGACGAG
>DCZG01000088.1:0-120 GCA_002331575.1 Atopobium sp. UBA2090 | reverse complement strand
GGTCCTCTCGCCGACGCGGACCTCGCCCTTGGGCGCGTAGCCGACGCCGGTGACCTCGTACTCGTGGCTCGCGGTCCAGAGGTGGTTGACCGTCATCTCGTTCTGGGTGAGGGTGCCGGT
>DCZG01000007.1:2399-12045 GCA_002331575.1 Atopobium sp. UBA2090 | reverse complement strand
CCGACCTCGAGGTCGATGCCGTGCAGGATGGGGGTGTCCTCGGTTCCGGCACTGATGCCGCTCACGCTGAGAAGCTGGTCTGACATGTTCTCTCCAATGCGTCCTCGCGCCGTGCGGCGCACCTGTTCCCTGTTGTGGCAGCGGGCGAAATGCCATCCCGCGGTCTCAATTCATACTAGTTTGTAGGAAATAGCGCGGGGGCGAGAATCTCGTGCGCTACCAGCCCTCCATAATTCCTACGCCACAGGGGGTATTTTACCCACAGGGCGGCGCCGGAACGCGAGAATCTTGGGGATGTTGGAGGGCCGAGGGTCGCTAAAGCAGAGAAGGATTAGTGCCGGTCTAGCGGTCGTTCGCTGCTGCGGTTGACACTGAATGATGAACGCTGCATAGAAGCAGATTAGAAGTGATTCGTATTGACGGACCACAGACAACTGCGGCAAAGAGTTTGTCGGGCTCAGATTGACATTCAAAGAGGTCATTTTCGGAAGGAGAGCACGTGCACTATCTCGAGGGTCGAGACACGTCCAGTGGCGCGCCCGGCGATTTGGTCTCAAGCTGCGTAACGCTCGGTAATAAACTGCTATCAGAATTCTTTCAACCGAAGTCGTTTGGAGCTACAGATGTCTGACACGGAACTCAAAGATGGCATAGAAGCTGGCAGTGGTGTCGGAGAAGCTGATGCTCTGGTGACTGGGACAGAGAGCGTCGATGCAGGAAGGAGCATTCCCCCTGTCGAGGCGGTCCGCAATTTTGCCGGAATGGTGGTTGACTCTGCTGGCAAGGCGGGTGCGACTGTTGCCTTGGCAGCTGGAAAGCTTGGCTCGACTGCCGTAGAAGTTGCGGGAGATATATACGCAGCTGCTGGTGGAGAGACGGGGAAAATGGCGGAGGGAAACTGTCGCAAGGATGACGGAACCTATGTCCTTCCAACGCCTCTTATTGATGGACGGGAATCAAAGGAACTTAAGATTCTGACAGATAAATATAAAAGGTTGATAGAGCCAAACTTTATTGAAAAGACAGGAAAGAAGCTCGTTGGGGTAATTCCTCAGGAGGCCAAGGAACCGTTCGAATCGATACTACACGGGGTGACGCAGCAGGAATTCTATAAGCAAGCAATGAGCGTCGTCGCTGATGGGTTTAAGGGGATTGAGCAGCAAGTATCAAAGTACACCGTCAGCTCAGAGTATGTCGTCGGTGCAGTCAACGATAGCGGGCAGAAGGAGAAGATTTCCAACCTTCGAGAAATCTGCCTCTTGCGAGGCTATGATGCGGCGAAAATCGCAAACAGTCAGGGTTCGTTCCATTTGGCGCTCGCCTTCTCGGAGGGGGCGGCAACCGGAGCTCCCGGCTTTATTGGTATACCCTTCAACCTAGTCTTAAGCACTTTCCTCTACTATCGAGCAGTCCAATCGGTTGCGATGTTCTATGGGTATGACGTGAAAAACGATCCAGCAGAGCTCGTAATAGCTGGAGAGGTCTTTTCCAATGCCATGGCTCCCAGTCAAGAAAATAATGACGGAAAAACGGAAATCATCGGAAAAGTTATGTTGGTCAGCGAGCTGGCTGCAGTAAATCAAGCCGTAAAAAAGGGCTGGGAAGCAGCGGCTGAGAGGGGTGGCGTTGCGCTCCTCATTGTTCAGATGCGCGCCCTTGCGAACGGTGCCGCTCGGAAGGCGCTCGAGAAGGCTGGGCAAGAGGGGCTTGAGGCAAGCATCTTCCGAA
This sequence comes from Atopobium sp. UBA2090, assembly GCA_002331575.1. Lineage (GTDB taxonomy): Bacteria > Actinomycetota > Coriobacteriia > Coriobacteriales > Atopobiaceae > Olsenella_D. The sequence goes on along the minus strand of DCZG01000007.1, from coordinate 10,317 downwards.
GCATCTTTGAACAACTAGGCAAATCGCTTTCACAGAAAGTGGTTCAAAGAGGAATCCCCGTTATCGGTGGAGTTATTGGCGCCTTCTTTGATGCGGGAATGATGAGTCGGATCCTTACGTATGCAAATATCTTCTACGAAAAGCGCTTCATTCTCGAGAAGGAGGCCAGAATCGAAGCCCTTTCCGAGAATATGAGCTTTGACGAGGTCATTGGTACTGCTGACGCATAACCCTGATATCACTTTCACTCTGGCATAATCTTCGATGAATTGCTGTTGGATTACTTGCCGGCTGGCTACCAGCACTCGTCCCTATGCACAGAAGCCGACGGGCATGCGGCTCTCGCCGACCTCTGACGCCAGGTCCGTGTCCGAGAGTGCCGAGCGGACCACTCCAGCCGTGATGCGTCGGTCGTCGCGCATGGTGGCCTGGCGCATGAGACAGCGCTCGAAGACCTTCCTGACCATGCGGCCGTTGGAGAAGTCATGGCTGTCGCAGGCGGTCATGCGGGCGAAGGCCGTCTCGAGCACGTCCTCGGCATCGGCGTCAAGTTCCAGGTCCTTCTCGCCAGCCATGAGCCGGAAGATCTGTGTGAGCTCGGCAGGGGAGTAGTCGGGGAAGTCGATGTAGAAGGCGACGCGGTCGCGCAGGCCGGGGTTGCGCGAGATCATGCGGTCCATGGAGCGGGTGTAGCCAGCCATGATGCAGACGAAGTCGCCGCGGTGGTCCTCCATGGCCTTGACCAGGGTGGATAGTGCCTCGTCGCCAAAGTCCGCGCACTCGTCCGCGGCCACGTGATGGGCGCCGAGGCCTCCGTACATGCCGAGCGCGTAGGCCTCATCCACGAAGAGGACACCGCCCTTCGCCCGCTCGATCTGGCCGAGGGTCTTCTGCGCGGTGTGCCCCACGTACTCGCCGACCAACCCCGCGCGGTCGCACTCGACGAAGTGCTCGGGGTGCTCGAGGACGCCCACCTCCCCGAGCATGCGGCCGAGGATTCGGGCGACCGTGGTCTTGCCCGTCCCGGGGTTGCCGCGGAAGACCATGTGTAGACAGGGGCGGTCGTTACCGGCGTTCTTGGCTGCAAAGGCCACGATCTCCTTCAGGCGGCGCTTCACGTCCGCGAGGCCGACGAGCGAGTCGAGCTCGTGCTCCGCGGTCGCGGCAGGCGCCGTCGCAGCCGGCTTCTGCGGACGCCAGTCGTTCACCGGGGATAAGACCTCCGAGGCGGGGAGCCCGGAGTTACCGCGGTCCGCGAGGAGCATCTCCAGACGGAGGTCGTCGGGGTGGAGCAGGTCGCCCACAATCGGCGCGACGCTCGCCTCACAGCCGAATCTCCTGCGGATGAGGCTCAGGATGTGCGGCGCGAAGTCCATGGGAGAGCGACCGCCCGTCTCGCCAAGGTCTCGCGGACCCGACGGTAGCGAGGCGCGTCCCGCGCGCACGTCTCGCCCGATGACATCAACCCACGTCGACCCGTCCTCCTCGACCGTCGTGGCGAGAGGGAAGATGAAGAGACCCTCCCGCCTGGCGACGAGGTCCGTCACTGACGTGACCAGCTCCCAGTCGGGTTCCTCGTCGAAGAGCATGACCCCCTTGAAGTCTGCCGTGTTGACCCGAACGTTTGCGATGCTCTCAGCCATAGAGTCCAATCTCTCGTGTCGAATTCCGAGATGGACGGAGTTATCCACGCCTTGCGGGCAGCAAGGGGCGATTCTGCGTCCGCGGAAACCTGCAACGCGAATTTTACGACGGGCACGGGACATCAATCGAGGGGTGGCGGGTGCTGGGCCGCTCACGAATCGTGTCCCTCTCCGTGGAAAGTCGGTAGAACGCGAGAATCCCGACCGAGGCGGCGGTGAAAACGCTCCACGATACTTCTCGGCGTTTCCGTTCGACTCGATCATCGTGGGAGCTTGCAGTGAAGGCGTGGACAGGCATCGGCAATCTCATAGGCAGCAACATGGCGATTCTCGCTCCGGCGTGTCTCGTCTTTGGCGTGCTCTTTCCTGACGCCTTCTCATGGATCACCCCTCACGTCACGGTGATGTTCGCCTTCATCACCTTCCAGGGCGCCCTCGGCAACAACTTCTCGAACCTCGCCGAGACGGTTCGACATCCGCTCCCGATGGTCCTGTCGCTGCTCGTCTCGGCCGTGATCATGCCCGTCCTCGTCTTCCTGCTTGGCGGCATCTTCTTTGGCTCCGACCCCGACATCATGTGCGGGCTCGTGCTCGAGTACGCCGTGCCGGTCGCCGTGCTCTCCGTCATGTGGACGGGGCTCTTCCAGGGCAACCTCTCTCTCACGCTGGCCACGCTGCTCGTCTCGACGGTGGCCTCGCCCCTCACCATCCCGCTCACGCTCAAGCTGCTCCTCGGACAGACGGTGCAGGTCGACGTCGCCGGCATGATGTTCAGCATGCTCGTCTCGATCGCTCTTCCCGCCTGCGCGGGCATGGCGGTGAACGACCTCAGCCACGGCTGGGGGAAGAAGGCCCTCTCGCCGGCCGTCGCCCCGGCGGCGCGCATCCTCATGGTCATGGTGCTGCTCTCCAACTCCACCGAGGTGTCCTCCTACGTTCACAACCTCACGCCCATGCTCGTCGGCGTCGTCGTGTTCATCGGCCTCTTCGCCACCACGGGCTACGTCTGGGGCATGGTGCTCGCGCGTCTCACGCACCAGCCGCGCGGCAGCCTCATCTCGATGACCTACCTCTGCGGCATGCGCAACATCTCAGCCGGCGCGGTCATCGCCGCCTCGTACTTCCCCGGAGAGGCCATGTATCCCGTGATCATGGGTACGCTCTTCCAACAGGTGCTCGCGGCCCTCTTCTCCGAAGTCACGAAGCGCGTCGCCGGCGAATCCGAGCCCGAGGCGGACGAGAAACCTCTCCCGGCACCGTCGAGAGCGTCCGCGCGCTGATTGCGGCTTGTGTCCGCGATACCCTTGTAGGAGAATGAGCGCTGTTATGGTGTCGGTAGACAGGTGAGGCAGGCTATGGCATGGCAGGAGTGGTAGCTGGGCACGGGTTTGTCTTCGTTCCCTAGCGGGTCGCCCGCATCTCCACCCCCATCCAGAATCGTCGTGCCAGGAGTCATCCAATGCCACTCTCCATGCCCGAAAAGGGTCCTCTGTCGACGTCCACGCGTCGTCTCGTCGCAATTAACTTCCTCCAGCAGCTCGGCTTCCAGTCCACGTACTTCGTGGGCATCATCGGCTGCGCGACCTACATCCTCGGCGCGGGTGCGCTCGAGATCTCCATCCTCGTCTTCTGCCTCAACGTGTTCCTCGTCGTGGGCACCTTCTGCGCAGGCGTCGTGATCGACGCCATCGGACCGCGGCGCACGCTCGTCGTGTCGCTCGCCGCCATGAGCGTGGCGGGCTTTCTCGGGTGGCTCGCCCCGGTGAGCTATCCTGTGCTCTACCTCATGGGCATCATGAACGGTTTCCTCTTCGGCGTCGGCACCACCGCCATGGACGCGTACCCGCGCTACATGGTCGACGGCCGAGGCGAGCTCAAGCGCATGAACAGCCTCAACAACACCGCGACCTGCCTCTCGGTCATCGTCGGCCCGACCCTGGGCGGCACCATGACGACCATCTTCCCCACGCAGTACGTCTTCGCGATCCTGGCCCTCTGCGTGCTGCCCGCCATCTGGCTCGTCTGGGTCACGCCCGAGACCGTGTGCCCTCAGCGCGATCAGGGTGACGAGAGACGCGGCGCCAAGGCCTTCTTCGATGACATCGGCGAGGGCATCAAGATCACCTTCACCCATGACGAGCTGCGGCTGCTCTTCTTCATCGGCTTCATGGGCTTCTTCTGCTACGGCGCGTTCGACTCGCTCGAGTCACTCTTTTACCGCGACTACCTCAAGGTGGGCACCGAGTGGATGGGCTGGCTCTCGGCGTTTGCCGGCGTGGGCTCCACGATAGGGTCGCTGTTCATCCTGAGGGTGCCGTCCAAGCGGCTCTCGATGAAGCTCCTCTCCGCGTTCCTGCTGCTCACGGGCGTGGGGTCCATGGTGTACACGGGCACGCCGTACCTGCTCTGCGCCGTCATCGGCCAGATACTTACGGGCCTGGGGTTCGGCGCGATGGGCCCGGTGAGAAGTACGCTCACGCAGGAGCGCTGCGACCCCAGCTACGTCGGCCGCGTGGTCTCTGTCATGCGCGTCGGCCTCAACAGCGCCGGTGTCCTGCCGCTCCTCGTGGCACCCTTCCTCGCCGACGCGTTCGGCGTGCAGCCGGTGCTCTTCGGGGCGTCGACGCTCACCGCGTTGATCTCCGGAGCCTTCATCGTCTATACGGCGAGAAGGAGCGTGTAGGGCGCAGACGTCGTCGACGACGCCGCGGATTAGGTTTCATGACGTTGCCGAACGTGGCCGCTTTGTTGCGACTTTCCATCCGCGCGCGCATGTGTCCTAGAATGGCATCCATTGAACGCATCCGGGTGCACTGGAGGACTCATGGCCCTGAGCAGGGAAGCCGTTGCCGGCATCGCCGACTATGCGCGAATCGCCCTCACCGAGCAGGAGCTCGACGAGATGACCACCTACATGAACGAGGCGGTGGAGCTTCTCGCTCCGATTCGCGAGTACGATCTCGAGGGCGTCGAGCCCACGTTCCATCCTATCGGAGACCTCTCCAACGTGATGGGGGAGGACGTGGTGGACGACTCCGTGCGCGCCCTCGACATCCAGACCGCCCTCCACAACGCCGGGTCCTCTCGCGACCGCTACTTCCGCGTGCCCTCCATCCTCGGCACCGACGAAGGAGACCAGTAATGGCAATCTTCGACACCCTTACCGCTGCTCAGGTCGCCGCTGGCGTTGCCGCCGGCGACTTCTCGGCAACCGAGGTCGCCAAGGCCTCGCTCGACGCCGTCGAGTCGCGCGACCCCGCGATTCAGGCCTTCCTCGAGGTCTCGGCCGACCTTGCGCTCCAGACGGCCGCCGCGACCGACGCGGCGCGTGCCGCCGGGAAGCCGCTCGGTCCTCTCGCCGGCGTGCCTGTGGCCTTCAAGGACAACATGCACCTCGTGGGCACCCGCACGACCTGTGCCTCCCGCATGCTCGAGAACTACGACTCTACGTTCACGGCGACCTGCGTCCAGCGCCTGCTCGACGCGGGTGCCACACCCGTCGGCAAGACCAACATGGACGAGTTCGCGTTCGGCTCGTCCACCGAGTCCTCCGCCTTCCACCGCACCAACAACCCCTGGGATACCGAGCGCGTGCCCGGCGGCTCCTCGGGCGGCTCCGCCGCTGCCGTCGCCGCCGGCGAGGTCACGCTCGCGCTGGGGTCTGATACCGGCGGCTCCATCCGCCAGCCCGCCTCGCTGTGCGGCGTCGTGGGAATGAAGCCCACGTACGGTGCCGTGTCCCGCTACGGCGTCGTGGCCTTCGGCTCCTCGCTCGACCAGGTCGGTCCCTTCGGCCGCTCCGTCGCGGACGTCGCGCTCGCCATGAACGCGCTCGTCGGCGCGGGCAGGGACCCCTACGACTCCACCTCCCAGGACTGCCCCGTCGACTTCCTCGAGCATCTCGACGATTCCGTCGAGGGTCGACGCGTGGGAATCGTCCCCGCGCTCATGGAGGTCGAGGGTCTCACCCCCGAGGTCAAGGCTGCCGTCGAGTCAGCCGCGAAGGTGCTCGAGGACCAGGGCGCCACCATCGTCGAGGTCGACCTCCCCAACATCGCGTCCGCCATCGCCGCCTACTACGTCATCGCCCCCTGCGAGGCCTTCTCCAACCTCGCCCGCTTCGACGGCGTGCGCTATGGCTACCAGGAGGAGGGCTGCACGACGCTCGCCGAGCAGACCTCCAAGAGTCGCTCCCACGGCTTCGGCCTTGAGGCCAAACGCCGGCAGATGCTCGGCGCGTACCTCCTGAGCTCGGGCGTCTATGACAGGTACTACTACCCCGCTCAGCAGGTGAGGACGCTCATCACCCAGGACTACCTGCACGCCTACGAGCAGTGCGACGTCATCCTCCTGCCGTCGAGCCCTCGAACCGCCTTCAGGTTCGGCGAGATCTCCGACCCGACGCAGATGTACGCAAGCGACATGTTCACGATCTCCAACAACATCGCCGGCAACGGCGGCATCTCCGTGCCGCTCGGCCTCGGCGCCGAATCCGGGCTGCCCGTCTCGGCGCAGCTGCAGGGTCCTGCGTTCAAGGACCGCACGATGCTGCAGTTCGCTCGCGCCATCGAGCGGGGCTTCTCCGCGAGCGGTGCCGTCGCGCCCGACTTCGCCGGGAAGGGGGGTGAGCTCGCATGAGGAAGCTCGCCGAGGTTCTCGAGGACTGGGAGGCCGTCATCGGCCTCGAGGTGCATACCGAGCTCACGTCGCTCGACACCAAGATGTTCTGCAACTGCCGCCTGTCGCACGACGACGCGCCCAACACCAACGTGTGTCCGGTCTGCCTCGGCATGCCCGGCGCCCTTCCCGTGCCCAACAGGAAGGCCATCCAGAGCATCGTGATGGCGGGTCTCGCCACGAACTGCGAGATCCAGAAGCACTCGATGTTCTACCGCAAGCATTACTTCTATCCCGACATGGCCAAGAACTTCCAGACCACGCAGGGCCCTGTCGCGTTCTGCATGTACGGACATCTCGACCTCGCGGTCTCCGGCGAGGGTGCCGCCGAGCGCCCCGACGGCACGGGAGTGGAGAAGGCCGCCGACGGCTCGTACGTGGCGCCCGTCCGCATCCTGCGCATCCACATGGAGGAGGACGCTGCCAAGATGGTGCACGTGGGCGGCGAGGAGGGCCGCATCACGGCGGCCACTGAGAGCCTCATCGACTACAACCGCTGCGGGACGCCCCTCATCGAGCTCGTCACCGAGCCCGACCTGCGCACGCCCGAGGAGGCTCGCCTCTTCATGGAGAAGCTCCGCGAGACCTTCGTCACGCTCGGCATCTCCGACTGCTCGCTCGAGAGCGGCTCGATGCGCTGCGACGGCAACATCTCGCTGCGCCGCCGCGGTGAGACGCGCTACGGCACCAAGACCGAGATGAAGAACATCAACTCCTTCAAGAGCCTCCATGACGCGCTCGAGTACGAGATCTGCCGCCAGGCCGAGGTGCTCGAGGAGGGCGGCATCGTCTACCAGGAGACGCGTCATTGGGAGCCGAGCCGCAGGCGCACGATCGTGATGCGCGTGAAGGAGACGGCCGACGACTACCGCCTCTTCCCCGACCCCGACCTCGCGCCCTTCGACCTCACAGACGACTTCATCGAGGACTGCCGTTCGCGCATTCCCGAGCTGCCCGACGCGAAGCGTGACCGCTATGTTGCCACGTACGGCATCAAGCAGGCGGACGCCGCGCAGATCTCAGGCGATCCGACGGTGTCGAGCCTCTTCGAGCGTGCGGCCGACGGTGCGGGCGAGAAGGTCGCGGGCACGGTCGCCAACGTCATCGTGAACCTGCTCCCCGGGCATGCGGGCGTCTCCGCCGAGCAGGTCAGGAGCCTCGCGGGGCTTCTCGCCGGCGATGCGATCACCTTCGCGCAGGCACGCGAGGTGCTCGATGCGGTCGACGGCACGGACGACGACCCCGAGAAGGTCGTCGACNNCATGCGCCAGGTCTCCGACACGGGCGCGCTCGAGCCGATCGTGGACGAGGTTCTCGCACGCTGCCCCGACCAGGCGCAGCAGTATCGCGACGGCAACAAGAAGGTCGTCGGCTTCCTCGTGGGGCAGTGCATGAAGGCGAGCAAGGGCAAGGGCAACCCCAAGCTCTTCAACCAGCTGCTCACGAAGAAGCTCGAGGGATAGCAACGGCTTACAGACTGAACCGGAGGCCCTCGACGACGCGTCGGGGGCCTTCTTCTCCCTGGCGGTCGGGTTGCCTGAGGAGCGATGCGCTACCATGGGCCCATGGGCTACTTCGTCTACATGGTGCGCTGCGAG
>DCZG01000007.1:1997-2379 GCA_002331575.1 Atopobium sp. UBA2090 | reverse complement strand
GCATGGCGGAGCACCGCTCGCAGACCGGGAAGTGCGCGAAATACACGAGGACCCATCGCGTGACGGAGCTCGTCGGGCTCTGGACCGCGCCGGACCGCTCGCTCGCAAGCGCCCTCGAGTACCGCATCAAGCGACTGTCCCATGTCGAGAAGGAAGTACTTCTCGCTGATCCTTGCCGGGCGGACTCGCTCATGCCGGCGCGCGGGGAGGGCGCGGTGACATTCGGGTGCGTGGATACTGTCGAGAGGGCTCGGCTCTGGGAGGCCTCTCAGAGCTGAGGGCTTCGTGTGAGGCCGTGACAAAAATGTATCGCACGATACGTTCATGCACAAAAACCTATCGTGCGATACAGATTCGGGCCTCAGATGTGTCGCACGATAGG
>DCZG01000007.1:1460-1907 GCA_002331575.1 Atopobium sp. UBA2090 | reverse complement strand
CGGCAGCTCTGCCGCCCGTACTTTACGAGACGCTCACCCAGCCTGCGGGGTCAGTCTCGGGCGACTCGCCCACCACGGTGTCTGTCACCGTGCAGGTCCCGTCATCCGCGACGCTGACCTCGTATGTCACCGTGGTATCGGAGGGGGTCGTCTCCCAGGAGCGTGCGAACGTGAAGCTGACCGTCGCGGTGCCCGTGCCCTGGATGTCAAAGACGTAGATGTCCTCCAACGGCCCGCCAGTGACGCCGGACGAGGCGAGGTCTTTGGTCGTGCTGCTCTTCAGCGAGAGCACGCCGTCATAGGTCGAGGAGTCGTCGAGCGTCCACTCATACCCCGTTCCCGCGTTGTAGGGGAGCGTGACGGTGACGGTCGTGGACCGCTGCGAGCAGGCGGCGAGCCCGATGACTCCTGCGATGGCGAGTGTGAAGCAAAGCCAGACGGCGAGCG
>DCZG01000007.1:0-1454 GCA_002331575.1 Atopobium sp. UBA2090 | reverse complement strand
ACCTTCGGGACGGCTGCTCGAATCAATACGCTTGCTCCTCATGCTTGATTCTCCCAGCACGTATCCGTCCGCGCAAGTCGTCTGCAGTCGTGTGGACCTGAAAAGAAGGGGCGGAGGCAGCTATCCGCCGGCCTCCGCCCCTCGTTGTTCCTGTGACGTGCTGGAACTGCTCTCCTGCTACGCTCCCGTGGCGGCCGTGCGACCAGCCTCGAACGCGGCAAGGTTGGCGTCGACGGTCTTGGGCGGCACGCGCTTGGTGATGGCTTCGCGCCAGAGGCTGGCGTCGAAGTCGATCGCCGTCGAGAGTGCGCCGACGAGCACGACGTTCGTGGATCGGGGGCTGCCCAGTTCGCGGGCGATGTCGCCGGCAGGGATGAGCTTGGCGCCCATCGACGCGAGCCGTGCCTCGACGTTCGTCGGCATCTCGAAGTTGCCGATGTTCACCGAGACGGGCACGACCTGTTCGTCGTTCACGAACAGGTGACCGCCCTCGGCGAGAAACTGCTGCGCACGCAGCGCCTCGACCGCCTCGAAGGCGACGATCACGTCGGCGCAGCCCGGGTCGCACACCATGCTGTCAACGTGCTCTCCAACGCGGATGACGGTGCTCACCGAGCCGCCGCGCTGGGACATCCCGTGGATCTCGGAGACCTTCACGTCGAGTCCGGCCTCTGCCGCCGTCATGGCGAGAAGGTTGCCGGCGAGGATGGTGCCCTGTCCGCCGACGCCCACGAGAAGGATGGTTGTGGTCTTCATGCTAGTCCTCCTTCGTGATGCAGCCGAAGGGGCACGACTGCACGCACTGGTCGCACCCGATGCACTGGTTGGTGTCGATGACGGCCTTGCCCGAGGCGTCGCGTCCGAGTGCGGGGCAGCCGATGCGGATGCAGGTCCCGCAGGCGCGGCAGTCCTTGATCGTTGGCGCGGGCTTGCGCGTGCGGTCCACGAGACGGCACGGTGACTTGAAGATGATGACGCTGAGCTGGTCGGCATTGGCGACGGCGGCCTTGAGCGCGGTGCGAATCGCCGCGGCGTCCTGCGCGTCGACCTCCGCGACGTCGTCGACGCCGAGGGCGCGGACGAGCGCGACAAGGTCGAGTGCCTTGCCCGTGGGGTTGTCGAGCGGCCCGATGCGGTGGGACGAGTCGGTGAGCGTGACGCCGTTCACGGGGTTGCCCTGCGTCCCGGTCATGGCCGTCGTGCGGTTGTCGAGGATGCAGAGCGTGCCCACGCCGCCGTTGTAGACGGTGCCGAGCAGGCTCGTGATGCCCGAGTGCGCGAAGGTGGAGTCGCCGATCACGCCGATGACGGGCCGACCCGTGCGCTCGGTGGCCCCGGCCAGCTCCATGCCGTGCGCCATGGAGAGCGACGCTCCCATGTCGATGACGGAGTGGCAGGCGTTGTAGGGGGCGACGGCGCCGAGCGTGTAGCAGCCGATGTCGCCGGTCACGATG
>DCZG01000126.1 GCA_002331575.1 Atopobium sp. UBA2090 | reverse complement strand
CTCGTGTGGTGCCGCGCCGTGATGCCCGTGCTGCTCTACCGCATCGGCATGCTCACCTCAAAGCGGCAGCTCATCTTCGTGGTGCTGCTCTCCGTCTACCTCGTGGCCGACATCGTCATGACGATGGCGTGCTTCAACCGCAAGACCGCGCGCGACGAGGGCGTGCCCGCACAGAACGCCTTCGAGGAGTGGGTGGACGAGAACTACACCGACGAGTTCATCGCCAACCGCTTCCAGAACCTCGTGATAGGAGACTCCCAGTGAGCGACGAGAAGGACGTGTCCGCCGCCTACCTCGACTACGCCGCGGCGACGCCCATGGCGCCCGAGGTCGTCGAGGCCATGACGCCCTACCTCACCGAGCGCTTCTTCAACCCGTCCGCTCCCTACGAGCTCGCCCGCGGCGTCCGCGACGACGTCGAGCGGGCCCGCGCAACGCTCGCCCGCGCCATCGGGGGACGTCCTGCCGCCGTCACGCTCACGGCCGGAGCCACCGAGGCCAACAACCTCGTCTTCGCGTCCGTGGAAGGTCACGTCGTGGTCGACGCCGCGGAGCACGAGAGCGTGCTCGCCTGCGCCGGCACGCATTCTCACCGCACGATTCGCGTGGCTGACGACGGTCGCGTGGACCCCGAGGACGTGCGTCTCGCCATCCGACCCGACACGGAGCTCGTCTCGGTGGAGCTCGGCAACGGCGAGATTGGCACCATCCAGCCCGTGCGCGAGATCTCGCGCGTGATCGCCGCGGAGCGCTCGCGCCGGCTCNNATCTACCTGCACACAGACGCATCGCAGGCGCTCGCGACCATGTCCGTGAACGTCGCCTCGCTCGGCGTGGACCTCGTCACGCTCTCGGCTGCCAAGATATACGGCCCCAAGCAGGTGGGCCTTGTCTGGGCCTCCGATGACGTGCGTCTTCGGCCGCTCGTCCTCGGGGGAGGCCAGGAGAACGGCGTGCGCTCCGGCACCGAGAACGTCGCCGGCGTCGTGGGCTTCGCGCGGGCGATGGAGCTCGCGCAGGCCAGTCGCGGGGAGGACGCGAGACGGCTCGAGACGCTCAGAGACCGCCTCGAGGCCGGTCTCTCGGCCGCATTCCCATGGATGGTGGTCTCGGGTCCCAGAAAGGCCAGGAACCGCCTTCCCGGCCTTCTCCACGTGTCGTTCCCCGGACTCGAGGCGCGTCGTCTCGTGATCCTCCTCGAGCGAAGAGGGGTCTCGGTGGGAACGGGCTCGGCGTGCGCGGCCAGCCGCATGCGCAGCTCGCAGGTCCTCGAAGCCGTCGGGCTGCCGCGTGGCGTCTCGGAGGGGAGCTTGCGGCTCACGCTCGGGCGACCGACGACCTCCGCCGAGGTGGACTACGCCGTGCGCGAGATCGTCTCGGCGGTGCGCGGCGAGATGGACCGTCTCGGCCGTACCGACGCGGACATGGCGGCGCTCTCGAAGCGTCTCATGGCGGAGCGCGTCTGATGGGCGAGAAGGTCTTCGTGGGACTCTCGGGCGGAGTCGACTCCGCCCTCGCCACGGCCCTGCTCGTCGAGCAGGGCTACGACGTGCATGCGGTCTACATGCGAAACTGGTCGCGCGACCTGCCGGGCTTCAAGTGCCCCTGGGCGGACGACCTCGCCGACGCCGAGCGCGTGAGCGTGACGCTGGGCGTTCCGCTCGAGGTCTGGGACTGCGAGCGGGAGTACCACGACACGGTGGTGGACTACCTCGTCGACGCCTACTCCCGAGGCTACACGCCCAATCCCGACGTCATGTGCAACCAGACCGTCAAGTTCGGCACCTTCGCCGAGAGGGCCTTCTCGCTCGGGGCGGACTACGTGGCGACCGGCCACTACGCCCGCGTGAGGCATGCCGCGTCCAGGGGCGGGGTGGCCACGCTCCTGCGCTCCGCCGACGAGCACAAGGACCAGACCTACTTCCTCTGGCGGGTGCCCGGGACGACCTTCGACCGCGCGCTCTTTCCCGTGGGAGACTATGCGAGCAAGGCCGAGGTGCGCGCCGCCTGCGCGGAGCGCGGTCTGGGCGTCGAGGGTAAGCCCGACTCCGACGGCATCTGCTTCGTGGGACCGGTGGGGATCAGGACCTTCCTTCTCGACACCCTCGATCGTCGAGCCGGCGATGTCGTGGAGTGGGAGACGGGTCGCGTGCTGGGGCGCCACGACGGCGCCTTCCTCTTTACCGTGGGGCAGCGCAGAGGACTTGACCTGGGCGGAGGACCGGCACGCTACGTGGTGGCTACCGACACCGAGGAGAACGTCGTCTACGTGACGTCGGACCTCGACTGCCCGGGGCTCTGGACGACCGAGCTCGAGCTCGAGGACGTGCGCTGGATCTTTGGAGAGAAGCCCGCTGCGGGTGACTACCTCGTGCGCTCGCGTCATACGGGGCCCCTGCGCGAGGCGCGTGTCGAGATGGTCGACGGCGGACTCGTGCGCGTGGCCTTCCCCGAATCCGTGCGACGCGTGGCTCCGGGTCAGAGCGTCGTGGTCTACGATGGTCTGAGCGTGCTGGGCGGAGGCGTCGTTCGCAAGGAGGCGCTCGATATGCGCGCCAGGTGCATGGGCACGTCGAGCTGACGAGGGACGGAGGAGTGCATGGCCATTCTCGGACTGCTGTTCTTCTTTTCGCTGCTGGCGATTGCGCTGCTCGTCTATGTCATCATCGCCATCGTCGGAACGGCCGTGATCATCAACCAGGCGTGGATTGCGTTCGTCGCCGCGGGAATCCTTTACGTGTGGGCCGTGGTGCTCTTTGGCATGATGATCTGGCGCTCGGTCCACGGCGAGGAGGTCGATCTCAAGAAGGAGATCTGGAAGCCCACGATCATGCTCGTGGTGGGCGTCATCGTGTTCTGGGTCGGCGTCTACATGGTGACGACGCTGATCATGGGTTGGGCTGGCTATTTCGCCGGGTAAGGGGCTAAAGCATGTCTATCGAGAAGGTCCGCGCGTTCTTCGCCGAGCAGGGCATCGAAGACCGCGTGATGGAGTTTGACGTTTCGAGCGCCACGGTGGAGCTCGCCGCGCTGGCAGTGGGAACCGAGCCCCGGCGAATCGCCAAGACGCTCAGCTTCATGGTCGGGGAGACGCCCACGCTCATCGTCCTCGCAGGTGACGCGCGCATCGACAACCCCGCGTTCAAGGCCCAGTTTCACTGCAAGGCAAAGATGCTGAGCGCCGAGCAGGCTGCCGAGTTCGTGGGTCACGCCGTGGGCGGCGTGTGCCCCTTCGCGGTGAACGACGGCGTCGAGGTGTATCTCGACGAGAGCCTACGCCGTTTCGAGACCGTCTTCCCCGCGTGCGGGAGCTCCAACTCCGCGATTGGGCTCACCTGCGAGGAGCTCGAGCGCTATGCCCGTCCCGTGGCCTGGATCGACGTATGCAAGGGCTGGCGCGACGAGGGGTAGGGGACGGCGGCAGTGGTTGCCCGAGGACGTCGGACATTCTGTGGAGTAGTTCGGATTCTCGGTTGCATCGATGGGTGAGTTCGCGTATAGTTTCTTCCGCTGCAACCCCCACGCAGCACTACATATTCGGGCGTTTAGCTCAGGGGGAGAGCGCTTCCCTGACACGGAAGAGGTCGCAAGTTCAAATCTTGCAACGCCCACCACAAATACGCAGGTCAGACGGGTAAAATCGTTTGACCTGTTTTCTTATCTGGTCACTCGTGACACATCGGTGACATATCGGTGACACACGAACGCGCGGCCGATGCCCGACTTGTCGCGCAGCCGCTGGTAGGGGCGTCGCGCCTTCGTCCTCCCGAACGCTCCACAAGCGCGATCACATGACATGCCCTCATGCCATGACACGTCCCCCGCCACCCCCATAACCCACTCTCGCGGCGCGGCGGGCGCTCGGCTCTGCTCGACCCTCGCGGCGATAGCCTAGCCACAGCCTTGACGAGTTTTTCCACGTGCTCGGCGGGTGTGGTAGCGCATGCGAGCATCGAATTCGCTGCGTCGTTTATCGGCACCATCGTGACGACCGGCCTGATTCCCAACTAATCACCCGCCAGGACAAGCTCTCCGATCGTGAGGGTCATCACGTTGCCTGACCTGATGGCGTCCGCGCCGCGTGCGTACGTCTCGGCTTCGCTCGTTGTTCTCCTCTTTGCGCAGCCCGACGGCAAGCTGTGGTAACTCCTAATAGTCAAAGATTATTCTTATTTTAGGAGTGCTCTATGGCAGCTCAACTGCTTCGCGACAGGAGCCGCTACCTCGATGAGGCGCTGCTGTTCCGCGATACCGACCTGATCAAAGTGGTCACCGGCATCCGCAGGTGTGGAAAATCGCACCTTCTTTTTCTCATCCGACGAAGAATCGAGGCCGAGGGCGTCACGGGACGCGCATTCGTCAGCGCGAACCTCGAGAGCAAAATCTGCCCCATCGAAACGGAAGACGAACTCAACGCCTACTTCCGAGACAGACTTTCCACCGAAGGCCGCACCTACATCTTCATTGACGAGCCCCAGCGGATCAAAGGCTGGCAGAACGCGGTAAACACCATGCGCGTCGACTTTGACTGTGATATCTATCTCACGGGCTCGAATGCCTACTTGCTGTCGAGCGAGCTTTCCACATACCTTTCTGGGCGCTATGTCGAAGTGAAGATGTTGCCGCTGGCATTCTCCGAGTACCTCGACTTCTGCGGGGTCTCCTTCGCTTCGGGCAGTTCGGTCGCCACTGTCCCCGGGGGGCGGCCCCATCTTGTTCGATGACGTCTTCATGCGCTACCTGACTTACGGCGGCATGCCGGCCATCGCCGCGCTGGATACCGCGCAGGTCGTGCATTCCGCATACATGTCGAGCGTCTACGAAGCCGTCGCTGTCCGCGATGTCGTCAACCGCGAGCGGGAAAAGGGCAAGAGTACGGTCACAGACCCTGCTCTGCTGCGGAGCATCGCCGCCTTACTAGCCGATGGCATTGGCAACGAGTGCTCGGCCGGCAGCGTGGCGAACACGCTTACATCCTCCGGGGTGAAAACGACCAACAAGACGGTCTCGTCGTACATGACCGCGTTGAACGATGCCTTCCTCTTCTACCGAGCCACGCGATACGACCTTCACGACAAAGCCATGCTCAAGACCAACCCGAAGGAATACGTCGTCGACCTTGGACTTCGATCGTACTTGTGCGGCTATCGCGCAAGCGACACGGGCAGGCTTTTCGAAAATGCGGTCTACCTTCAGCTGCTGTTTGAAGGCTACCGGGTGCACGTCGGCAAACTCTACGGCAAAGAAGTCGACTTCGTCGCGATCAAAGACAACGAGCGACTCTATATTCAGGCAACCGACAACATGATGGCAGAATCGACGCGTGAGCGCGAGGTCGCGCCTCTCCGATCAATACGAGATGCCTTCCCCAGAATGATTGTCGTGCGCGAAGGATCGTACGGCACCGATATCGACGGCATAAGAATCGTCGGCGCGCGGGATTTCTTTCTGGGGGAGGCATAGGAATGAGAGATCGTGCTCCTGTAGGTGCCGCGAAAGCACAGGGTGGTTCTTGTTCCCAATGCCGACCAGGCTCTTTCCTGACGAGCGAGATCATGCGAGAGGAGAGCACCATGGCGAGCACGTCGAGGCGAAGAACGGCGGGATGGGCGGCATAGTGGGGCTCAAGCTTGACTCTAAGCACAACGTCTCCGGGGCGATGTGACCTAAATATCATAGAAACCCGAGGGACTGAGGAGTGGAGAGGTTGTTCTAGATTGGACACCTAATTATGAGCGAAAGGTGCCAAACATGACCCAACTGAGAAAGCGCTACAACAGATTCTGTGGCCACGCGTATACGTCTCCGACTGGGCGTGTCATGCTTTTCTCGATCTCAAGGGGTGTCCCCCGACTGACAACGTGGCAGGTCGTTCAAGGAGCAGGGCGTCTTGCCCGAACGGAGTAGAATACCGAATGAAAGTGGCGCAAAATACCGAACGTGCAGGGTGGTGGAGCTAAGCTCCGACGACACGCTCGCCTCGTATCTTGCCCTGCTCGACTGCCTTTATCTACGAAGAGCTTCCGGTCTGGGAATCACCCCTGCGGTCGAAAGCCTACGTCTACGTGATGCATGCGAGAGCCCCATGCACCCGTACCCAGGGCCGAGACCTCGAGGCCGTCGCCCAGCGTCCTGTTCTCCATCGTTCTCACCATTCCCGGGTGATCCCTACAGGCTCCGCCCGAGCTCGTATGCCAGCTTCGGGTAGTCGCTCGTCTCTATCTGCTCGCGTGTGGCGCATCCCAGCGCGTTGATCCGGCCGGCGTCCTCCCACCGCATGAAGCGCAGCAGGTTCCCGTACCAGGAGCGTAGGGGCTCGACGACCCATTCCTCGCCGCTTGCCTGCGTGGTCATGAGAACGGCCCTCTTGCCGCCCTGCAGGGAGAAGACCGTGGGCTGCCAGCGGTCGATGACGGCCTTGGTCTGCGCGGAGAGGCTCCAGTAGTAGACGGGGCTCACGATGACGATGAGGTCAGCCTCCAGCATGTGCGCGTTGAGCCTTTCCATGTAGTCCTGGAAGACGCACGGGTTCTCGCCGTAGCCGCAATGCCCGCATCCCGTGCATGGGTGCACCTTCGCGCGCCCCGCGTCGAAGCGGTAGACCTCATGGCCCGCGTCGCCTGCGCCCCGGGCGAACTCGCCGGCCATCAGGGCCGACGTGCCGTCCCTGTGCGCGCTTCCCGTAATCAAGGTGATTCTCATCGTTGCCTCCTAATACCGCACCGAGCACTCGCCGCGCTCGTTGTACATGTCCCAGTACTGCTCCGCTATCGCATCGGGGCTGTAGCGCTCGTCTTGCGGGTCGACGACGCCGGAGACGAGGATGGTGCCGACGAAGATGCCGCGGTCGCGATAGCGGGCGTTCAGGCAGACGGCGGCTCCGTTCATAGCCGCCTTGTCGATGCAGAGTGCCGTCAGGGGTGGGATGGGCGCCCAGGTCGCGGCGAAACCGCCGCCGGTGAAGATGACGCAGCCCCTCTTCTCCGCGAAGTCGTCGGTGGCCACGGCCTGTGCCGCGACGACGGCGCTCGCGACGTCCACCTGGTAGTGCTCCATCAGGTAGTCGTTGGTGATCTCATCCGGGTCGGGCGCGGTGATGCCGGTGTTGTAGACGAGGGCGTCGGACGCGCCGCCCTCCGCCTCGATCTCGGCGATTGCTGCCTGCAGGGTCTCCGGCTTTGCGCAGTCGGCGACCTTGTAGCTCGCCTCGATGCCTGCCTCGGCGAGGTCGGCTGCATAGCCCTTCAGCTTGTCCTCGCTGCGGGCTACGAGCACGACCTCGAAGCCCTCCTTGCCGAACCTGCGGGCGACGCCGCCGCTGATGCCCTTGCCTACTCCGATGATGACGATCCTCTTGCTGTTCATGTCATTGGTCCCTTTCATGCGTATCGTGAGATTGGCTATTTGGATTTGCGACGATGCCCGTGCGTGGCGTGAGAGACGGCCGGCCGACCACGCCTAGCTGAGGTCCTCGCCGCTGGAGGCTATGACCTTCCTGTACCAGTGGAAGCTGTCCTTGCGGATGCGGTCGAAGGAGCCGTTGCCCTCGTCGTCTGCGTCGACGTAGACCATGCCGTAGCGCTTTCCCATCTCGCCCGTGGAGTAGGAGACGAGGTCGATGAAGCCCCAGGGCGTGTACCCCATGAGGTCGACTCCGTCCTCGACGGCCGCCTCCATTGCCTTTATGTGCGAACGTAGGTAGTCGATGCGGTAGGGGTCGTGGACGGTGCCGTTCTCCTCGAGCGTGTCGAAGGCGCCGAGGCCGTTCTCCACGACCATGAGTGGGATGCCGTAGCGTCCGTAGAGTTCGTTGAGGCTGTAGCGCAGGCCGTCCGGGTCGATCTGCCAGCCCCAGTCGGTCATTTCGAGGTAGGGGTTCCTGGCCCCGCCGAGCAGGTTGCCCGTCGTGTTCTCGACCGTGGGGTCGACGGTCACGCAGTTGGTCATGTAGTAGCTGAGTCCGTAGAAGTCGACCGTGCCCGCCTTGAGGTCGGCCAGGTCTTGGTCGGTGACCTGGAGCTCGACGCCGCTCTCGCGCCAGAGCGCCTTGGCGAAGTAGGGGTAGGCGCCCCGTACGTGCACGTCGCCGCAGTAGTTGTCGATGAAGTTGACTTTCCTCTGCGTGGCGAGCATGTCCTTGGGGTTGGGGGTGAGCGGGTACTACTCGAGGTAGCCGACCATGCAGCCCACGCGGTTCTCGGGGTCGATCTCATGTGCGAGGCTAACGGCGCGGGCGCTCGCGACGAGTTGGTGGTGGAGCGCCTGGTAGCGCTCCTGCTCGGTGAGCACCTGGCGCAGGGCGTCGGTCGTCTCCGAATTAAGGATGCCGAGTGCGCGAGCTCTCTCCGTCTGCCGGCGAGCTGTCTGGCCTGGTGTCGGTCGGACTCGGGGAGTACCTCTCGGTGCGGGAGCTGGCAGGTGCCATATCTTTGTTCCAGGACGAGTATCCCAAGGTGCGCTTTGCGCTGCGGAGCGGCTCGAACGCCGACTTCCTGGAGGGTATGACAGGAGGCACGATTGACGTGGCGCTGCTTCTGGAACCATTTGATGACGAAGCGCTCGATCGCCTCCCGATGGGGCCGTTGAGCGCTGGGGTGCCCTCGTCCCGATGGGGATGCCGATGCCGAGCCAGGACGTCATCAGGCCGGGGGACCTCGCGGCGCGCAGGGTCGTGACCGTACAAAGTGACGCGGCCATACAGAGGGAGTTCATGGAGTGGTCGGGGGAACATACGCAGCAGATGGACTGGTACGCTCACTACAATGGCATCTACAACGCGGCGATTTTCGCGCGCGAGCGTTGCAGCGCCGTCGTCTGCCTGGAGCATGACTGCTCCTTCGAGGGGATGCGGTTTCTTCCCTTCGATCCGCCTCTTGAGCATGGGACTGCGTTGGCGTGGCGTTCCGACCGCCTCCAGCCTGAGCCGGTGAGGACCTTCATTAGGTTTATGAGGGCGCATGGCGCATCGCGCCAGCAGTAGCCTCGCCCTCATTTCTTGAGCGAAAACTCCAATGGAATGGGCGTCGCCTCCGGGCCTTGGTGCCAGGCGGTTGCATGCGGAGAAGCACGAGGAGATAAAACCGCACGTGAAATGGGTAGACCATAATCTTCCGGCTGGCGTTGCCGCCCCATGGCGGGCATAGGCCAGCGGAGAGCATGGCGTCTGCCAAGGGTTGGTAACATCCCCCTTCAGTCGGCACTTCCTTAAGAATGTTTTACGTCTGCTCGGGACTGGTTTGTTCTGCTGTTCTCGGGCTTCTCGCATGCGTCGCACGAGTCATGGACGTTACCTCTCGGGCAACGTTTCGGGTGTTATTGGTTGTCTCGTCCAAGGGGGCTCATAAGGTACCATGGAGACAAGGCGATCGCGCATGGTGCGACGGCCGAGACAACCAGCGAGCACGGAAGGTCGAACATGGCGAGGATCGCGATGAGCACGCCCCTGGTGGAGATGGACGGCGACGAGATGACCCGCGTCATCTGGCAGCTGATCAAGGACCAACTCATCTGTCCCTTCGTTGACCTCAAGGGCGAGTACTACGACCTGGGGCTCCTACGGACGACGCGGTGATGGCGGAGGCCTCACAGGCCACGCTTCGCCTTGGCGTTGCCGTGAAGTGCGCCACCATCACGCCCAACGCCGCACGCGTGGAGGAGTACGGCCTCAAGCAGATGTGGAAGAACCCCAACAGCACCATCCGCGCCATTCTCGACGGCACCGTGTTCCGCGCGCCCATCACGGTCGCGGGCATCGAGCCCTGCGTGCGCAACTGGAAGAAGCCCATCACCATCGCTCGACATGCCTACGGCGACGTCTACCGCAACGCAGCGATTGCGGCTGGTCGTGGTGACGGACCCCCCGGCGTCCATGTGATCGGAGAGGTGGCCTCCCCATGATGACGCGCCCCATGATTGGCCGTCACATAACACACGCATCGATTTCTACGTCGACTTCGCGAAGTGGCTCCGCTCCATTCACGTGGCGCCCGACGGCAAGATCGAGGTCACAATTCGAGGCGGGGGCGCTCTATTGCGTGCTTCCTCCCCTTCTCATACTTCAGGATGATTTCAACTGAGAACGTCGGTCCTATTATTGTCACATAGCCAAATCTCGTCGCATCTGTTGCAAGACGTCATCTGGGGGACATCGTGATCACTTCTCGTTCCTGCTCCGTGTTCGGACGTACCGTGGCGCTCGCATTGTCAGCCCTTGTCTGTCTCGCCGCTTTCTCGGCGCCGACCATCGCCTTGGCCACCGGGCAGGAGATTGACCAGAGCACGTTCGATGCGCTCGGTCTCAGCACCTCGTCGGACGCCGGATCCGCACTTGCCGCGCCCTATTCCACCACCAGCGAGACCACGCTGCTCAAGGGCAGCGAGGTCTATGTCGCGACCAATGGTCCGAGTACCAACCGCTACTCGGTCAGGAAAAGTCTCGATAGAATCGATGACGACCCTGACACCGAGGCCTCCCTCCTCGCCGACAAGACGGGCTTGCTCTTTGGCGCCTACTCCTTCTATGGGGTCAGCGGGGACAAGGACAACTACCTCGGCTATACCACTGGCAGCTACATGAGCAGCAACACGACGAACGTCATGTCGAACCAAGGAAACGGCTTCTCGGGCATCTATGCCACGAGCACCTCCTATAGAGATGGCCAGGGCCAAACCGACTCCGTGGCAGAGCTGCGCGCCTATGGGAACGGTTTTTCCAGCTCGGTCAACGGCAAGGTCTATAAGGGCCTCATCCTCATCAAGCTCTTCTCGCTCGACTCTCAGGGAACGCGCACGCAGACCGCAGAGCTTAGCCCCTCGGTCAACGACTCTTTGCTCTATTCTGGCTCGGGTGGGGTCTACTCGTACTTCACGAGGCGCTACGTCCAAGAGCTCGATGCGATGTTTGAGATCAAGGCCGTCGACGTCGATGGTGACGGCGTCGACGAGATACTCGCCTACTGCGGTGCCTACGAAGACATGGATGGCGAACGCATGGCCATCGTCGACATGTTCAAGCAGGAGGCGGACGGCTCCTATTCGAAAACCTCGACCGAGATCGACGCAGGCCCCGCGTCTTCCTACCAAAAAGGCACCAGCTGGACGCAGCGCATCGAATATCACCCCGTGCTTACGATCGCGGGCGGAAACATCGACCGCTCGGGTGGTGACGAGGTCGCAATCACGGTCTCTGCTCCCACGAACAACCTCGACGTAAAGGATGCCGCGCGTTGTTCCGTCTACACCTGGGACTCGAGTGCCGACCAGCTCGCGCTCGTCGCCGATGATGCCCTCAGGGAAATCTCCCTCGCCAAGCCCGACGGGAGCGGGCGAGCGATGGTCTCGGCGAACTGCTCCTTCGGAACCTTTTCCGACGGCACCACGGGCGAGGGCGTTACCGCTCTCATCATCGCTGGCTACGAGACCAACAACACGACCTCCTACCAGAATACGGGCACCTACTGGAACGCGGGGGTGCGGTATGTCTACCTCGACTCCACCACGGGCAATTACGTGTTGAGCGACTACCAGACGCGCCCCCTCGGAGACGATGGCAGGCGCATCGCAGACTCCTATTCCACCGAAAGCGGACACTATAGGCCCGTGCACGCGCCTCTTGCGCTCGCTTGCGCCAACCTGCAGGGACTCAAGAACAAGACCGATGACGTCCTGTTCGATGGCGACGTTTACACGTTCCAGCTCAACGGCGGTCTCAACAAGCTGGTGGGGAGCATGAGCCTCTACACGGGCCAGAGAAACCAGAGGGGCAACGAAAAGGACAAGGAGCAGGTCTGGATAGGCGACGTCGCGGTTGGATGCCTGGGCGACGACTCCACCTGGCGCGAGACCTTCCTGGGCGTGGTCGGCGTTCACCGTGACGACGAGGTAAACGGCGATGACGACTACTACTGGATGGACCTTTCCCACTTCACCTTGGCAAATGGCAACTACGACGAGGTCCGCACATCACAAGAGGGGGTCATCTGCGAGTCGAACAGGCGAAACGACACCCATGGTACCTTCGTGAGCCTCTGCCTGCCCGACGTTGACGGCGATTCCATCCGCGCCCGCTATGTGTCGCAGCAGACGCTCTACACCAATCCCGTCGTCTATGCGGTGNNGAACGATGATAAACGTCAACAGCGTAAGCTTCCAGTACAAGTAAAGCATAGAAGCCAGAGAGCCGACGAGAATGACAACCTCCTGTACAAAGGAAACGAGGTT
The DNA here is from genome assembly GCA_002331575.1 of Atopobium sp. UBA2090. GTDB lineage: Bacteria > Actinomycetota > Coriobacteriia > Coriobacteriales > Atopobiaceae > Olsenella_D. Next base: position 7,605 of record DCZG01000126.1, on the reverse strand, counting down.
GCCGGCAATAGCGACCTGCAGAGCGCCTACAACTACATCGTCCTCGGGGGGACGGGCTTTGGCACGTCCAGCTCCGTGGAGACGGAGACGTCGAAGTCGCTCAAGCTCGAGGCGGGGGCCTATGTCTCCGTCGGCTTCCAGGCGTTCAGCTCTGTCGAGCTCGAGGCCGAAGTCGCGGCTTCGAGTAGCTATGAGTATGGCAAGAGCAATGAGGTGACGTTCGCGAACGACTTCGACAGCCATGCGGGCGAGGGCGACAAGGTCGTGGTCTACACCGTGCCCATGGTCTACTACTACTATCAGGTCTACGATCCCACGACGGGGGAGTGGCAGGACATGATACTCCCCGCCATCCTGAATCCCGAGATCGCGACTATGAACGTCTCCGAGTATGACAAGGTCGCCTCCGCCACCGAAGGTCTTGACCCCGTGGAGGGCAACGTCTTGTTCAACACGTCAGGTGACCCGGCTACCTATGTGAACGAGCCTAAATGCGACAAGACTCTCTACTACCACTCCGACAGCCTCACGACGACCAATTCGAAGGGCGCGACCGAGACCGAGAACATAGAGGTCACCTCTAGCGACTCGACGAGCTCTGAGTATGGCCTCAGCATCAACGGTAAGGTCGGTGCCGGCGGAGGCCTTCTCGGAAACGAGGTCATCGCCGGTGTCATCGGCGGGGCAGAAGCAGGGTTCCACTCGACCACCACGACGACGAACGGCGCTTCGTTCTCCGGCTCGGTCGACAACCTCCCCGAGGCGGCGGCAGGGTACGGGTTCACCTGGAACCTCGAGGTGGGAAGCAAGGTCCTGAGCTATGGCAATGGAGGCAAGGGCATCCCGGCCTATGTGGTGGGATATCGCGTCACCGATGTGAGGGAACCTGCCGTCGAGATGGTGAACGGACTTCAGGCGAGGAGCGTGTCGTCGAACAAGGCGACTCTCGCCTGGCATAAGGCATCTGGGGATGACGTGAAGTACGTACTGAGCTTCGTCACCACCGTGAATGGGAAGACCGTCGTCAACGACTTCACCAAGAATGGCAAGCAGGTGGTGCTCGACCATGGCATCACGAGCTTCGAGGTGAGCGCCGACACGGTCGACCAGGGATCTCTCAATCCCAATTCCTCCTACGAGTTCTGCATTCGAGGGGTGAGGCAAGGAACGACTGTCGAGGAGGGTCTTACCAGCAAATCCGTGAAGCTCACCACGCTTCCCGAGGGGACGACGCTCTCGGTCACGCAGAATCCCGAGAGCCAGACCGTGTTGGAGGGGGACGGCGCTTCCTTCTCAGCCCAGGGCGTCTACATCACTTCAGACGGCGTGAGCCATCCCGTCACCTATCGTTGGTATAAGAGGGCGCCGGGAGAGGAGACGTGGTCCGAGGTGAGCGGGGGTACCGAGGCAACCCTCACGATTGACGACGTGAGCAAGGACCTCTGTGGGACGAAGTATCGTTGCCTCATCATGTACCAGGGACATTCGCTCGCTTCCGATGAGGCGACGCTCACGGTGGAGATTCCTGTCGCCACGTATGACGCCTCCAAGCGCAAGGTGGGCAAGCTCATTGCGGCTGCGGGATTGTTGAGAAAGGCGTTTGGTGACGTCGTCGTTTCGGACGCCGTCATTCCCGTCAACCCTGGTTCCGATGAGCCGGGAGGGGAGAGCGCGGGAACGGATACGCCTGCCAGCGGGTCCGCGGATGTCCTTCCGCATATCGACGCATCCGCAGACACGACTCCAGCCACGGGCGATGAGCTGCCTAACATGTCGGCAGTGGTCTCAGCTGTCATCTTGGCCCTTGTCCTCATCTGGGTGGGTCTGATCAGGAAGAGAGAAGAATAGGGCGCATCCATCGGCCGCGGGTCTTATCCCGTCGTCCTGGACTCGCGTTCAAGCGGGAGTGAACTGCTGACACGTGCGATGTGACTTGTGAGGGCTGCCATGCTCGGGAGCATGGCAGCCCTACATGGGATTCGCACCGGTTTCAATGGATGCCACCAGGCGGTTCTTTGTGTGTTCGAGTTTCGTGGCGACGCCGCGAAAGATCTTGAGCGACAGCTCGTCTGCTAGGGCGAGCGGGTCGAAGTCGGCTCCCTGCCAGACGAAGGATAGACCGAGGGTGCCGAGCTTCTGGTCGACCTCCATTGCGAACTCGAGGGTTTGCCCGCTGGCGAGCTCGGGGAGAATCGTCTGCACGCCCCTCTCATCAAAGACGAGCTGTGCGCGGTGGATGGCGCTCGAGGAGAGGTCGAAGCTTCGACCGAACTCCTCCACCTCGCCGAGCACCTGCACGAAGTCAGAGTTCTCGGACGTGGCCACCGTGGAGTAGACCTTGAGGTGACGCACGAACGCACGGGTGCGTTCGCGCTTGGGATGATCGAAGACCCGCTCGGGTGTACCGTCCTCGTAAATCTCGCCCTGGTCCATGTAGAGCACGCGGCTCGAGACCCCACGTACGAAGCGCATCTCGTGCGTGATGACGAGCATGGTGTAGCCCTGCTTGGCCAGGCGCCCCATGACGAGCGGGACCTCGTCGACCTTGGCTGGATTGAGCGCCGAGGTGGGCTCGTCGAAGAGGACGACCTCGGGATGCATGGCCAGCGCGCGTGCGATGGCGACGCGCTGTCTCTGTCCGCCCGAGAGCTCGTCGGGGTAGTTGAGCGCGCGTCCCGCGAGGCCCATCTGGGCAAGTAGGCGCTTGGCGTCGACGTAGGCATCTTGGCGGCTGATGCCCATGAGCTCAACGGGCGCGAGCATGACGCTCTCGATCACCGTGAGGTGGCCGAAGAGGTTGAAGCCCTGGAAGACCACGCCCACGTGCTGGCGGATGGCTGGGAGGTCGCAACCGGGACTGGTGATGTCGGTGCCCAGCAGGACGACGTGGCCAGACGTAGGTGTCTCCAACCCGTCCATGCAGCGCAGGAGCGTTGACTTGCCCGTGCCCGAGGGCCCGATGACGGAGACGACCTCGCCTGGCATGATGGTCGTGCTCGCGTCGGAGAGGAGCGTGACCTCGGGATAGACCTTCCTGAGGTGATCGACTCGGATGGCGGGACCGTCCCAGGCGGGGGCAGCCGACAGCCCTGCACTCGTGGATGCGAGCGCCTGCTGGGCGGTAGCCAGGTCGACATCCTTGGGTTCGCATGGGCGGTTCTCGGCCAGAGCCTTGCCTTCCACCAGCTTGATGATCGCGACGAGCGCGCTGATGAGGGCGAGGTAGATGAGGGCGGTGGCGAGGAGGGGGAAGAAGGCGTCGAACGTGCGGGCGCGAATGAGGTCGGAGACCTTCGTGAGGTCCACGACCGCGACGTAGCCCACGACCGCCGTGCCCTTGACCAGCGAGACGAAATCGCCGCGGTACACGGGGAGGATGTTTTTGGCGGCCAGTGGGGCGACTACCTTCCAGAAGGCGGCCCGCGGCGAGAACCTGAGCGCGAGGGCTGCCTCTCCCTGGCCGGAATCGATCGCGTCGATGCCGGAACGCATCGTCGTGGAGCAGATCACGGCAAAGTCCAGGCCGAAGGTGACGATGGAGACAACGATGCCGCTGACTCCCGAGTTGGCGAAGACGACGTAGTAGAAGACCATGAGCAGCACCACGATGGGGATGCCGCCCTCGATGGCGCAAAGTGCGTTCGCGAGCCTCCGCACCCAGCGCCGTCGGGATCCGCGCTGCACGCAGATGCCAAATCCCAGTACCGTGCCAAGTGCGCACGATGCTACCGAGATGAGCACCGTCACTCCGAGGCCCCTCAGCATGAGCTGCCAACGATCTCCTTGAACGAAGTTCTTGTAGAGAGAGCTCTGCATGGTGGTGAGCCAGGAACCTTGCGAGTTCCCCCCGCGCCGTGCTGCTCGTGGTGGCGAGGTCTGCTGCACGCACGACGAGCGTCTCGGCCCCTGAGAACTCGGGGACGAACGAGGAGTACTTCGTAACCGAGACCTCTATCGACGTGCCCAGCTCCTTGGCAACCATGTAGAGCAGCTCGACCTCAAAACCCTCGTACTCCCCGGAGTCCCCCAGGTAGTCCATGGGAGGATAGCCGCCCTCGATGGTGAAGCGGATTGTGCCGTTGGGCGTGTCGTAGCCGGTGTACTGGGACATGCCGATGACCATGCGGGTCTCGTCGCCCGAGGTTCACTTCTTGTACAGGGCGTCGATCGTGCCGTCTGCCCTCAGGCTCTCAACTACATCGCGGATCTTGACAATGAGGGGATTGCTCTTCGCCAGGCTGAAGTCGTAGTCGTACGTGGCGATGGTCTCGGGGAAGATTGCGAAGTCGGGGTTCTGGGCGACGAGCAGCTGGGCGACCGGCAGGTCGACGCTCGCGGCGGCGATGCTGCCCCCACGCAGGTCGAGGATGCGGCTCGAGAGGTCGTTGTAGTAGATCGGGTGGATGTCGCTGATCTTCTCGGCATCGAGTTGGTAGGTGGTGGAGCCCACGATGTAGCCGATGGTGGCGCCATCGAAGTCGCTCAGAGTGGCGAAGGATCTGCCGAGGGAGGTGGCTGCCTGGGCCTCCCGAGTGGGAGCTGCGGGCATCACGATGCAGGCTGCAAACAGGGAGCAGGCCACGAGAAGCAAGCGGTGCAGACGTCCTTCCCGGCTGGAAGACACGAGCCCCTCCTCCCCGGATTACGATCACGTTCCATGGGCCCCGCAGGCCTTTCCTGACTGTACCAGCGCTTTCGAGAACGGCCCTTTGTTCCTCCGAGGCAACGCCGCGAGCTTCGGCGAGAGGGGCGGAGCCGCCGAGGACTGGCTTCGTCTGGAGCACGGCTCAGCCGTCCCGCGGCGCATTCATTAAGAATGTCGAAAGGTGCCGCGCCGCGGGCGAGCGGCCCCTCGGGCAGGCAGCCAAGGAACATACTATCTAACAGGAATTACAGGCGTTTGCTCGGCATGTCCCGTGGCGGTGGCGGCAGTTCGCTCACACTTATAAAACTAATTAGCGGACATGGTCCGGGCAGGGTCGCAAGATGCCTTCGCGGCTCCGACGAGGAGGGGCACATGGGGAAGCAGTTACCGAGATGATCGTGGCACGCGCCCGTTCTTGAAGTGGTGCTCGCGTTGACCGTGGGTCTCTGCCTCCTGCTGGTCTCGGCCAATGTGGCACATGCCACGGAGCCCGCAGCCACTACCGAGCCTGCGGCAACCACCGAGTCTGCTGCGCTTCTCCCACAGGGCATCCCCGCCTACTATGACGTGTGGGTGGGCGGCACCCAGGTGACGAGCGACAACATGGGAGACGTCCTCGCTGGGGCTGCCAACGCCGCCAACACCGGCAAGGTGACCGACGATCCCACAACCGCCACGCTCGTCCTGGGAGACGGCACCACGCCTGTCTCCATAGCGGGCGAGGCCAACGTCCATCATGGCGCTGCTATCGAGAGCGCGGGCGACATCACCTTCGATGTCGAGAGTACGACCACCATCACGGGCGCCTCCTGCGACACCGGATCGGTTGCCGGCACCTACGTGAAGGGCGACCTCACTCACATTGCCGAGGAAGAGCTTGCGGAAACGGCGGGTGCCGGGAAGGACGTCTCCGACGCAGGGAACTTCTCGGCCGGCATCTACGTCTCGGGCGACTACTACCTGGGCATTGAAGGTACTACTAAGTACATGAACAGCACGGCAGACGCGACGGGCGGCAACGGGGCGCTCTGATCGGCGGGCGTGTTGGTGGACGGTACCGTCACCTTCTACTTCGAGGGCACCCTCATCGCCCATGGTGCCGACAATCCCGGAGGCACCTCGGTGGGCTTCCGCGCGAAGGGTGTCAGGCTCACCGGTTATCCAGTCGAGGCTCATGCCTACGGCGGTGCGGCCTCCATCTCGGCGGGCATATACCTCAGCGATCCTGACGTCGTGGGCTCCACGGTGGTCTCGGTCGAACACTTCTCGGATTTCGTCGCACAGGGCGGGAGCGCCACGCGCGAGAGCTACGGCATCCGCTGCGCCGACGCAACCGACCTGGTCTTGCTTCCTGCGCAGGCGGGCAGGGTCGTGGCCGAGGAGAGATGAGACACCGCACAAGCCGATGCTCAGGGTGGCGTGAGGGCGAGGAAGTCCGGGGGGCCGCCCCGCCGGACGGCGGGACGGCCCTGAGGGAGAGGGAGGGCCTGGTTTTCTTCGCCTTCGCCATCGCGAATGGCGCCTCCGCCTCAACGTCGCAATTCGCGAGAATCTCAACGTCGGCGTACTCGACGGATTTGGACACGATGCAGACCACAACGTCCTCGTGGTCGACCTCCTTGATGTCGGCTCGGGAGAACGTGAGCAGCGGATGGCCTGCCCTGACCTTGTCTCCGTCGGCGACGAGGTAGGCGAAGCCCTTGCCGCTCATGTCGACCGTATCTGTGCCCACGTGGACCAGGACCTCCATGCCATCGTCGGACGTCAAGACGGTGGTGTGCTTGGTTGGGGTCACGGCCGTGATGGTGCCGGACGCGGGCGAGTAGACGACCAGGGGCTCGGGGGTGACGCTGACGGCCTCTGGAGCCAGCGCGAAAGCCTTCTTGAACTTATCGAACAGACCCATGTTGTGTGCTCCTTAGTCGAGGTCGGCGCCGATGGAGGCGATGATCTTCTTGTAGGCGTAGAACGAGTCCTTGCGAATGCGCTGGAAGGAGCCCGTCCCGTCGTCGTGCTTGTCGACTTTGATGAAGCCGTAGCGCTTGCACATCTCGCCCGTGCCAGCGGAGACCAGGTCGGTCGGTCCCCACAAGGTGTAGAGATGCCATGAGGGAGCTGGTGGCCTGGAAGGAGTTAAACCGGCGCAAACCGCTACTGATACAGGGCGCGCGCCAGGTGGGTAAGACGTGGCATGCAAGGGGTTTGGCAGGGAGTGCTTTGACACAACTGCCTACGTGACGTTCCAAGACAATGCGGGTATGGCCGGCGTCTTCGAGGGAAGCCTCGACCCCAGCCATCTGCTCGACGCAATAGCGGTCGAGACGGACATTCGGCCCAACGAAGGAACACTCGTCATCTTCCACGAGATTCAGAAGTGCCCGCGTGCCATCACGTCTCTCAAGATGGTCCAGGAACAGGTGCCCGATAGTATGATCGTCGCAGCCTGCTCGCTTCTGGGCATCGCCCTTCACCAGAGCACTTCGTTTCCCGTTGGCAAGGCGGATCATCTGAGTCTTCACCCGCTGTCATTCGGGGAGTTCCTGCTTGCGCCGGGTCTGGACAAGCTTGCCGACCTGCTGGAGAGGCAGGACGTGTCGCTCGTCGATTCGTTCTCAGAAAAGCTCACCGACGCACTGCGGGGATACTACTACGTTGGCGGGATGCCCGAAGCGGTATCCATCTTTGCCGAATCGGGAGACTTCGAAGCGGTACGTCGTGTACAGGAGAACCTTCTCTTTGCATAAGATCGCGACTTCTCGAAGTGTGCGACGGTTCTTTTTTCCGAGAGAATCCGCCAGACATGGGGCTCGACCCCGTCCCAGCTCACCCGCGAGAACAAGAAGATCATCTATTCGGCTGTACGCCCAGGTGCGCGAGCGCGCAACTTTGAGGAAGCGGTCACCAAGCTCGTCGACGCGGAGCTGCTCATCAAGGTGGGCAGGGTGACGAAACCAGGACTC
>DCZG01000132.1 GCA_002331575.1 Atopobium sp. UBA2090 | reverse complement strand
CTATCGCACGACACAAATACGTGGACGAGAGCCTGCACCGCAAAGCCTGCGCCGCGATGCCGCGACTCACTTCTCGGCGAGCGCGAAGCCGGAGTAGACGAAGCCGGGGCTTACCACGCATGAGACCAACGCATCCTTTGACGTGGGGATGGTTCGCTGCCAGACGCCTGCGGGCACGATAAGCTGCCCACAAGACGCTCCATCATTGACGAGAAGGACGGTTCTGGTCGCACACTCCTCGTCGGGGCGCTCCCCGGAGCCCCCGAGCTCGAGCGCCACCGCGCCGGGGCCATGCCAGAGCCACAGCTCGTCGGCGTCGACGACGTGCCAGTCGCTCGCGTCTCCCGCGGGGAGAAGGAAGTAGATGAGCGAGGCGAGCGGACGAGCCTTCGTGGAGTTCTCGCCCATGTCGGCGTCGGGGGCGTCCGCACCGACCGCGGCCTCGGACTGCCAGGTGCGTCGGTACCAGCCGCCTTCGGGGTGCGGTGACAGCCCGAGGGCGTCGATGACGCCGCTTGCGAAGGCGCTAAGCCCAGATCTTGTCATAGCAGATCCTTCCCTCGATGACGGTCGCCTTGCACGTTCCCGACCCGTGGCGGATGAACCTGTCGAGCGTGGCCTCGAGTGCCTGCGGCGAGGACACGTCGACGCCGACGTCAAAGAACGCGAGGTCAGCGGAGGCACCGACGTTGATCTGGCCGATGCGCTTGGGTCCGGAGTTGAGCCCCATGGACTCCGCGCCGCCGAGCGTCACCATGCGGACGAGGCGGTGCGTGAGGTCCTCTCCCTCGTAGCCCTGCTGAATCGCCAGGTCGTAGAGGAAGGCCACGTCATCGAGGACGTCGAGGCTCGGGCTGCTGGAGAGGGAGTCCGTCCCCACGGAGAGGGGGTTGCCCTCCTCGAGGTAGCGGGCGATGGGTGCGTCTCCCTCGGTGCAGGTGATGCGGTTCGAGCGCGGGCAGAGCGCCACGGAGACCCCGCGCTGCCGCAGTATCCTGCGGTCCTCGCGCGAGGCGTGCACGCCGTGGGCGATATGAACGTCAGGCCCGAGGACGGCGAGCTGGTCGAGGAACTGAATCGCGCTCGCCCCCGTGCCTGCGCGCTTGAGGTCGTTGAAGCTCTTCCACTCCCGGTGGTTCCACGCCCAGGACGTGAGGCTCGTGAGGCGGGAGGGGACGGCGCCGGCCTCGGCGGGCGTCTCGCCCAGGTGGATGTGGAGCCTCATCCCGAGGTTACGGGCTATGTCGGGCAGGTCGAGCAGGGGGCCCGACCCCAGGGAGTAGGGCGCGTGGGGGCTGATGCCGAGCTCGGTGACGCCGTCCGCCCTGAGCTTGTCGATGTTCTCGAGCAGGGTCTCTGTGCCGGAGCGCATCCAGTCCTCGTTGTTCCAGTCCATGACCTCCCAGTAGGTGATGCCGTGAAGGCCCTGGGAGAGAAGGGCGTCGGCAGCCTCGAGGTCGGAGACGACGTCCGCCGCCGCGGTCGTGCCCGACTCCACGAGCTTGCGGGCTCCCTCGTGCGCCCATGCGCGCCAGGGCTTGGGCGCGGGATCGTCGTAGATCGCGTTGAAGGCGAGCTCCCAGGAGCGGAAGCAGTCGTAGCTGCCCTTCCCGACGCTCGCCATGCCCGTGTACTGGAGGTGCGTGTGGGCGTTGACCAGGCCGGGCGTGATGAGACCGTTCCAGCGCAGGACCTCGCAGTCGGCAAGGCCCTCGCCTCGCTCCTCGTAGAGCTTCTCGGCCATCCAGTCGCGTGTGCCGACGTGCAGGATGTGCCCGTCGCTCACCGCGATGGCGGCGTCGCAGATCATGGGTCCGGTGACGGGGATGACCAGCGGGGCGAGAAACAGGGTGATGGGACTCTTCGTGTCAGTCATGCGCGCTCCCATCGGGAGAGACGACCGTGTCGGCATAGCGGGTGCGCCGCCAGTCGGGGACGAGAACCACGGGGGTCTCGTAGGGCAGAGGGTTCGCGCCGCGGGCCTCCAGCGCGAGCGTCGCGATGCGACGGTCCTCCTCGCCAGGCAGGCGGTGTACGCCGGCGGGGAGCAGGCCCCGGTTGCGGAGCAGGTAGTCGACCGCGCAGAGCTGGACCGCAAAGCTGAAGTCCATGATCTGGATGGGGTTGCCAGGTCCGGCGGCGTAGTTCACGCCGTCGCCCGAGGCGAGAAGGACGAGCGTCGGACCGCCTGCGACCTCGAGCCGGGAGAGGCCGGGCGTGGCGGTCGAGGCGACCGAGCCACCCGCGACTGCGACTTCGTCGAGGGCGACCTCGTTCGCGATGCCGCCGATGACGACGACCCTCGCGTCGTTCCGCATGAGGCGGAGCAGCTCGAGGGGGAGGGTGTGGCGGACGCCGGTCGCGGAGACGACCACGTCGGAGGAGGGGAGTGCCTCCTCGATCGAGCTGACCTCGAAGCCTGCGAATCGAGCCTCGAGTGACATGACGGGGTCGATGTCGACGATCGTGACGCGAGCGCCGAGGGCGCGCACCCGGCGCGAGAAGCCCTCACCGACGGGACCGTAGCCGATGACGCAGACCCTGGCATCCGTGAAGGCGTCGGGCCCGAGCAGCCTCAGCGCGGTGGTGACGCAGGTCTCGCCCGTCCCGTGACGGTTGTCGAACTTGGTCTTGAGCTGGGAGTCATTGACGGCGACGACGGGGAAGGGGAGCTCGTTCGCATCCGCCATCGCCTGGAACGCGCGCACGCCCGAGGTGGTCTCCTCGGCGACGCCGACGAGTCCGGGCAGGAGTTCCGGCCGCTCCATCACGAGGAGGCGCGCGAGGTTCGCGCCGTCGTCGATGATGACGTTCGGCTGCAGGTCATCGAGGAGCCTGAGTGCGCCCTCCCGCTCCTCGGCGGGGGTCCAGGAGGCGTTTGCCTCGATGGCGTAGCCACGCGAGGCGATCTCGTCGGCCATCCGCTGGTCGCATTCGTGGGCGTGGCAGTACACCCCGACCATGGCGCCCGCCTCGCTCAGCCGCTCGACGAGGACTGCTGTCTTTGGCTCGACGATGAGGCTGCACGCGATGCGCACGCCCCTGAGCACGCCGCTTGTGGCGAGGTCAGAGGCGAGCCGCGCGGAGACGGGCATGCCTTCTCGGGCACGGTCCCACGCCTGGGAGCCGGAGAGGGCTTCTCCGCTCGGCATGTCGGGGTAGGTGAAGTCAGCGGTCTCGGGCGAGTCGACGGGTACGAGGCCCCACTCGCCGAGCGAGGCGAGAAGGAGCTTCCTCTCGGATTCGCTGCAGGCATCCGGAGAGACGTAGACGCGTGAGCCGGCGAGCGAGGCGTTGCTCGCCTGGGAGACGGTGCACAGCCATGAGGCAAGGGTGTTCGTATGAGGTCCAATCGCAGTCGCTGCGGGTCGAGACCATGATATGCGAAAGGGCGTCCCGTGGCGGAGCGTTCCTCGTGCGACGGCGCTTACTGACGCTCCGCGGACAGCGCCTGCTCGACACGGCTGTAGTGCAGGAAGACGCCCTCATCGTTGAGGCTGCTGATCTCGTCCCAGGTGGCGAGGCGACTGTCGATGGCCTCGGACTCCTGGAGCACGACGTCATCGGTCGAGAAGTCCAGGTGAAAGTGGTAGATGTCCACGATGTAGTTGTCGCCGCGCTTGAGGTCCACGTTCTCGTAGCGCCAGATCGGGCTGAGCCGTTGGCCGGACACATCGAGGCCCGTCTCCTCGCCGACCTCGCGAACCACGGCCTCGGCCGAGGTCTCGCCGGCGCGGACGCCGCCTCCGGAGACCTCCCACCAGCCGGCCGCCCAGTGCTTGTCCATCGCTCGCCGCGTGATGAGGAACCTGCCCTCGGCGTCCTCGGTGATCGCGAGCACGTAGAGCATGTACTGGCCCTCCGAGAGGAACGCGCCCACGCGCGGGATGGTCAGCCCGGTGCGGTTGCCGTCGCGGTCGTAGATGTCGATGAGCTCTTCCATGGGCAGGCCTTCCTAGGAGCGAGGTACTGGTGTCGCCAGAGGGACTCGCTCCGGTACCGCCAGGGAGAAGCTAGTATACCGTACGGTCTTGGCGGAAGGGTGCCGTCGTTCGCGGCGCATACTGTCACTGCCAAAGAGACGCTGACAAGGCGGATGAGATGAACAGAGATCAGTTGGTGGATGCCTGGCTCCGAGAGGAGCAGGTCGCGCACGTTCACGGATGGGACTTCTCGCATATTAACGAAAGGTATGACGAGGAGAGGGACCTTCCCTGGAGCTACGAGGAGGTCCTTCGGTCGTACCTGACGCCTGAGGCGCGCCTTCTCGACGTGGACACGGGCGGGGCGGAGTTTCTCCTCTCGCTCGGCCACCCGCACCGGAGGACCGCCGCGACGGAGGGCTACCCACCCAACGTTCGTCTGTGCGACGAGCGGCTGCTTCCGCTGGGGGTTGACTTCAAGGAGGCGGACGCCGCGGTGTCGCTACCCTTTACCAGCGGTTCGTTTGATGTCGTGGCAAACCGTCACGGCGACGTGAACGAGGGGGAGGTCGCGCGCGTCCTCGCTCCCTGTGGCGTCTTCGTGACCGAGCAGGTGGGCGCCGAGAACGACCGCGAGCTCGTGCGGATGCTCCTCGGTGACGTTCCGCTCCCCTTTCCCGGCCAGTACCTGGACGCCGCGATGAAGAGGCTCGATTCCTGCGGGCTCGAGGTTGTCGACGGTCGCGAGGCCTTTCGTCCCATTCGCTTCTACGACGTGGGCGCCCTCGTGTGGTTTGCCCACGTCATCGAATGGGAGTTTCCGGGCTTCTCGGTGCGCGGGTGCCTGGATCAGCTCTTCGCATGCCAGGAGATCCTCGACCGCGACGGCGTCATCGAGGGAACCATCCATCGCTACCTCGTGGCCGCGCGCAAGGCGTGACCGCGGGGACGGATACCAGAAGGGCCCGCCTGGACAGCTGCCAGACGGGCCCTCTGATTGTTCGCTGCGTGACCGCCTAGTCGGGAATCCACTCGGTGACGCACTTGTCGAGACCTGCGACGATGGCGTCCTTGTCCATCTGACGGCCGATGAAGCAGAGACGCGTGACGCGGTCGCCCGTGACGGGGTCCCAGTCGTCGAGCACCTCGGGGTTGTCATCGATGATCTTCTTCTTCTCGTCTTCGGGGGCGGAGTCCACAAAGAGGCCGTTCTCGGTGACGCTGACCTGCCTGCCCGCCTGCTCGAACACGTAGCACATGTCGGGGTCCTGGTCGATCCAGAGCATGCCCTTGCTGCGGATGATGCTGTCGGGCCAGGTCTGGACGAACTCGGACAGCTTGTCGATGTCGAGCGGCTTGCGGCGCTCGTAGACGAAGGTCGAGATGTCGTACTCCAGCACCTCGGGGTCCTCGTGCTCCTCGGGGTGCGCCATGGCATCCGCCCATACGGCGGAGTCGTAGGCCTTCTCGAAGCTGAAGCGTCCCGTGTCGAGAAGCTCGCTCATGGGTACGTCGCCGTTCTCGGCCTCCACGATCACCGCGTCCCTCTGGAGGCTGCGGACGATGGCCTTGAGCTCCTTGATCTGCTCGGGTGTGACCTGGTCGGTCTTGTTGAGGATGATCGTGGTGCAGAACTCGATCTGCTGGATGATGAGGCTCTCGATGTCGTCCTCGTTGATGTTGTCGGCGAGAAGGTCCTTGCCGCCGTTGAACTCGTCCCACATGCGGGCGCAGTCGACCACGGCGACGATGTTGTCGAGGTCGAGCGGGGCGTTGCCGTCGTACTTGGCCTGGTCGCAGTAGGCCGAGATGGTGTAGGCGATGGGGATGGGCTCGCAGATGCCCGAGGCCTCGATGATGATGTAGTCGAAGTTGCCGGAGTCAGCGATGTCCTGGAGCTGCTTTGCGAGGTCGCTTGCGAGCGTGCAGCAGATGCAGCCGTTGGTGAGTGGGATGAGGTTGTCGGTCTGCGAGAGGCCGCCGTCCTTGATGAGGCTGGCGTCGACGTTGACCTCGCCGATGTCGTTGACGATGACGGCCGCGCGGATTCCCTCGTCGTTGCCGAGGATGTGGTTCAGGAGTGTGGTCTTGCCGGCACCGAGATAACCGGTGAGCAGGATGATCTTGCACTGCTTTGTGGAGCTGGGCATATGCCCTCCTTGCTTGGGCTTGGCGGATACTGGTCGCTGAGAAGTCAACAGCAGACTTGTACCCGAATTTTCACGAACGCCGCAGGTGGGTTCGACTCTACATCACGCACGAGGGGCCGTCATGGCCACGGTCGTTGCCGCTCACGTAGTAGTGGTCGCTCGCGTTTCTCAAGTTGAGCTCGCGGAGCTCGACCTCACCCTCGACGTAGGGCAGGTAGTACTTGTCGATGCCGCAGGCGTCAAGGGAGCAGTCGCCGCAATCGTCTCCCCAGGCCAGTGCGGTGGTCACGATCTGAATGCGCTCCTCGCGCGTGGTCTCTGCAATCAGGATGCTCTTGGACATGTGCGCCTCCGTGTGCCTCGGTTGTTCGTGGTCAACGATAGCACGTGACTCGAGGAGGGTCGCGATGCATCCGCGTCTCCACTACGACGAAGCGGGGCCGCCGAGACGATTGGACGTCCCGGCGGCCCCGCCGTCGTGAGTGCGTGTCGCGCGAATTAGCCGAAGTAGCGCTTGAGCAGACCGGCGAACGCCCTGCCGTGACGAGCCTCGTCGCGGGCCATCTCGTGGACCGTGTCGTGAATGGCATCGAGGTTGGCAGCCTTGGCACGCTTGGCAAGGTCGACCTTGCCAGCGGTGGCGCCGTTCTCGGCCTCGACGCGGAGCTCGAGGTTCTTCTTGGTGGAGGTTGTCACAACCTCGCCGAGAAGCTCGGCGAACTTGGAGGCGTGCTCGGCCTCCTCATGGGCGGCCTTCTCGTAGTAGAGGCCGATCTCGGGATAGCCCTCACGGAAGGCGACGCGAGACATCGCGAGGTACATGCCGACCTCGGAGCACTCGCCGTTGAAGTTGGCGCGGAGGTCCTCGATGATGTCCTCGGAGACGCCCTCAGCCTTGCCGACGCCGACGACATGCTCGGCAGCCCAGGTGAGCTCGCCCTCCTGCTTGGTGAAGCGGGAGCCGGGGCACTTGCACTGCGGGCAGACGTAGTCGGCGGGGAGCTCGTCTCCGTCGTACTCCTCGACGTAACCGCACACGGGGCAGACAAACTTCATAGTTGTTCCCTTTCTCTCGGAAAGTGATAGGCGATTGGATACTACGGAGATAGGATATCCCGCCCGAGGCAAGATGCAATCCAAAACATGAGAAATATGTAATTACACACATAGCATTTAAGGACGGGGTGCGTCGCGGCGGCAGGAGGCTGCGGCGTTGACTTGTGATGGCAGCGCGTCTACCAGAATGAATGCGGTTCTCCACAGCGAGACGCCCCTCGACGTTGATGCGATGGGCGTGGTGCCAATAAGCCAGAAGGATCCTTTTCGGCTATTGGCACAGCCCGCGAGCTGCCTACCTGGGGGTACCGATAAGCCCCTTTTGTCCGGCCGACGTTTGCCCAGTTGGACTGTCCGCAATAACGTCAAAGGATCCTTCTGGCATATTGGCACCGGCTCGTCGTAGGGTGGCCCTTTGGCTGCCAAAGGGCGTTGGCACCTTTGGCAGGCTGAAAACGGGGGCACCTGGCAGGCTTTGCCAGATGCCCCCGCATGACGTGCATTGATGGAGCCCCTCAGTCTAATGGTGGAAGAGACGCATGCCCGTGAAGGCCATGGCCATGCCGTACTTGTCGGCGGTCTCGATGACGTTGTCGTCGCGAATCGACCCGCCCGGCTCCGCGATGTAGCGGACGCCGCTCTTGTGAGCGCGCTCCACGTTGTCACCAAAGGGGAAGAAGGCGTCCGAACCGAGCGTGACGTCGGTCTGCGTGGCGATCCATGCGGCCTTCTCCTCGCGCGTGAGCACCTCGGGCTTCTCGGCGAACCACTTCTGCCACTCGCCCTCGGCGAGCACGTCGTCATGCTCGTCGGAGATGTAGACGTCGATGGCGTTGTCTCGGTTGGCGCGGCGGATTTCCTCGGCGAACTTGAGCCCGAGCACCTTGGGGTGTTGGCGCAGGTACCAGGTGTCGGCCTTGTTACCGGCGAGACGGGTGCAGTGCACGCGGCTCTGCTGACCGGCGCCGACGCCGATGGCTTGGCCGTTCTTGACGTAGCACACCGAGTTCGACTGCGTGTACTTGAGCGTGATGAGGCTCACGATCATGTCGATCTTCGCCTGCTCGGGGACGTCCTTGTTCGCGGTCACGATGTTCGAGATGAGCTCGCGGTCGATGCGGAAGAAGTTGTGGCCCTGCTCGAAGGTGATGCCGAAGACGTCCTTGTCCTCGACCGGCGCGCACACGTAGTCGGGGTCGATTCTGACCACGTTGTACTTGCCGCCCTTCTTGGAGCGGAGAATCTCGAGCGCCTCGTCCGTGTAGCCCGGTGCGATGACGCCGTCAGAGACCTCGTGCTTGAGGTACGTGGCGGTCCGGGCGTCGCAGACGTCGGAGAGCGCCGCCCAGTCACCATAGGAGCTCATGCGGTCGGCGCCGCGCGCGCGGATGTAGGCGCAGGCGATGGGGGAGAGCTCGCCCTCGTCGTCGACGAAGTAGATCTGACGCTCGACGTCGGTGAGCGGAGTGCCGACTGCGGCGCCCGCTGGCGAGACGTGCTTGAACGAGGCCGCCGCGGGCAGACCGGTCGCCTCCTTGAGCTCCTTCACGAGCTGCCAGGAGTTGAGCGCGTCGAGGAAGTTGATGTAGCCGGGCTTGCCGGAGAGGACCGTGACGGGGAGGTCGGAGCCGTCCTTCATGAAGATGCGAGAGGGCTTCTGGTTGGGGTTGCAGCCGTACTTGAGCTCGAGCTCGTTCATGCGTGTCTCCTTTAGTCGCCGAGGTTCTTGTTGAAGAGGGTCACCGTGCCGCCGACGTTGGCGTAGAGCGAGACCTTGTTGTCCTGGTTGAGCGCCGCCCAGACGTCGCAGGGCTCGGACATGACGACCTCGACGGGCTCGCCGGCAAACGAGGGGAGCGGGTTCCCGTCGCCCTCGTAGGTGCTGATGAAATAGCCCACGCCCTCGTCGGCGCCCTCGTACGAGAAGAACTCGCGCAGGCAGCGACCGGAGCTCTGGTGCTTGAGGATCGAGAGCTCGAAGCTGCCGTCGGGGTTGAGGATGCTCGAGATGCGCGGCGTGAAGTTGGGGTCGTCGGGCTCGAACTCGCGGACCATGCAACCGTCGCGGAAGGAGCCCTTCTCGACGATCGTGTCGGTCTGGTCGCCGTTCGTCACCACGAGCGAGTCACCCATGGTACGCACGGGGTGGTAGATGATGAGGCTCGGGTCAGCGAGAAGCGCCGGGTCGTGCGCCTCGGTGCGGATGCCGTCGTCCGTCGTGACGAAGACGCGGTTGCGGCTGTTGGTGCTACGTCCCATGATCCAGTAGTACACGCGGTCCCTGCCCACCACGATGCCTCGTCCGGGGTAGGGATTATTCCTCAGCAGCTCGCACAGGTCTTGCATCGGCGCTTCCTTTCGTCGATTCGTGTCACGCTCGCTGTCGGCCTCTAAAGAAAAAGGCAGGCCGCTCTCGCGAGAACGACATGCCCAGACGGTCGGCCCCATTGAATTGACGCGCTGCTCCTCCGTGGTGCTCCACGATTATCCGTCAGTGACAGCGCGTTCTCACAACAGGGGAGTCTATCACGCGTCGCGGCGTGAGTGGGGACAGGTGCTGTTCCCAGTCCGGGAAAACCTGGAAAAGACACCTGTCCTTGAATGGCGATCTCTGGATGGCGGCCGGCGTCGGGGCTTACTTGAGCTCAGGGTCGAAGGCGCGGGCGTACTGCGCGAACAGCCGGTCGAAGAAGTACGTGACGCCGAAGGTGGCGTAGATGCGGTGCAGAGAGCTGCCCTCCTCGGAGCCCTCGC
Organism: Atopobium sp. UBA2090; assembly: GCA_002331575.1. Classification (GTDB taxonomy): domain Bacteria; phylum Actinomycetota; class Coriobacteriia; order Coriobacteriales; family Atopobiaceae; genus Olsenella_D. The sequence goes on along the minus strand of DCZG01000132.1, from coordinate 28,492 downwards.
CGATGGTGAAGACGTCGTCGAAGATGGCATGGAGCTCGGGGTCCTCGCTTGCGGTGACGATGACCTTGAACGCCTTGCTCGCGACGATGCGCTCGCGCTGCCTGCGCGCGAAGCCGTTCGATGTGGTCACGACGATGAGAAGGTCGTTCTCGGGGAGCGCGCGGATGCTGTTGATGTCGCCGCCGACCTCGGGCACGAGTCGAACCTTCCTGCCCTCGGAGAGCATCGCCTGCTGGAACTCTCGCAGGGCGAGGATGGAGGACTCGGTGGCGAAGACCACGATGTGGTCGCACTCGTAGAGCGTGGTGACCGTGCGAAGCATCGCGCCGCTCTCAAAGAGCTTGTCGATCCTGGTATAGATCTCGTCAAGGTCGGCGCGGAGCTTGCGGTGCTCGTCTCGCTCGGCCTTCGCGTAGACGAGGTAGTGGTCGCGGAGTTCCTGTACTTCGGCGTCGGTAAGCTTGCGCGACGGGATGACCTGGAAACCGATCTCACTCATGTGATGTCCTCACCTCGAAGAAGGTACGTATCAGCATTCTAGTTGATGGCGGGTGCAGCCCGCTCGTTTCGTGTGACGTTGCTGGCGAATGGTTCTTTTGAAAAGGGCCATTCGATTTGCGCCTATCATGACCTCATGGACTCCATCAGGGAAAGAATCGCCTTCCACGCCACCGAGACATCCGATGAGCGCTACCGCGAGATGACCGAGTCGCCTGTCGGGCCGCTCATCGTGTCGCTCGCGGTTCCCTCCATCCTGGCCAATCTCGTGAGCGCCATCTACAACATCGCCGATACCTTCTTCGTGGGCAAGCTCGGCACCTCGGCCTCGGGTGCCATCGGCATCGCCTTCGTCGCCATGACAGGCATCCAGGCCGTCGGGTTCTACTTCGGCCAGGGAACGGGCAACGCGATTGCGCGCTACCTCGGTGCCAAGGAGAACGAGAAGGCCTGTGTGATGGCGTCGACGGGGCTCGTCTGCGCCTTTGGCTTCGGCATCGTCATCGCGGTGCTCGGCAACGTCTTACTCGAGCCCATCTGCCTCATCGCGGGAGCCACGCCCACGATCCTGCCCTACGCCAAGACCTTCATCGGAATCGTCCTGCTCGGCGCCCCGTGGATGTGCTCGGAGCTCATGCTCAACATGCAGCTTCGTCTTGAGGGAGAGTCGCTCTTCTCGATGATCTGCATCATGACGGGCGCGGTGCTCAACATCGCGCTCACGCCGCTGTTCGTCTTCGTCTTCGGCATGGGAATCGCGGGGAGTGCCCTCGCCACGATCGTCTGCGAGTTCGTGAGCTTCCTGCTGCTCATCTGGCAGATGCAGCGCGTGGGAATCACCCCGCTCTCGCTGAGCTACGTACGTCCCACGGCGGCCTTCGCCCGCGAGGTCAACAACGGTGGCGTGCCCTCCTTCGTGCGCCAGTGCATGCTCGGCGTTGCCACGACGCTCCTCAACAATGCCGCCGATCCCTTCGGCGATGCCGTGGTGGCAGCGATGGCCGTCGTGCAGCGCATCGCGGGCTTCGGGAATTACGTGCAGATTGGCATCGGGCAGGGATTCCAGCCAGTCATCGGCTACAACATCGGAGCGCGGAACTACGACCGCGTGCGAGAGGGGTACTTCTTCTCGCTTCGCGTCGCCATGCTCACGGTACTTGGAATCGGTATCCTGACCTGCGTGTTCGCGCCACAGCTCATCGGTTTCCTCAGGAACGACCCCGACGTGATCGAGGCGGGCACGCTCACGCTGCGACTCACGAGCTTCTCGATGGTCTTCACCGGCGCGGCGATGGTCACCAACTTCATGCTGCAGACCTCGGGCCACATGTGGCGTGCCACCATCCTCGGAGCCTGCAGGCTCGGCCTCGTTCTCGGGCCGGTCGTCGTCATCCTCTCGCAGACGATGGGGCTGCTCGGCGTCCAGCTCGCCCAGCCGCTCTCTGACGTGATCACGGGCATCGTGACCATCCCCATGGCAATCTCGTGCCTGAGGGATTTTGCCCGAGAGGAACAACGCCAGCAGAAAAGCTGATTCGGGTTTCCCGTTGGCAGGTTGACCCAGTGCCAATAACGTCTAAGGATCCTTCTGACTTATTGGCACAGTCCGCGAGCTTCCTACCTGGGGGTACCGATAAGCCCCTTTTGTCCGGCCGACGTTTGCCCAGTTGGCGCGTCCGCAAAAACGCTAAAGGATCCTTTCCAGCTATTGGCACCGGCCCGTCGTAGGGTGGCCATTTGACAGGCGCCTTTGACCGAGAGCAGCACCGTCAACGGAATTCGTCGTAGGGTGGCCCTTTGGCTGCCAAAGGGCGTTGGCACCTTTGGCAGGCTGAAAGGCTAGGCTCGGGCGGGGAGCTCGACGGTCGCCTGCGCCAGCACGTGGCCGCGCATCGCATGGAGGAGCTCGTTCATCCAGAAGCCCTCGGCGAGACGGACCTCATCGTCCAGGGCGTAGACGGTGAGCGTGTAGTCATGCGTCCCGTCAGGCGGCTGCGGACCGTTGTAGCGGTCGATGACCAGCGGGTCGGTACTTCTCGCCAGGCGCGAGGCGGACGAGTTCCGGCCCTGCGCCATTCCGAGTGCCTGACGGTTGGAGGCGTCCTCGGGTACGGTGAGCCTCCCGGCCTCCACCAGACTCCCGTCGATTCCGCACGCGCACCAATGCACCCAGGGGAAACCGCACACGGGGATGGCGTCGAAGTCGACGATGGTGAGCGCGAGCGATGCCGTTCCGGCTGGCACGTCCGTCACCTCGAAGGGAAACGAGCACGTGGGCACGCCCGCGTGGAGATGCGCGCGGTCCGCGTACTTGGCATAGCGATCGGGGAGAAAGCCCCTCTCGTCCAACGTGACCTTGATGTCCATGGATGCCTCCCAGGCTCTCGTCCGTTCGTTCGAGGATAGTGTAGTACCCTCCGTTCCGCTGGGATACTATGGGTGGAGCCGCAGGGGGGCGGTGACCGAATCGCGTGAGGGGGATGCTCGTGACTGCCGTGGTGGTGCTCTTCGTGCTCGTTGTCGCGGTGCTCGTCGTCGACGCGATCGGGTATGCGCTCTATAGCCGGCAGCCTGCTACCAGCGAGTCGTTCCTCGTCCGCTCGCCCATTCGCTATGCCTGGCTCGGCGCCGTCGGGCTCGTCGTCTCGGCGTCGATGCTCCTCACGGACCACTCCTTCTGGGCGATGGACTACTTCATCATGGCCCTTCTCGCCGTCTCGCTCGTCCTGTCGGCGCTCTCGCTGCCGGGGCTGTGGGAGCTGCGCGTCGAGGGGGACGACCTCGCGCAGAATGGCCTTCTCGGTGGCGCGCGCAGCCTGTCGAAGCGCGACATCAGCCATGTCGAGCTCAGCAGGAGGCACGCGATCTACCATATCTACCAGCGCGGCGAGAAGAAGCCCGTCATCAGCGTCGACGGGCGCTGCGTCGGCATTCTCGCCTTCAGTGCATGGCTCGAGCACTCAGGCATCAAGGTAACCGCCGTCTAGCCGCAGCGAGCGCTTGTCAGGGTTCTGTTCCCGGCACGCTGCGCGGAAGAAAGGGATTAGACATGATAAGGGAACTCACGAAGGACCGAGACGTCCTCACCACGAAGTGCAGTCGCGCCACCGCGGCAGACGCCGAGGTGGCGCAGGACCTGCTCGACACGCTTGCCTCCATCGACGACTGCGGCTGCCTCGCGGCGAACCAGATCGGTGTGACCAAGTCGATCATCGCCTACAAGGACGACAAGGACGAGACGCACGTGATGTACAACCCGCGCATCATGATGGGGCTCGGCGCATCCAAAGTCGTCGAGGGCTGCCTCACTTACGACGAGGAGTCCACCGTCGTGCGCTACGCCAAGGTCAAGGTGGCCTACGAGAGCCTTGTCGACGGCGAGCTCAGGTCAAAGAGAGCCGACCTTGCCGGATGGGTCGGCGAGATGGTTCAACACATGATTGACCATTGCAACGGGAGGCTCGTCTAGCAGGCCCCTGTCTTCAGCGTGTGCGGCCGTGCATAACGCCATACATAAACATGTCCGTCGTGTTTCGAGACGATTTCCGTCTGCCGTCAAAAAGCTACCGCTCGCTTCGGGGCCCCGCAAGGGGCCTCAATTAGTTTGACTTTAAATGCATAGCAGCTAGAACCATGTGCAGGTTGCATACCACGAATGCCAAAGCGCATATTGCACACCTCTGGAACGTCCGTGTGCAAATTGCTCTCCCAGCCACAATTTATCCCCCATACACTTCCCTCAGCAAAGCGCGGAGATTCGCCTCTCCCGGAGAGGGCCCTTGTTGAGACGGACCTCGCGCGCAGACTTGTGCGTTTGCGCATGGAAGACCTTTCGATGAGGGGAGGTCACCTTACTTCGTGCGTGTTCCATGCGCGGTTCTTCCCGTTCTATTAGAGGAGGTAGAAAGTGGACAAGCAGGATAAGATCAACGAGATCCTTGAGAACAGGGACAAGTTCCGCTCTCTGGATGTCACGGTGCTCGAGGACTACACCGAGGAGCCCATTCCGGATCCATCGCCTCGCTTTACCAAGCTCATGGACATCTACTACGTCATGAAGAACACCATCGACATGGAGTACCCGTACTGGTACAACCGCTCGTGGTGGCAGAACGAGGGAGACCTTCCCGAGATTCGCCGTGCCAAGGCCGAGGCGTTCGCCCTTGAGCACATGACCCCGACCATCTGGCCGCAGGAACTCCTCGTCATGAACAAGACGAAGAACTGGCGTGGCGCATTCTGCTTCCCCTGGGTCGACGCATCGTTCTTCAACGCCCAGGCAGAGGCTCTCCTCGCCCAGGCGGACGCTCCCGCGCTCGCAGAGGCCGACAAGATGTCCGTCGTCGGCGCCGGCGGCGGCAACGTCACCAAGTCCTTCGGTAACGTCGTCTCCATCGCCCAGAAGTTCGGCCTCCGCAAGGAGGAGATCCCCGTCCTGGTCAAGGTCGCTCGCTACTGGAACGAATGCTCGGTCGAGGTCAAGACCCAGGAGTACTCCGAGCTCATCCCCGAGTACTACAAGTACAAGGCCTATCGCGACTCGGTCCTCGTCATGTTCGACTCCTGGGCGATTCCTCAGGGCCGCGAGGTCATGAACTACTACCTGCCGCTCGAGTACGGCTTCGACAAGCTCCTCGAGCTCTGCGACGAGAAGATCGCCGAGGACCTCGGCCACGTCGAGCACAATGACTGCCTGCTCGGCATGAGCCATGGCTACTACTACATCGCCATGAAGGAAATGATCAAGGGCCTGATCCAGTGGGCAGAGAACTACGCCAAGAAGGCCAAGTTCCTCGCTTCCATCGAGACCGACCCGCTGCAGAAGAAGGACTACGAGGACATCGCGGTCGTGATGCACAACATCGCGCACAAGCAGCCGTCGTCCTTCCGTGAGGCTCTCCAGCTCACGCTGCTCCTCCACTATGCCGAGGTCAACGAGGATCCCCAGTCCGGCCAGTCCATCGGTCGTCTCGGCCAGATCCTCCAGCCGTTCTATGCCAAGGACCTTCGTGAGGGCAAGATCACCGAGGAAGAGGCCATCGAGCTCATCGAGCTCTACCGCATCAAGATCACCTCGATCGAGTGCTTCGCGTCCTCCGGCGTCACCGGCGGCGTCCTCTCCGGCAACACGTTCAACAACCTCGGCGTCGGCGGCCTGAACCATGACGGCCTCTCCGCGGTCACCCCGCTCGAGTATGTCATCGTCGAGGCCTCCTCGCGCGCCAAGACCACGCAGCCCACGATCTCCGTCCTCTACGACGAGAAGCTCCCCGAGGACTTCCTGCTCAAGTGCGCTCGCTGCACCAAGCTCGGCATCGGCTTCCCGGCGTTCATGAACAACCAGACCGGCATGAACTTCATGCTACGCCACTACGGCGAAGAGGGCATGAACATCGACGATGCCCGCGCCTGGATGCTCGGCGGCTGCCTCGAGTCCGCCCCCTGCTGCTTCCAGCCGCTGCACTATGACGGCAAGACCACCTGGATCCCCGGCGGCGCAGGCCCGACCTCAGGCACCGGCGTCCACTTCACCGGCCTTCCCAAGGTGCTCGAGCTCGTCCTCACGAACGGCGTCGACAAGCGCACGGGCATCAAGGTCTTTGAGCCGCACGGCCACAAGCTCGACACCTTCGAGGATCTCTGGGATGCCTGGACCATGTATCTCCGTGAGTGCATCGAGGTCTCCCTCAAGGTCAACAACATCCAGATGGACATCTGGGGCAAGATCAACCCGCCGGTCTTCACGTCTCTGCTCAAGCCTGACTGCTTCACCAAGGGCCAGATCCTGACGAGCATGGGCGGCCGCTACATGGGCGTCCACAACTTCGAGTCCTGCGGCACCGTCACCTTCGTCAACGCGATGACCTCCATCCGCAAGAATGTGTACGACGACAAGAAGTACACGCTCGCCGAGATGACCGACGCAATGCTCAACAACTTCGGCTTCAAGACCGCCTTCGAGACCGGCGTCTTCTCGCCCGATCACCGCGAGGCCACCGAGCTCGCCCCGAAGTACGAGAAGATCTTCTACGACTGCGTCAACGCCCCCAAGTTCGGCAACGCAGACAAGTACGCCGACCAGCAGATGGTTGACTACGAGGATCGCATGACGCCGTGGATCTACGGCCTGCAGAACTGCTACGGCAAGGATTACTACATGTGCCAGATCTCCGTCTCCACGCACGGCCCGCAGGGTGCCATCACCCTGGCCGATGCAGGCGGCCGTCTCGCTGGCACCACGTACTCCGACGGCTCCGTCTCCGCTGCGGCCGCGACCGACAAGAACGGCGTCTATGCCGTCTTCGAGTCCGCCACGTGCTATGACCACTCCCGCAACCAGAACGCCCAGATGAACGTCAAGATTCACCCGAGCGCGGTCAAGGGTGCCAACGGCACGCGCAAGCTCCTCGACGTCATCCGCGCCTACATGCGCAAGGGCGGCTTCCACGTCCAGTTCAACATCACGAGCTCCAAGACGCTCCGTTCCGCTCAGGCCAAGCCCGAGGACTACCGCGACCTCATGGTTCGTGTCGCTGGCTTCACCCAGTACTGGTGCGAGATCGGCAAGCCCATCCAGGACGAGGTCATCTACCGCACCGAGTACGACCAGTAAGTAGGACCGGACTCTTCTCAGGATCCCTTCAAACGATTGGTTGGTGAACGAGACATGAAGCATTATGAGTGCAGGAACTATCTCTCGCTGGACTGCGAGAAGGGCATGTGCGCCATCGACAAGGTACTGGTCCCCATGGACGGAGAGGGCTCCGATGCCTGCCCGCGCTTCACGGACGGCTTCCTCTGCAAGTTCTGCAAGAACTTCGCGAATGCTGACGAGCACGGCATCGGCACGTGCAGCGGCTTCGAGAAGAAGGACTGGGCATACGCAGACTGCGGTGCCTTCACCTGCGAGAAGTTCATTCGCCAGTAAGGAGCATCCACGGGCTGCCGGTCGCTTCGCGGCCGGCAGCCAGGCCCTCTGACACGATAGGGTCACTCGCGAGTCAATCCGATTGACCTGCCCGTCCCCTTGGGGACGCCCAGATGTCGTGACAGAGGGCCGTATTCGTATGAACGTCCAGTGATGTGACACGAGGGGATTTCCCATGAGCGAGACGCCTACGGGCATGATTTTTGATATTCAGAGCTTCTCGGTTCACGATGGCCCCGGCTGCAGGACGAACGTCTTCCTAGATGGTTGCCCGCTCAAGTGCCGTTGGTGTGCCAACCCGGAGTCTCAGCGCCCCAAGAAGCAGCTCATGTTCGCCGACAGGACCTGCAAGTGGGATCAGGGCTGCAGGGCGTGTCGTTCCGCCTGCCCCTACGGCTCCCTCTCCATGAACGAGGAGCACGCGCCTGAGTTCGACTGGAAGATCTGTGCGGCCTGCGAGACCATCGAGTGCTCAAAGACCTGCGCCGCAGGTGCGCTCAAGCAGCCCGTGCGCGAGATGACCGTCGACGAGCTCATCGCCGTTCTCCTCCGCGATCACAACAACTGGGGTTCCAAGGGCGGTGTCACCTTCACGGGTGGCGAACCGCTCATGCAGTACGACTTCCTTCTTGCGGTTCTCAAGGAATGCCGCAAGAATTGGATTCACACCGCGATCGAGACCTCCGGGTTCATCTCCACGGAGAAGTTCCTCAAGGTGTTCAGCCTGCTCGACTTCGCCTTCGTCGACGTCAAGAACATGGACGACGAAGCCCACAAATGGGGCACCGGCGTCTCCAACAGGCAGACCCTCCAGAACATCTCCGCGCTCGCGAACTCCAACTGGCGGGGGCGGCTCGTGCTCCGCATCCCCACGATTCACGGGTTCAACGACTCTGACGAGAACGCCCACAAGGTCATCGACTTCATGAACGAGAACGGGCTCTACGAGATCAACCTGCTCAAGTTCCACCGTCTCGGACAGACGAAGTGGGAGCAGCTCGGTCTCGAGTACGAGTACGCCCACAAGGGCGACATGACGGACGAGCGCATGAGCGAGCTCCAGGACCTCTACCTCGACGCCAACATCGCCTGCTACGTCGGCGACAACACCCCGTTCTAGGAAATCCGCGCGTGCACTGCTCTCACGTCAAGGGAAGGGACTCACAGATGCTGTTCGATCCGATCACCTTTGCATCCTCGGTTAACGAGCTGACGACCTCCGGTAACCGCGAGGGACTCGAGGACTACCTGCTTGACGAGATCGTCCGCCTGCGTGAGGGAGGCGTCATCACCTCCGGTGCCTTTGCGTGCTGCGGGAAAAGCGCGGAGGAGCTCCAGGAGGAGGACGCCGATTTTCAGCGCAATCGCTTCCAGGGCCTGATCATGTGCGCGAGCGAACTTGCCAATCTCTACCGCAACAGCTCGGAATGGGACAAGTGCTTCGGCATCTATGACGGTCTCAGGGGCTATGTGAAGGAGGCGGGACTTACTGGCACTCCCATGGACCAGCGCATCCTCGTCAACGAGGCATATGCGCGCATCGACGCCCAGGACCTCGATGGGTCGGCGGCGTTGCTTGACCAGGCCGAGATGATCACCGAAGGGGCCGAGGGAGAGGTACTCTCGAGGCTCCATGACGCACGCGCCGTCATCCTGCGCAGCAAGGGAGATGACGCCGGTGCCGAGGAGGCGGCGAAGAAGGCCGTCGAGGCCATCGAGGCCAGTGCCGCCGACAACGTCGAATTCGTCCAGATGGTCCTCAACCACGCGGCGACGCTCGCCCAGCTTGGAAACCCCGAGGACGCCATGGGCGCCGTGGACGAGCTTCTCTCCCCAGACTCTGAGGTCACGCTTCCTGGCGACACGTACTACCAGGCGCTCAACCTCAAGGCGATGATCCTCTATCGCTCCGGGAACCTCAAGGCGGCTGCGGACACGTTCGCCGAGCTCGTTGACGAAGCGAGGGAGCGGGGCGCGCTCAAGAACCAGCTGCCGTCCATCTGCCTCAACTGTGCCCACATCTACCAGCGCGTCGGTGACGAAGAATCGGCGACACGGTACTCTTCGATCGCGGCCGCGCTCTCGAGCGACGGTCGATAGGTTTTCAACTGCACAGTACGCGAATAATGAGAAGGGATAGGTGCATTCCATGGAACAAATCTCAAAGGAGACCGCGAAGAAATACGGTACAGCTACCGTCATCGCGGCATGGCTTGCGGTCTTCTGCCTCTTTGGCTACCGTTCCTCGTTCTCTATCATGCAAGGTTCCCTCATGCAGGGGATGGGCTGGACCTCCACGCAGGCCTCGCTCGGCTACTGCTTCATGATGACCTTCTACGCCATCACGGCGTACTTCTCCGGTAGGCTCATCGATCAGAAGGGCACGAAGCCTGCCTACACGATCGGCGCCATCTGCTGCTTCCTCGGCTTCTTCCTGACCTCGTTCATCCCCGAGGGCGCGAGCTACGCCTTCCCGCTGTACCTTCTCACCTACGGCGTCTTCGCTGGCATCGGCACGGGCATGCTCTGGGTCTCCTCGACCATCTCCTGCCGCAAGTGGTACGTGGGCACTGAGTACGGCACCAAGTGGGGCCTTGCCTTCATGGGCGCCCCCATGTCCCAGCTGCTCCTCACCCTTGCCGTCTCCCCGGTCCTCAAGACCGCCGGCTGGGCCGTGGGCATGAAGATCCTGTCCGTCATCATGGCCATCTGCCTGCTCGTCGCCGCCGCCATCGCAAAGCCGATGCCTGACAAGGTCGGCTGCCAGCCCTTCGGCTTCGACTCTCTGCCCAAGAAGAACGCTTCCGCCTCAAAGCCCGCCCATGTGTGGACCCTCGGCGAGGCCTTCAAGACGCGCGCCCTCTGGTGCGACATCTTCGCCTTCATGTTCGCCGTCATGGGCGAGTTCCTCATCTGGTCGCAGATCGTTCGCTATTTCACGGTCGACCTCGGCTGGACCAGCGACTCGCTCTTCGGTCTCCCGCTCGCCAACCTCGTCTACATCCTCATCGGCTTCGCAGGCATCTTCACGATGCCGCTCACCGGCAAGGCGTCCGACAAGCTCGTCAAGAAGATCGGCATCGAGTGCCCCGCTCGTAGGCTCATGCTCATCATCTCGCCTGCCTTCGGCATCGCCGGCGTCCTTCTCGCCCTCACGGGCAACCTGCCCATCGTCTGCATCGGCATGGTCCTTCTCGCTGTGTACTGGGGCATCGAGCCCGGTGGCGCTGCTGGTTATGCCGGTACCGTCTTCGGTGGTGCGTCGCTCGGCAAGATCTGGGGTCTCTCCACGCTGATCATCATGGGCATCGGCCCGTCGTTTGGCACCTTCATGGGCGCCTTCCTCTTTGACAGCTTCGGCTCCTACGTCCCGGCCCTCATCTTCGGCGTTTGCGCCTACATTGTCTCGATGATTGCTGCCATCCTTCTCCCCACCACTGCGGAGGTCAAGGAGTAGCGACTCCGTCCGCACACCTCATTCCGACTACGACACGAAAGGATCGATCATGCCTGAGCATGCCATCTTCGTCCCCGCGCTCTACACCCACAACGAGACCATCGATAACCAGCACAAGGAGCTCATCAAGCGCGTCAACGACCTCTATGACGCCATCGAGAAGGGTGGGGACGCGGCTGGCGAGAAGGCCAAGGAGTCGCTCGAGTTCCTGACCCAGTACACCGTCTTCCACTTCCAGGCTGAAGAGAACCTCATGAAGCAGACGGGCTATCCGCTCTTCACCCAGCACAAGAAGATTCATGACGACTTCGTCATCACGGTTCGCGGTCTCGTCGACAAGCTCAACGAGCTGGGTCCGACCCCCGAGTTCGCCGACCTCGTCGAGAAGGAGTTCACCGCCTGGATCATCAACCACATCCAGGGGACCGACATCAAGACCATCGAGTGGATCAACAACAAGGGTGGCGACCAAATGCAGAACCTGCTCTAAGTCTCGAGGGGGGATTCGCGCAGGTGCTAGAAACCAGCGTCCCGGGACGGTTCGACCGTTCCGGGGCGCCTTCTTGTCGATGCTCATGCTTTCAGGGTTCGAGAATGCCGTGCCGTGCGGAAAAGCCCGCTATCTCTCCGAGTCCTGAGCCATCGCGAGCTCGGTCACGAGACGCGAGGCCTTCTCGATCGAGACGTCCTCTCGGATGGCCACGTCCTCGCCGTTTGCGTGGAAGAACCTGTCGAGCTCGTCAAAGGAGAGGGGATAGTGCATTCCGAGACGCCTGACCTCGGCCTGGTACTCGCTGTCGGTCGCTTCGAGTCCCTCGGTCTTGGCGATGGCGAGAAGGACGGCACGGGACTCGAGCTGCTTTGTCGCGGCCTCCTCCATCTCGGAGATGAGCTGGTCCTCATTGGTCCCCATGGCCTTGTAGTAGTCCTCGAGGCTATGGGAGTCGGCCGAGAGCCGGTCCTCCATCGCCATCGCCATGGAGATGGCTCGGTCGTGGGCGAGGGACTTGGGGATGGTCACCTTGCTGTCCTCGACGATCCGCCGGACGAGGGCCGTGCAGAGCGAGTTGGCATACATCGTGTCGGCGTACTCCGCAGGGGAGTCGGCGGCCTCCTTCTTCGCGGAGGCGAAGTCGGAGTCATCGAGCCGGACCTGATGGTAGTCGCAGAGATGCACGGACGGGTTGCCCATGCCCCTCCGGCTCTTGCCCGACATCTGCTTTGCCCATGTACTGCTCGCCATGACGTTGCCTCTCTGAAATTCTCGCTAGAGCTCGTTGTTCATGTACTTGATGACCGGCGAGGCGATCTTGTTGAGACCCTTCTCGTCGATGAGGCGGATGGTGTCCGCGCTGGGGTGGGAGATGAGCCCCTGCTCCTCGAACTGGGACAGCTTGTTATAGAAGTTGCGTCTGCTCATGCGCATCGAGCCGCAGACATCCCCGGCGTTGTCCAGGTGGCAGATGCCGTCGTGTGCATTCGTGATGAGATACTGAGCGAAGATCTGCGACCCCGAGAAGAGGTTGACCATGAGCTCGTGCTTGAACATGTCGTAGAGACGCACGCTCACCTTGAAATAGAAGAAGGCGGCGAATTCAGGCTTCCTCATGAGGTCATCGAACAGCTGGTTGGGGATGCTCAGCAGCTCGGAGGGCGAGCTGGTGATACAGTTCGCGTAGAAGTTCTGACCCCAGTAATTGCTCAGGTGGCCCGTGAACTCATCGGGGACGTTGTTGTCAACGGCAACCGTTCGCCCCGTGTACGACGTTGCGCACACGTTGACGCTCCCCGACACAAGGTACCAGACCAGGCGCGACTCATCATAGGCTGGACAGAAGTTGACGTCAATGTCCAGGCGAATGAGTTTGCAGGCCTCGGGGTAGTCCTTAATGAAGGGATAGATTCCCGTCTTCACGAGTTCCATGTACTTGTCACCCACCCTCTCCAAGAAGAGCGACTGGCCGATTCCCTGGAACAATGCGCAGATGTAAGAAATGCTATCTGTTACGGATAATCCTGAAAAGGGAAATTTGCACTCGCACGAGCAAATTGAACGCCCGGGACCTGGACTGGAACGGATTTGGACGGAATATTGCGGACTCTGAGCACATTTCACTTTCATGCTGCGTGGCGCACGTCAAAATAGCATCAGGTATATTTACCCAGTTGGAGGTGGCGTCATGTCAGAAGATTTCGGTAACCTGACGGACGATGCCGAGAAGGTCCTCGCGCGTGCGAGGGGGATTGCCCTCTCCATCGGCCAACAACTCGTGGGCTCCGAGCACATTCTCCTGGCGCTCCTCAAGGGCGCCGGTGCCGCGACGAGCATCCTGAACTCATTTGCCGTGCGCTACTCCGATGTCATGATCGCCTCCGGGCAGATGGTGTCAAACGACGGCCTCGGAGACCAGGGCGGCTATCTCGGGCTCGACTTCACGCCGAGCGCCCTGAGGGTCCTCAACCGTGCGAAGGCCTATTCCGGTGAGGTCCATGCCGGCATCATCTCCACGGAGCACCTGCTCATCGGCATCGTGGACGTTTCGGACTGCAAGGCGCACCAGATTCTCATCCGGCTGGGCGTCCACATGGAGGGCCTTCGCAAGGTCGTGGACGAGGATTCCCTCGCCGCGGTGTCGCTCCTCAAGGAGAACAAGCTCGCGACCGACGACTCGTCGACGGAGTACCTTCACAAGTACGGCGTCGACCTCACCGAGCGGGCCGTCGAGGGCGAACTCGACGCCGTCATCGGTCGCGAGGATGACATCCGCCACATCATGCAGGTGCTCGGTCGCCGGCGCAAGAACAACCCGCTCGTCTTGGGCGATCCGGGAGTGGGCAAGACGGCGCTCGTCGAGGGCCTTGCGCTCATGGTCGCGGCGGGCAGGGTTCCGGCATACCTCCGTGACATCCACGTCGTGATGCTCGACGTCGCAGGCATCGTGTCGGGCAGCAAGTATCGCGGTGACTTCGAGGAGCGTCTCAAGGGTGTGGTCAAGGAGGCCATCGAAGCCAAGAACGTCATCCTCTTCATCGACGAGATCCACTCGGTCATCGGTGCCGGCAGCGCAGAGGGCTCCATCGATGCGGCCGCCATTCTGAAGCCGCCCCTCTCACGCGGCGAGATTCGCGTGATTGGTGCCACGACCGTCGACGAGTATCGCAAGCACTTCTCGACAGACCCGGCGCTCGACCGCAGGTTCCAGGCAATCACCATCGAGGAGCCCGACGAGGCGGAGACGCTGAGGATTCTTCGCGGGCTTCGCGAGCGCTACGAGTCGTATCACGGCGTGACCTACGCGGACGATGCGCTCCAGGCGGCGGTCAACCTCTCGAGCAGATACATGACCACGCGCTACCAGCCTGACAAGGCGATTGACGTCATGGACGAGGCTGGCGCGCGGCTTCGCTACGACTCCACGATGGTGGACGATCCCGATGACGAGGACGTCGCGAACAAGGTCGAGGACGTCGCCGAACTGCCTGCCGACGAGGAGGTCGAGCGGCCCGTCGTCACGTCAGAGCTCATAGCGCAGGTCGTGAGCGAGGCCACGGGCGTGCCCGTCTCGCGGCTCACCGAGGGGGAGACCGAGCGGCTCCTCACGATGGAGGACGCGCTCCGCCGTCGCGTGGTCGGTCAGGACGAGGCCGTCTCCGCGGTGTCGAAGACCGTGCGACGCGTGCGCGCGGGTCTCGGCAACCCCAGGAGACCGGGCGGGTCGTTCCTGTTCCTCGGGCCGACTGGCGTGGGCAAGACCGAGCTCGCGAAGGCGCTCGCCGAGTTCCTCTTTGGGACCGAGGACGCGCTCATCACCTTTGACATGAGCGAGTACATGGAGAAGTTCTCCGTCTCGCGGCTCGTCGGGGCGCCTCCCGGATACGTGGGCTACGACGAGGGAGGCCAGCTCACGAAGGAGGTTCGCCGCTATCCGTACTCCGTGGTCCTCTTCGACGAGATCGAGAAGGCCCATCCTGACGTCTTCAACATCCTGCTTCAGGTGCTCGAGGAGGGACGTCTCACCGACAGCCAGGGTCGCAAGGTGAACTTCCGCAATACCGTGGTCATCATGACGAGCAACGTCGGAGCTCGCGAGATCGTGCGTGACCGTATGGTCGGGTTCATGAGCGACGGTTCCGACACGGAGGGCAAGGACATTCGGAGGGATGTCAACAAGGAGCTCGAGCGGCTCTTCAGGCCCGAGTTCCTCAACCGCGTCGACCAGAGGATCGTGTTCAACCGCCTCGGGGAGGAGGAGGGCCTCAAGATCGTGGACCTCATGCTCCAGGACCTGAGGACGCGCCTCCAGGAACAGGGCGTGAAGCTTGAGGTCACGGACGACGCCCGTCGGCTCCTCATGAGCGAGGGCATGGACGAGCGCTACGGCGCCCGCCCCATGCGCCGCGTCATCCAGCAGCGCCTCGAGGACCCCATCAGCGAGGGGCTGCTCCGGGGGGACTGGCGCTCCGGAGGTACGGTGAACGTGAGCTGCGAAGAGGGTGTTCTCACGATCGGATAGGAGGGCAGACCCATGGCACAGACTGACGAGCGCGAGCTGCTTGAGACGCGTGATGCGATTCTCGCCGTGGACGAGGACGAACGAGACCTTGGGACGTTGATCGAGGTGACCAACGACCTCGGCGGCTTCTATCGGCATCGGAGCAGGCTCGAGGAGTCCTGCCAGAATTTCGATATGGCCCTCGATGCCGCCGAGCGTTACTACGGAACGACGGCGCGCGTCGAGTACGCGGTGATTCTCATCAACTACGCGGGCACGTATCGCTTCTTGAGAAACTGGGACCAGGCGATCGGGCTCTACGAGCGTGCGATGGGCATTCTCGGCGGCTTGGGCGCGGGGAACACGTTCGAGTACGCGAGCGCCCTCAACAACCTCGGTCTCACCTATCAGGACATGGGTCGTCACGAGGAGGCGTTGTCCTGTGCCGAGCGGGCGCACGTCATCGTGACCTCGTTCGTCCACGACTGGCAGACCGAGGCTTCCTCTCTCGTCAACCTGGCGTCATTCGCTCTTTCGGCAGGGGATCTCGACAAGGCCTCCTCTCTCGCCGACCAGGCCTTTGCCATCTATGACGAGAGGGACGGCGGGCGTGCGTGGTATCCGGCCATCAACCTGCGGGCGATCATCGACTTCCGCAAGGGTAAGCCCGAGCTGGCACTGGAGGAGCTCCGCGAATGCGCGGACCAGCTGCTTGACACCTTCGGCGAGAACTCCGAGTACGCGTCGTGTCTCGGGAGCATGGCACAGGTCCAGGAGGCGCTCGGCAGGGACGAGGAGGCGGCGGAGCTGCGCGCCCAGGCTGCGGCGGTTATCGCCAAGCTCTCATGAACGCCCTCGACCTCAGCGAGCAGTTCTTCCGCGAGACGGCACTCCCATCGCTCAAGCAGGCGTTTCCCCTGGAGTGGCAGCGCATGGGAGCCGGTCTCGTGGGCAACGGCTCGGACTGCTTCGGCTTTGACGACGAGATCTCTCGTGACCATGACTGGGGCGTGGAGTTCTTCGTGTGGCTCGCCGACTCCGACTACGAGACATACGCCGACGAGGTGCGCGTCTGGAAGCGCGAGCTCTGGGAGAGCTGTCCGGGCGTGCCGTTCAGGCAGGTGAGCGACTACGGCATCCATGACACGGTGACGACGCCCAGTAGGTTCTACCGGATGCTCACGGGCTTTCCCCAAGGGCCGAGAAGCGTGCTCGACTGGAGGCGCGTCCCCGAGACGAATCTCGCCATGGCCGTCAACGGGCGGGTGTTTCTCGACCCGCTCGGGGAGTTCTCGCTCACGCGGCGACATCTCATGGAGTACTACCCAGAGGACCTGCGGCGCAAGAAGATCGCCGCCCGCTGTCTCTCGGCGGCGCAGACCGGACAGTACAACTTCCTGCGATGCGCCCAGCGCGGTGACGTCGTCGCCAAGGAGGTCGCGCTCGCCCGCTTCGCACAAGACGCGATGCAGCTCGTCTTTCTTCTCAACCGCAGGTACATGCCCTACTACAAGTGGTCGTATCGCGCGATGCGCGACCTTCCGCTCCTGGCGGCGGGAGTCGCCCCTGAGCTCGAGCGGCTCTGGGCGGAGGAGGTCGCGGAGGGCGAGCTCGATCCCGGGACGCGGCTTCTCCGAGAGGTGAGCCCTCGCGACCGCGGCAGGGCGGTCGTGGTCGAGAGGATCTGCGCGCTCATCATCGGCGAGCTCAGGCGCCAGGGCCTCTCTGGTTCGACCTCGACGTTTCTCGTGGAGCACGGCGAGGCGGTGCAGGCGACGATTACGGACCCTGACCTCGCGCGCATTCCCACGCAGTACGAGTAGGCAAGTTCATGTTGATGGGAGAGTCATGGATGAAAGACAGAGGCTGATCGAGGACGTCGTCTCGATGGAATGGGAGTTCTTCGAGACGGTCAACAACATCGGTGGTCAGGCGAGCTGCCAGCGCATGCCCGACACCTTTGGCATCATGAGAAGGGCGTGGTTCTCGGTCTGGCCTGTCGATGCTCTCGAGAGCTACCAAGAAGACCTGGCGAACGCCGGCATGGAGGGTCGTAACCCGCTTGCGGAGAAGTACGGCTACATGATGCAGAGCACGAGCCCCGATGAGTATGCGGCCATCAAGGACCAGCTGCCGGTGATCTCGTTCCAGAAGGCGGCGATGGTCGAGCGGGTGCTCGAGATCGAGATGGAGTGGGCAGAGGCCATGTCCGAGAGGTATCCCAAGTTCAGAAGCCACGGAAGGCCGCTTCGCTCGAACGAGGACGGGCCCGGCATCACCTCCGTCGAGACGTACTCGCGCGGGGAGCTGAGCACCTACTCCGAGAAGACCCTCTCGCTGCTGCTCACGTGGTTCTCGAAGGCGTTGGCCGAGGGGAGAAACCTCCAGGAGGAGTCCGACCTGCTCCAGGTGCAGCTCCAGGGATGGAAGGACCTCGACGCCGTGGAGGCCTCGCTGGCCTAAGGCACCGCTACCGGAGGAGCCAGGCGATTCCCCGAGCCGTCCGCAGGTCGGGCTCGCGGAAGTGGTTGCCGGGGTTCTTCTCGAAGACGGTCTCGACGGCACGCTCCTGGTAGAGCTCGTACAACGACTGCGTCGTCTCTCCGACCGAGCGCATGAGCCGGTTCCCGGCGTGCGCCTCCTTGCTGCCGAGGGAGAGGTAGGCGCGGTCGGGCGTGCGGACAAAGCCGTGCTCGCGCGCGAAGTCGAGGAAGCCTGGATACCAGAGCGAGCCTGAGACGCTCGCCATGCGCGCGAAAGCGCCCGTGGCATAGGGCGTCCACGCCGCGAAGAGTCCCGCCAGTGAGTAACCGACGACGCCTGACCAGGGAGGCGTGCCAACCGTCCCCTCGACCATGGGCATGATTCGCTCCGTGAGGAGCGCCAGCTGGTTAGCGGCATGGCCACCGCAGCTCCGACCGTCGCCCGAGATGGACTCGCACGGCCAGGGCGACATGGCGTCGTCCCAGTCCGGGACCCTCACTGCTACAAGGGAGAAGGGCGGGCAGTCGAGTCCCTGGCACCGCGTCCAGACGTCCTCGCCTTTACCCTCGAAGACATGCAGGTAGACGATTGGACAGCGGGCGGCTTTGCCCCAGATCGTGACCTCGTCGCCGTCGATGGTCATCGCGTCGCTCGCGCGTCTCGAATGAGCTGATGGAGGTTACGCGAGAACCTCTCGCGGTCCTCGTCGACGAAGGCCGCGGATCCTCCCGTGCGACCACCCGCGCGGCGGACCTTCTTCTCCTCGTGGCGGATGAACATCATCGAGTCGATCGTGAGCGGGTTGTACACGTGTCCGCGCACGCCGATGGCGCGGGCGCCGCGGCCGAGCACGATGCTCGCGAGGCCGATGTCCTGCGTCACGACCACGTCGGTCGGGTGCAGCTCCTCCACGATGGCGAAGTCGGCCGAGTCGGAGCCCACTCCCACCTGGAGCGTGCGGACCCAGAAACCGTCGTGGGGCGTGCGGGCGTCGGTCGAGCGGATGCTGCGCTCGAGGTTCTGGGTGGAGTTGCCCGCGATGACGCAGGGCACACCCTCGGAGCGGGCGACGGCGAGCGCCTCCTTCGTGACGGGGCACGCATCGGCATCTATGAAGAGCGTGGTCATGTCCTCGCCCCTTCGCAGGCTATTGTCGCAGCGCCCCGACGGCGCGCAGGATCTGGGAGACATTGTAGTCTCGCTGCTGTGGCTGGGACGAATCGTCGCGGTACTGGGTCATCATCGTGGAGAACAGCTCTGCGGTGCTCGGCGGCGTATAGGTGATCGCGTTCGCGCCCGCCACGATGGTGTCGTGGACCGACTCGTTGGTGCGCCCGCCTGTGGCGATGATGGGAACGTCGGGGTTCTTCTCGCGGATGCGTCGCACGAGGGCGGCATTGTCCTTGCCGCCCGCCACGTTGACGATGGCCGCGCCCGACGCCACGCGCTCCGGAATGTTGGTCTCCGAGCTCACCACGGTGATGACCACGGGGATGTCGACCGACATGGCCACGGCCTTGAGGTTGACGTTCGAGATGGGCGCGTTGAGGACGACGGCCATCGCCCCCTGGCACTCCACGTCGCGCGCGAGGGAGACCGTTCGGACGCCGTGCGTGGTCCCGCCACCGCAGCCGCAGAAGACGGGGATGCTCGACGCCTTGATGATCGCGTCGCTGATGGACTGCTGGGGCGTGAACGGGTAGACCGCGAAGACCGCGTCGGCGTCGCAGTTCTTGATGATGGCAAGGTCGGTGGTGAAGACGAGGCTCTTGATGGTACGGCCAAAGATCTTGATGCCGCTCGCCTCGTCGATCGCCTCGGGCATCTTGAGGATGTTGTGGCGGAGCTTCGACTGGATGATGGGCACGCCCTGCCGTGCGGTGGTGGCAAGAGCGTCGGCGGTGACGATCTCGGTGGGTTCGCTCATGGGTGCCTTTCCTGGAGGTCGTTCTGTGAGTAGTTGGATGGTACCCACGGAAGGGCATCCTCTTCCGTCGTGCAGGCGAAGTCACAAAGGACGTCGGTATTCAGGTGAGTTGCCCGGCTCGTGAAAGAGGGTGCCAGGAGTGGTGCCGACAAGTCCGGCCGCTACCAGAGGATCAGCAGCAGCCCGAGGCTCGTGAGGATGATGCCGAAGACGAGGAAGAAGATCCCAATTCCCCTGCTCCCCTTCGTGGAAAGCCGGATGTGGGGGTTCTCGCCGTCGCTGGCGTAGATGTCCCGCACGTCTCCGCGATGAATCTCCTCAGCGAGGTCTCCGTCATCGGTGAGCATGTGGTGGCGCTTTCCGTGGAGCACGAAGGTGAACTCAGGCGTCGGCTGTGAGTCGATGACGGTGATGCGGAGGCACTTTCCGCTCACGACGTTGGGAAACTCGCTCGAGTAGCCGTGAATGCAGGAAATTCCGGCCACGAGCAGCAGGAAGCCCGTGGCGAGCAGGACCGACCCCGGCAGGTAGTCGCCGGGAATCACCGAGAAGATGGCGAGAACCGCGAGAAGGGCGATGAGGAAGCACCAGAGGGAGAGCACGCGGAAGAACCGTCTGCTGTCGCCGAGCCGCTTGCCGCTCGAACGCAGGAAGAGGATGCCCCCGACCACGCCGACGGCCGCGAATGCGAGGAATACGATCTGGAAGAAGTCCATGTCTGCTCAGGGGTTCCTTTGCGTTCGTACGGGATCCGTATCAGTGATGTTACTCCTGCGAGACGCTAAGGGTGGAGCCGTCGGTCACGGCGGTGACGACCCCCTTGCGGGTGAGATAGACCTGCGCGCCCGCCTCCTCGAGAGCAGAGACCGTCTCGTCATCCTCCTTCTGGTCCTTGCTCGAGGTGATGACCGCGTTGGTGGGCGAGGCCGCGGAGACGAGCTCGTCGGTGGCGTCCTCGTAGATGCCGTGGTGAGGTACCTTGAGAAGGTCGCACGAGAGGTCCGCGCCGTCAGCCACGAGTTCCTTGATGCGCTCGGACTCGACGTCGGCGGCAAAGAGGAAGTTCGTATCGCCGAGCGTCACGCGCGTGACGAGCGAGGAGTTGTTGCTCTCGTCCTTGTCGTATGACGAGCTGTCGGGCGGATGGATGACGTAGGTCACGCCGTCGATGGTCAGTGTCGTGGTGGCGTCGACCTCCGTGGCCGTGAGACCGACATCGTCGAGCGCCGCGAGGTAGTCGTCGATTGCGTCTGAGTCCTTCGACTGGTAGGTGGTGTAGACGGCCTTCACGGAGAAGTCCCGGAGGATCGTCGCCGCGCCGCCGACGTGGTCCTGGTCGAAGTGCGTGACGACGAGCGCGTCGATGGCAGAGACTCCGAGACTCACGATCGAGTCCACGACGTCCTGCGCGGTCTTGGCTGTCCCCGTGTCGATCACGACGCAGGAGTGGTCGGTCACGAGGACGAACGAATCCGCCTTGCCGACCTCGAGGAAGGTAATCGTGAGCTGCGAGGTTCCGGTCTCGCTGCTGGCCATGTCCGAGGCGCCGGCAGACGAGCAGGCCGAGAGGAGCGACGTGCTGGCTCCGGCAGAGAGGGCCAGGGAGACGAACGCAAGGGCTTCTCGCCTCGTGAGAGATCTCATGTCGTATGCCATGCCGCCCTCCTCGTCGCTTTTCAAGAGGGTACACGCCCCGCGCTGGCATGTCTGAAAAAGCACAACCCGAGAGGCTTGCTGAAAGAAGTCCGTCAGCGGCCGACGCCATCCAAAGGTGAGCCAATGATGACCCCCGACCGCTTTGGGATGCCGACCGCCCCTCGTGTCTGTATCATCTTTCTTGATGCGATTACCGACGAGAATCCAGGGAGCCCGCCATGAGTAACCCCCTTGCCAGCGATCTGAACGCCCTTCGCCAGGTGGCCGAGCGTGCTGCCACCCCCGGCAGGTTCGAGCAGGACTTCCACCTCGTGCCGCCCGTCGGATGGCTCAATGACCCCAATGGCCTCTGCCAGCTGGGCGACACCTATCACGCCTACTTCCAGTACTCGCCCTTCAATGCCGAGGGCGGCGTCAAGATGTGGGGCCACTCCCTGAGCGACGACCTCGTGCACTGGTCCTACGAGGGCACGGCCCTCTATCCCGACCAGCCCTTCGACGTCTCCGGCGTGTACTCCGGCTGCGCTTTCGTGGAGTTCGGGGTGATGCACGTCTTCTACACCGGCAACGTCAAGCGCGAGGACGAGTACGGATACGACTACGTCAAGCGCGGTCGCGAGGCGAACACCGTCCACGTCATGAGCGAGGACGGCTTCACCTTTGGTCCCAAGCAGGTCGTCATGACGAACGACGACTACCCGGAGGACGACACCGAGCACGTCCGCGACCCCAAGGTGTGGCGAGCGGGCGACGAGTACCTCATGGTCCAGGGCGCGCGCAGGAAGGACGACAGGGGAGAGGTGCTCGTCTTCTCGTCGGTCGACCTCGAGAAGTGGACCCTCCGGAACCGCGTGACCACCGAGTATCCCTTCGGCTACATGTGGGAGTGCCCCGACTACTTCGAGCTCGTCGATGACGGGGATCGCGCGCATGCGCCCGAGGTCAAGGTGCTCTCGGTCTCCCCGCAGGGCCTCACCGGTCCCGAGTGGGAACGTCGCAATGTCTACCAGTCCGGCTACTTCGTGCTTCGCGGCGACATCCATGGCGAGTGCCGCCTCTCGCCGTTCGCGCTCTGGGACGCGGGCTTCGACTTCTACGCCCCGCAGACGTTCAAGGCCAACGACGGTCGTCGCATCCTCATCGGCTGGATGGGTATGCCCGACACCAAGGAGTACGTCAACCCGACCGTCCGGGACGGCTGGCAGCACTGCTTTACCATCCCGCGCGAGATCACCGCGCGAAACGGCCGCGTGCTCCAGAGTCCCGTTCGCGAACTCGACCGTTGTCATGCGAACGAGGAGACCTCCACGGGGAGCCTCGTGCATGACGGAGCTCGCACCTTCGACCTCAAGGTCGAGGGCATCGACGAGCAGGGCAACGCGCTGCGGGTCGAGATTGCCGACGAGCTCGTGATTACCTGGGACAACGGCATCTTCGAGCTGCGCTTCGTGAACCCCGACAAGGATTCGGTGGGTGCCGGACGCAAGGTCCGCTTCGAGAAGCTCGACCGGCTTCGTGACGTTCGCATTATCGGTGACGTCTCGTCCATCGAGGTCTTCGTCAACGACGGTGAGCTGTGCTTCTCGACTCGCTACTACCCGACCCGCTACGGTCTCTCGGTGGATGCTGCCGGCGCGAGCGTCACGTACTGGGACCTCGCCCTCTGAGACCCTGCGAGCGGTTCTACCCCTCGGCTGCGATGCTCGAGAGCTCATCCATGAGCGCCTCTCCCTTCCGGGAGAGCGTTTGGGCGCTGCCCTCGAGCAGGCCCCTTCGCTCCTTCTCGAACCATGCCATGAAGGGCGCCCAGTGAGGGAGCGTGGGGTCGGACAGGCAGAAGAGGCCATCAGCGTCGTCGTGAGTCACGAGCCAGCCGATCGCCGCTTGGCTGGCCGTCACGTGCTGCCAGACCTTGAACCGAGTCGGCACGTCTCGGGGCGTGTAATGCTCCACGTACCCCGAGGCGGACAGCTCATCCACCCTGTCGTTCTGCTCGGCTCGGAGCGTGAGGACTGCCGCCGAACCATCGGGAAGCGTCAGGTGGCAGGTCTGTCCCGGCATCGCCCTGAGCTCCATCCCCTCTGGCAGTGGGATGGTCAGGGTGACGAGACGACCGTTGCCGTACGCCTTGCCCAACCTGATGCGGGGATAGATGCAGCCTTCGGGCGGGCACAGGTACTGCTCGGCAAAGGCCGTCTGCTCCGTGACGTCAAAGAGCCGAAAGAGCGTGCGCTTCTGCTCGACGCTGGCTTTCTTGCGCAGTGCCGTACCTCTCTGGAAGAGCCACGGCAGGCCCGTGTCGCTTTCGGGGTCCTTTCCTGCCCGGTACAGGCTCAGCTCCTCCAGGAAGCGGACCCCCTGCTCGGGCATCGGGAGGAAGTCTCCCCAGGTGTAGCGCTCAAAGTCGAGAGTGACTCCGAGGAACCGACAGTAGCACAGGGGGTTCATGAGGAAACCGAAGCTGTAGGGCAGGTCGGACGGGGCCATGAGGCCCGAGGAGATGGCCTTGAGGCATCGCTCGAGGCCGTTGCGCTCCCAGTAGTCACAGATGGTCCTGTCCAGGGAGCCGCTGTCGACCAAGGCTCGTATCTCTCGGAAGGGAGGAGCGTACTTCTCGTCCAACGTCCATGCGTCCATGTTCGTGCCTCCGAGTGAGGGGTGGATCTTCGGGAGCGGGGAATCTCACGGCATCGTCGCCTGCCTCTGACGAGGAAGTATATCCCCCGCCAGCCACGCCGCCTTTCCGAGGCATGCGTTGTGGTTCTTTTTCCGTCCTTCTCGACAGGTGGCACGGACGGCTCTCGAAGAAATACTCTCGTAGGGGTGTCCGTTCGAGCGGGCAGACAAGATCGCATCGTGTTGGGAGTCATGAATGGACATGAGAACGGCATTTGCAAGCGACTATGACGGGACCCTCCGCGTGGGACTCGGCCCCCTGTCGTACCGGCGGGGCGATCTTGCGGCGATCTCGGCATATCAGGAGGTGGGCGGCCTCTTTGGCCTCTGCACCGGCCGCGCCATGGTTGCCATTCGTGACACGATTCCCGACAGCCTTCATCTGGACTTCTGCATCACGCTCAGCGGGGCGCAGGTCTATGACGGCGAGCGAGGGCTCATCGAGAATCACGGGCTCTCTCATGAGATCGCCGGTCGCATCTGCGAGGCGTGCAGGCCATCCGCCAGGAGGGTCATGTTCTCGACCGACGAGGCGTACTACGGCTTCGGGGCGATTCCTCTCATCATGAGGTCACTCATCAGGTCCGTCCGCTCGGCGGAGGAGGTTCCCTGCGACATCCACGGCATCTCGATGGGCTTCCGGAGTCCTGATGCCGCCTCGCGGGCGGTGACGATGATCAACGAACGGTTTGCCGACGTCGCCGCAGCGTTCCAGAACAGAGAGAGCGTCGACGTGGTGCCGCTGGGCTGCTCCAAGGGGACGGGTCTCGCGTGCGTGCGGGACAGGTTTGGCGTGGGCACCACGGCGGGAATCGGGGACTCGTTCAACGACGTGCCTCTTCTCGACGAGGCGGACGTCGCGTACACCTTCAAACGCTCGCCGGAGGACGTTCGCTCCCATGCGGACGTGCTCGTGGGTACCGTGGCGGAGGCGATTTCGGACTTCTCGCGGTGAGTCATGGCGGTCTGGCTCGTGAGCTGCGGCCTTGAGGAGCCGGTGCCAATAACGTCAAAGGATCCTTCTGGCTTATTGGTACGGCCCGCGAGCCGTCTACCAGGGGGTACCGATAAGCCCCTTTTGTCTCGGCGACGTTTGCCCAGTTGGGCCGTCCGCAATAACGTCAAAGGATCCTTTGGGGCTTTNNGAAAGGCCGTTGACAAAACCTAGCGAGCAGCTAGGATTTGTAAGCATGAAGAAGAAGCACACATACAACGCGCTCATCTGTCTCGGCCTGTTCATGACCGAGCCCGGACTCCGCGTGCCTTAGGGAAACTGCAAGGTATCGTCCATGGGTCCGGGCGTTAAACGTCCATTTCCGGACGTGTATGTTTGCCATGTGCGGGGAATATGTAGCTTATCTTAAAACATACGGGGTTCTTGGGAGTTGGCGTCACGAGCGACGTCAGCCCAGCCAAAGAGGAAGGATTCTACCCATGGCACTCAACGACATCATCCTGAACAGGCGACAGGCAATCATCGCCGGCGCCAACGCCGTCGTGCTCGCCGGTCTCGCCGGCTGCTCCGACAGCTCAGACAGCGGCACCAGCACGTCAACGTCGTCCAGCACGAGCGCCAGCTCCTCCGAGGGTGCCATCGACAAGGACGCCTTCGATGCCATCATCAAGGCCGGGGAGGCTGCCGACGCCTCCGTCATCTCCGCGTCCGAGTGGGCATCCAAGGTCAAGTCCGCCGGCTCCCTTCGCGTCGGCTCCACGCGCACGTCCGAGCTCTTCAGCTATCTCGACGAGACCGACAACACGCTCCGCGGCTTTGACGCTGGCCTCTACCAGCTCCTGACCGCCTACATCCTCGGGGATGCCACCAAGTTCGACTTCACGCAGGTCACTTCTGACACCCGTGAGTCGGTCCTCCAGAACGACCAGGTCGACGCGGTCTTCGCGACCTACTCGATCACCGACAAGCGCAAGGCGCTCATCGACTTTGCCGGTCCCTACTTCACCGCCCACCAGGGCATCCTCGTCATGGCGAGCAACACTGACATCAACTCCGCCGCTGACCTCGACGGCAAGAACGTGGCCGTCCAGTCCGGCTCGACAGGCCCCTCGATCGTCGAGGAGGTCGCGCCCAAGGCGGTCCTCTCCGAGTACAGCACCGACGAGGAGGCTCGCGCCGCCCTCGAGCAGGGTCGTGTTGACGCCTACGTCATCGACGAGACGCTCCAGGAGGGTTCCATCGTCGCGAACCCGGGAAAGTATCGTCTGGTCAGCGAGACCATCGGCCCGGATGACCCCTACGGCATCGGCCTCGCCAAGGGTTCCGACGCGGTCGACTTCGTCAACGCCTTCCTCCAGAAGGTCGAGGACGACGGCGTGTGGAAGCAGCTCTGGAAGGTCTGCATCGGTGACCGCACCGGTCAGACCGAGGCTCCCGAGCCGCCCACGATCGGTGCGTAGCCGGAGCGTCGCAGCCCTGGCTTCCTCGCTCCACGACCGTTCCCGACGGAGTGGGCGGGTACGCTCCGTATGTATGGCTCGTGCCAAGGGGAGCCCCCGTGCCTTTACACACGAGGACTCCCCTTTCTCTAAGCGGAGGTGGCAATGAGCGTTTCGTATCTGTTCGAGACCTATGGTGGGATGTACCTGCAGGCGCTTCTCAACACCTGGGGGATGACGCTCATCTCCTTCGTGTGCTGCATGCTGCTCGCGCTCGTAATCACCATCATGCGGGTCTGCCCCATCGCGCCTCTGCGCAAGGTCGGCGACGTCTACGTCCAGATTTTCCGCAACATCGCGGGCATCTCGCTCTTGGTGTTCTTCTACTACGCCTTCCCCTATCTCGGAATCGTATGGAGCGAGCGGACTTGCGTCATTCTCGTGGTGGTTCTCGTCGCCTCTGCCTTCGGCTCGGAAAACTTCATGACCGGCATCAACACGATAGGCGTCGGTCAGATCGAGGCCGCGCGCTCGATCGGGCTCTCCTTCGGTCAGATCATCAAGGACGTCATCGTTCCGCAGGCCCTGAGGTCGGCGGTCCTGCCCATGACGAACCTCTTCATCGCCGTCCTTCTCACCACCGCACTCGGCTCTCAGGTTCCTCTCAACCCGAAGGAGCTCACGGGCATGGTCTCGTACATCAATACGAGGGACGTGGGCGGCATCCTGCCGTTTGTGATCTCGGCGCTCTGCTACGCGGGCACGGCGTTCGTGATCGGCCTTGCCGGAAACAGGATTGACAAGAAAGTGAGGATCCTGCGATGAGCGCACCTGCAGACAGCATGTCCATGCGAGACGCGCTCTATGAGGCTCCCGGCCCCAAGACGAAGCGCCACATCCTCGTGGGCACCATCATCTCGTCCGTCGTCCTTGTCGCCATCGTCGCCTGGGTCGTCATGCGGCTGTACCGACAGGGGCAGTTCAGTTCGAAGTACTGGTCGTTCTTCGGCAAGTGGACCACCTGGCGGTTCCTCCTCGAGGGCTTCGCGGGTACCATGGAGGTCGCCCTCACGGCGGGTGCTATCGCGCTCGTGCTCGGCGTCCTCTTCATGCTCGGCCGCATCAGCAAGAACAAGGCCGTGAGCACGATCTTCCGCGTGATCATCAACTTCTTCCGCGGCATCCCCTCGCTGCTCCTCATCTACTTCTTCTTCCTGGTGCTTCCGGGGTACGGCTTCAAGATTCCCTCGTTCTGGATGCTAGCCCTGCCCATCTCGCTCACGGCGTCCGGCGTGCTCGCCGAGGTCTTTCGTGCCGGCGTCAACGCGGTGCCCAAGGGCCAGGTCGAGGCCGCGCTCTCGATCGGTCTCACCGACGGCCAGGTCATGCGCAAGATCGTGCTTCCCCAGGCCATCCGCTACGTCATCCCGTCGCTCATCTCGCAGCTCGTCGTGGTCGTCAAGGACACCTCGGTCGCCTACGTCGTGAGCTTCCCCGACATCCTCCAGAACGGTCGCGTCCTCATTAGCAACTACGACGCGCTCGTCTCCGTGTACTTCGTCGTGGCCGTCATCTACGTTCTCATCAACTACGCCATCAACCAGGCCTCCATCTACGTCGCGCGAAGGTCGGGAACCAAGATCATCGCACGTACCGAGGAGAACCCCGTCTAAGTCCGAGCGTCGTCCCATCGAATGGAGAGCGTCATGGCCACCCCTATCATCGAGCTCAGGCACGTCGACAAGCACTACGGCCAGCTGCACGTGCTCAAGGACATCAACTTCTCCGTCGACAAGGGCGAGGTCGTCGTCGTTATCGGCCCGTCCGGCTCCGGCAAGTCCACGCTGTGCCGAACCATCAACCGCCTCGAGACCATCGACTCTGGCGAGATCCTCGTCGACGGCAGCCCGCTACCCCAGGAGGGGAAGGACCTCGCCGCCCTGCGCGCCGAGGTCGGGATGGTGTTCCAGAGCTTCAAC